>JAIXZE010000354.1 GCA_027489875.1 Verrucomicrobiales bacterium
GTGATCCGGGGTCCGGTGTGGCTGGATGAGGTGGAGTTGGGATCGGGGGATGGGGCGTCGGTGGAGACGTCGGGGGAGCACCGGATCCGGGGGGGCGATGGGACGGAGGCGTTGTTGTTCGATCTGGGGTGATTGGGGCAGAGGAGTTCCCAGTTGCCAGTTGCCAGTTGCCAGTTGCCAGAACGGCTTTGGCCGTGCCCCGAAGGGGCAAACGGTGAAAGCCAATACGGGGTGGAACCCCGGGGACCACGCCACACAACGTTCTCTGTGCCCTGAAAGGGCACACGGAACAGGGCGCGTGTCGTCACCGTTCGCCCCGTTGGGGCGAGGTATCGTGGGATGGGGTGACCCAGGGTTCCGCTCCGCTCCACCGTTGCTGGGCTGTCACCGTGCGCCGCGTTGCGGCGGGGGAAGAGATCGGGTTTGCGTCGGGCAGGCAGAGGGCGTCTTTCGCCCCGCTGGGTCTCGATCTTCCACAAGTGCGAGAACCCGCGGCTGACGTCGTGGGCTACCGTCTTTCGGCTCTCCGGGACTGGGGACCGTCGCTGGGTGAGAGATCTGCCGGAGTTGTCCCCCGCCGTTAGCGATGTGGAGGTAGGAGTGGGCGAATCTTGACACTGCTCCCTCTTGGAGAGGATTCGGGGTGGCGATGTCCTCATCGCCTTGGGAATGGTTTTTGGAACGGCGACGGGGACGTCGCCTCCCCGTCATGCGGGGTCAGTGACAAGGTGCGCCCCATAGGAGTGTGGGCTTGAGGAAGGGCTTTTCGGGAGGGGGGTGGCGGTGGATCATCGGGGGCATGGATTCTCCCTGGGTTGGATTGGGTGGGCGGCGGGGTCTGGCTTGGGTGCTGGGATGGCTGTTGTTCTGGGTGGGTGGGGTTGGCGCGGTGAAGGCAGTGGCGTCGGCTCCGAAAGCGGTCCGGCTTCCCAACGTGGTGCTCATCTACTGCGATGACCTTGGGTGGGGAGATCTGGGGTGCTTTGGGGCGAAGGGAATCCGGACGCCGAACATCGACTCGATGGCGCGACGGGGAACGAAGTTCACGTCGTTCTATGTGGCGCAGGCGGTATGTTCGGCGTCGCGCGCGGCGTTGTTGACGGGTTGTTATCCGAACCGGCTGGGCATTCACGGGGCGCTGGGGCCGAAGCAGAAGATCGGGTTGCACCCCGACGAGATGACGATCGCCGAGGTGCTCAAGCCGCGCGGGTATGCGACGGCGATGTTCGGCAAGTGGCATCTGGGGCGTCCGCCGGAGCTGCTGCCGGTCCGGCAGGGGTTCGATGAGTACTTCGGCCTGCCCTACTCGAATGACATGTGGCCGCGTCATCCGAACGCGCCGGTGGGCACCTATCCGCCGTTGCCGATCATCGAGGGAGACCGCGTGGTGGAGGAAGCTCCGGACCAATCGCTGCTGACGCGACGCTACACGGAGCGCGCGGTGCAGTTCATCGAACGGAGCGCGGGAAAACCCTTCTTCCTGTATCTGGCCCATTCGATGCCGCATGTGCCGATCTTCGCCGGGAAGGATCATGCCGGAAGGTCGCGTCGGGGTGTGTTCGGCGATGTGATCGAGGAGATCGATGCGTCCGTGGGCGCGGTGTTGAAGGCGTTGCGTCGGCACGGGCTGGAGGACGACACGCTGGTGATGTTCACGTCGGACAACGGGCCGTGGCTGAGCTACGGGAATCATGCGGGTTCGGCCGGACCGTTCCGCGAAGGCAAGGGAACGAGCTTCGAGGGTGGGATCCGGGTGCCGTGCGTGATGCAATGGCCGGGTCGGATCCCGAAGGGGCGGGTGTGCGACACGCCGTTGATGACGATTGATGTGCTGCCGACGTTGGCAGGGTTGGCGGGAGCGGCCCTGCCGCCACGGAAGATCGATGGTCTGGACGTGTGGCCGATCCTGCGGGGCGATGCCGGGGCAACCAATCCCCACGCGGCCTACTTCATCTATTACAACCAGGGCGACCTGATCGCGGTGCGCAGCGGGGATTGGAAGCTGTTCCTGCCGCATACTTCCCAGACGCTCGCCGGCGGGCCTGGCGGGACCAACGGGGTTCCCGCGCGATACCAACCACTCCGGGTGGGCCTGGAGCTCTACAACCTGCGACGGGATCCGGGGGAGACGACGGATGTGTCGGGGTCGGAGCCGGAGGTGTTGAGCCGGATGCTGCTGTTGGCGGAGGAGGCGCGGCTGGAGTTGGGGGATGCGCGGACGCGTCGAGTGGGGGCTGGGGTGCGTGAGGTAGGGCGGGTGCCGTGATTGGGAGAGGGCGACGGGGACGTCGCCACCCCGGCCTTGGATCTGGATCTGGAACGGGGAGGCGATGTCTTCATCGCCGTTCGGGGGGGTAGTGAGAGGCGATGGGGACGTCGCCACCCCGAGCGAAGCGGAAGGTGGGTCAGGGAAGGTCGCGGCGGGGCCAGACCCAGTCGCCCGTTCCGTGGGCCTGGGGTTCGAAGAGATCCCTTCGGTCGTCGATGATCAGGGCTTCGTCATCGCGTCCATCCAGGCCGATGGAATACAGGACGAACCCGCCGGTGTCCGGAAGACGGCGATAGCGGAGGGGTTGGCGGTCGATGGGATCGGGGGGGATGGAGGCAAGGAACTCGGGCACGAGCTCGGCCAGGGTTTCGGGATAGGTTCCGCGGCGATGGCGGCAACGTTCGAGGGCGATGGCGGTACGGGCCATGTGGACGCGAGCCGTGCAACGGATCAGCTCGGGAATGAGGCGTCGGAACGACAGCCTCGGATTGAAATCATGATCGAGGAAGCTATAGGGCCCGGCGGTATAGGGGGGACTGTCGGGTTGATCGAGCCAGTTCCTGACGGCGGGGGTTCCGGTCCAGGCGAGATGATTCGAGAGCATCTGCCAGTAGCGTCGGGTGGTGCGCACCCGGTTCTGGTCGAACCAGCCTTGGGGAGCCCATTGGATGAGGATTTCCGCGCGGGCCTCGGCTCCGGAGGCGATGGCTTCGTCGCGCCCGGGGCGTTGGGATTGGAAATCCAGGAGGCGGGCGCGGGCTGTGGAGTTCATCGGGCTGTCGTCCCCGAGGTGAAGGGCTCCCAGGAGGGCTGCGGAAACACCGGACTGGGGATCGACGGTGGCAAGGAGTTGGTCGAGGCGGGCGAGTTCGTCCGGTGACCAGCGGTTCGCCGAGAGCCCTTCCCAGACCGGTTGGAGCCAGCTCTGGATGCAGGCACCGCGCACCCATTGGGAGATCTGGAGGGGTTCGGTGCGGAGGCCTTCGGTGAGGCGGAGGGCGAGTTCAATGTCGCGGAGGGCACCGTTGGCGTTGTTCGCCGCGAGACGGGCGCAGGCGCGGAGGCGAAGGAAGGTGGTCAACTGCCGGACCTTCGCGAGATGCGGCAGCAGGATGCCCCACGAGGGACGCTCGGAGTAGTGCAGGGGGAACCGGCACTCCGGGCGATCTCGCAAGGAGGATTGCAGGACGTCCACATCGACACCGGCGAGTTCGAGGGCCTGGAGGACATCGGCGGCCGGGTCGCCCGGCACCGGCGGGACAGGATAGCGGCGGTAGCGGAAGAAGTCGTTGAGGCCATGGGGGGAAAGGTCGGCCGGAACGCCGTAACGGGCGGCCACGTCTTCAGGCAACCGTCGTTTCCCGTCCTTGGAGCGCTCGGCGGTTTCGGCGCGGTTGGTGCGTGCGGCGAGGGCCCGGTAATAGGCCTGCCATTCGGCGAGCGGGATCGAATTCCCCTGGGTCCAGTCGGTGCTGCGGGGTTCCTTGATGCGGGTTTCGTGAGGCGTGACGGTGGCGACACTGAGGCGGGCCGACTCGACGGGATCCCCCCATTGGATCTCTTCCGCCCACGGAATCCCCTCGCGGGTCACGTCCAGCGTTTCGCGTCGGTAATCGAGGAGGGTTTCGAGCCCCGGAGCCATCGCGAGATTGCGGTTGTCAGGAACGGGGGAAGGAGCGGCCTCCTCCAGGTTCATGGGAAGTCCGGCGGCGCGCAGGTCGCGCTGCAGTTGTTTCAGGGCTTGGGTGCCGCGCCAGTTCTCAACCGCGATCGTAAGTCCGACGAGCGTCCCGAGGATGAGTCCGGTCGCGAGGAGGCGTCGGATCCAGGACCAGCCTTGGGACGGGGGGGTGGCGGATGGGTTGGGAGGGTTCATGCCTGGAGGAGGGGCTTGGTGTGGCGACGATGCAGGTTTCCGGAAGGAGGGCGTTCGCTGCGGGGTTGGGCCGGTTCGGTGGGTTCGGCGGGTTCCGAAGGGCGAAGACCGAGGAGTGAAGTGAGGATGCGCTGCTGTGCGACAGCCTCGCGGGCGATGGAGGGAGGCAGCGGTTGGGTGCGGCGCTCGATGGAAGCGCCGCGGCTGGTCAGGTGCAGCGCGAGGATCAACGCCCAGGCGACCGCCAGTCCGGCCAACAGCGGTCGGATCGGCAGCACGAGTTCCTGCCAGAGGAGTTCCCGCCACGGGCGACGACGAGGACGCATCGGGCCGACCACAGCCTGCCGGAGGGCATCGAGGGCCGGCTGCGCGTCGGCGTGGCGATCCAGGAGGACTTGACGGGGTGTCTTCATGATGCGGTTTGGTTCAGGGTCCAGAGCTTGCGGAAAGCGGTGCGGGCATGGTGCAGCCGGGATTTCACGGTGCCGACCGGAACACCGGTGATCTCCGCGATTTCATCCAGGGAGAAGTTGTCGAGGAAACGCAGGAGCAGGAGGGCACGCTGAGGTTCGGGAAGGGCGGCGAGGGTGGCGAGGAAGTCGGCTTCTTGTTCCCGGTGGAGGAGGGCGTCGAGTGGATCGGGCTGGAGCGGATCGAGGGAGTTGGCGGCGGACTCAGCCGCCTCGGCGGACGCATCGACCCAGCGGGATTCGCGGCCGCGTCGGCGGGCTTGCTGGAGGCAGCGTTGGTGGAGGATGCCGAAGATCCAGGAAGCGAACTTGTGGTCGTCGCGCAGGGAATTGAGGTGGCGGACGGCCGAGACGAACGACTCCTGGACGGCATCGAGGGCGGAGGCGTCGTCGTGGAGGAGTTCGCGGGCATAGACGTAGAGGCGGAGCTGGAACCCGCCGAGCAGCCGGTCCCAGGCGTCGGGATCACCCGACCGGGCCTGGGCCACGAGGACTGCTTCGTTCTGGTTCACAACGGGACTCAACACCGGGTCGAATGCCGGGACCAACGTGAAGGTTCACGGAAATCTGCCTTGGGGTGGGAAAGGAATTGGCTCACGCGAAGAACCGACCCTCTGCGGAAAGGGTGTTTTGTAGCAATGAACTGGCAGTCTTCATTGCATGCGCCGGGTGAGGGCACCCGGCCTTCAGCCTCGACCCATTGAAGGCCGCGTGCCCCCACGCGGCGCATCCCCAATCCCGCCGGGTGAGGGCACCCGGCCTACAGATTCGTGGCTCGGGCTCAACGAACTTGTCCTCAGTTCATTGGTCGCAAAGAAGGGTCCCAAAACCCGGTCGACCCGGAGAGTAACCAGGTGAGTTAGTCAGGAGACGCGGAGAGGGATAGCCGCAAAAAACGAAAAGAACTCAAAATGAGGAAGAGCACCGGCGCTCGCCCGGTTCGTTGCCGGCGTTGCCGTCCTTTTGCGTCTCTTCGGCTTTGCTTCCGCTGCCTTGGGCTGTGAAGGAACAAGGAAAGGAAAAGCCGCCAAGCCACGAAGCCGCGAAGGGGAACAGCCTCAGGAATCGAGAATGGGCGCAACGGGGGAGCGGGCGTGGCCGGACCCAAGGGCGTCGCCCTGGGCTGTCCTGGGCTGCCCCGTTGGGGCGATGGGCAGGGGGCTGCCGGGGAAAGGGGGTACCTCTTGACACTGCCCCCTTTTGGAAAGGATTGGGGCGGCGATGTCCTCATCGCCTTGGGAATGGCTTTGGAACGGCGACGGGGACGTCGCCACCCCGGCTTTTGGAGTGATGGATCTGAAACTTGTTGTTGCGGGCAGCTGCCGGGAGGGGAGGATTTGGAAGTCACCTCCGCATGAACGATCGCCGACAGCATCCGCCGTGTCCGGGTCCGCAGCTTTCGCGGCGCGAATGGATCCGCGTGGGTGGGCTGGGAACGTTCGGGCTGTCGTTGTCGGGGATGCTGGGGCAGAAGCTGCGGGCTTCGGACGCCGTGGCGGGTGGTGCGGGAGCGAGCTTTGGTCGGGCCAAATCCTGCATCCTTCTTTTCCTCGCGGGTGGCCCCCCGCAGCACGAGACGTTCGATCCGAAGCCGGACGCGCCCGCGGAGGTGCGGGATGTGTTCCGGTCGATCCGGACGAGTGTTCCGGGAACGCACTTTTGCGAGACGTTGCCGTACACGGCGCGCGTGGCGCACCGGATCTCGGTGATCCGGTCGATGACGACGGAGATCGACGCGCACTCGACGAGCGGGGCGTTCATGCTGACGGGGTACGAGCCGATGTCGAAGGCGGAGAACGTGCCGCCGGGACCGCAGGACTGGCCGAGCCTGGCAGCGGTGATCGGCGCCATGAAGCCGAGCGCGCGGTCGCCGATGTCATCGGTGGTTTTGCCGGAACCGCTGGCGAACGACGGCAATATCCTGTGGCCTGGACAGGACGGCGGGCTGATGGGACCCCTGTGGAATCCAATGCTGATGCGGTGCGACCCGACGGTGCTGCCGATGCAGATCGAGGGGTTGAGCCGGCAGGCGGGGTTGTCGGAGGTGCGGTTGCAGGATCGACACGCGTTGTTGTCGCAGTTGAACGCCCATTTCCGCGCGGGCGAGGCAAGCGCGCCGGTAACCGGATGGGATCATTCGCAACGGAAGGCGTTTGAACTGTTGCACGCGGAGGCGAGCCGGCGGGCGTTTGAACTGGAGCGCGAATCGCCGGCGCTGCGGGCTTCGTATGGGGCGCACAAGTTCGGACAGAGCGTCCTGTTGGCGCGGCGCCTGGTGGAAGCGGGAACGCGCCTGGTGCAGGTGAACTGGCCGCGGGAGGGCAAGGCCGAGGTGGCGGGAAGCCCGTTGTGGGACACGCACGCGTCGAACGCGAGCCGGGTGCGGGATGTGTTGTGTCCGCAATTCGACCGCACGTTCGCGACGTTGATCGAGGATCTTCGGGACCGTGGGTTGCTGGATGAGACGTTGGTGATCGCGATGGGGGAGTTCGGGCGGTCGCCCAAGATCAATGCCGTGGGCGGACGCGATCATTGGGGGGCATGCTTTTCGATCGCGCTGGCGGGGGCAGGTATTCCGGGCGGACAGATCATCGGTGCGAGCGATCGGATTGGCGGGCTGCCGGATTCGCGTCCGATCCGTCCGCGGGATCTGGCGGCGACGGTGTTCCATCTGCTGGGGCTTTCGCCGAGCGCGGAGTTTGTGGATCCGTTGGGGCGGCCGCGGCCGTTGACGGATGGTGGCACGCCGATCCGCGAGTTGGTGGGGGTGTGAGTGGGGATGGGGGGGCTTTGAGGATGTGCCCATCGACCGGGGCGACGGGGACGTCGCCACCCCGTCCTGAAGCGGAGCGGCGATGTCCTCATCGCCATTGGAACGGCTCTTGAAGGGCGACGAGGACGTCGCCACCCCGTTCCTGGTCAGTGCGGCAATGGCTTCTTTGCCATGGGGAGGGCTCTGGCCTTGGGCGACGGGGACGTCGCCACCCCGTCCTTGGTCACTTCCTGGTCATTGCCAGAGGGAGGTGGTGATCACCTTGCCGGTGGCGGTGTCGATGCGGACGAGGAGGGGTTCGGAAACCTTGTTGGGAATGGGCAGCCGGGTACCGACGAAGGCGATGCAGCGCGCGTCGGGCAGGATCTGGCGGAGCTGGAAGCGGTCGAGACCGGTTTCGGCGTCCCACACCACCGTTCCGTTGGTGTCCACGCGGGCTATCTTCAACAGGGCCTGCGTGTTGGTGTCGGAGCTGTAGGCCACCAGGAAACCGTCCGGTGCCGTGAGGCGGACCGGAGCGGCGTCCACGTCGGTGCGGATGAATGCGGCGTTGGCGAAGATCCGGTCGGAGGCGGGCGTGAGCGAGATGATCTCGCGGTATCCGCGGCCGAGTTCGGGGCCAAGGGTTCCACGGTGGAGATGGCGTGGTTCGCGGACGGATTCAGCGCGGTCGGCCAGTGAGAGGCGCGAACCGGGCTTGAACGATCCGGTTGCCTGCGCCTGAGACAAAAGGCTGAGCCATTGGTTGGAGGCGGGGCGTACGGCGAAGGCGAGGAAGTGTTCGGGCTTCGGATCGAAGGGCAGGCGTCCGGAAGGTTTGGGTGCGTCCGTGCGCGAGACCCGGAGGGTGTTTGGATCCACGGCGAGGACGATCGAACGATCGGTGGTGGAGGCGCGGAGTTGGTCGGTGCAGGACAGGCGACGGGGATCGTTCCAGTCTTCGTTGAAACCGGGATTGGCCTTCCGGAGATCGTCGGCGCGGATGAGTTCTCCGGTGGCGATGTTCACGCCCACCAGGCCCTGGACATTGCACCAGACGTGTTGGCCATCGGAGCCGAGGATCCGGGTCCACGCGAATTCCCGGGCTTGCACGCCACGGGCGATGGGAATGATCCGGGGTTTGGCAGACTCGGAGGTCGGTTGGTGGTGAAGGGCGATCCGGTACCGATCCTTCTCGGGGTTCCGGTGGAGGGACGGAAGGTAGGGTTCCTGGGTCTGGATGAGCGTGGCGATGCCCTCGGGTGTGCGGACGGAATCGCCCAGGGGGGAGCCGTGGGAGCTGCGAATGGAGAAGAGGCTCTTGGCCCCAACGGCGACGGTACCCAAGGCGAGGACGGCGATGGCGAGGATTCCCATGATGCGCTGCTTGTAGTGGAGGAATGTTTGAGGGGGACGTGGGCGAGGCGGTGGGACGATCGGAGGTTTGCCGGAGCGCGGAACGATCCGGATGGATCCGCCCGCGTCGTCGATCTGGGCGGCGTGGCTCGGGGCCTTCTGCCGGAGGACTTCGCTGGCGATGCGTTGGAGGATTTCGGCACGGCGGCCCCGGGTCCAGGGGTGGTTCGTGTCCCAGATGGCCTGGGAATCGACCGAAACGATGGCGAGGGTCTCGCCTCCGCCGAACTCCCAGTAGCACCCCAGCGAACACCCCGGTTCGCGATAGGTGATCGTGCCGCTCGGACCGGATTCGACGATGTCCACGGACCATCCATGGGGCGTCGCGCCGGGTTGATCCAACGTTTGCATGGGGCGGTTTTAGGCAGGGGATGGGAGTGGCGGTATCGGACCTCGGGAGGAGGAGGCTGGGGGAGAACTGGGCACTGGGAACTGGGAACTGGCAACTCCCCATCGGCCTGACCCTGGCGTGAGTCCTGGCTTGAATATGGGAATCGTTTCGGGCGTTGGTAGGCGGATGCCACCCATTCTACGGATTGCACGCACGACAGCGTTGGTTTCAGGCCTCCTGGGCCTGGGTTGTTCCATGGTCCAGGCCGAGACAAGCTGGATCTGGGCGGAAGGCCCTGGAAGCGACGCGGCCGCCAGCATGCGCCGCACGTTTGAAGTCCCCGCCAATCTCAAGGAGGGCGTGCTCTTCCTGACCTGTGACAACGGGGCGAAGGTTTATCTGGACGGTCAGGGCGTGCTGACGAACGCGGATTGGAATGCGCCTTCCAAGGTCAACCTCACGAAGAAACTGACGCCCGGAAAACATGAGCTTCGCGTCGAAGGCAAGAATGAGGGCGGCCAGGCCGGCTTGGTGGCGCGACTGCGGCTGAAGACGGCCGATGGCAAGGAGACGGTGGTCGATACGGACGGGAAGTGGGAAGCGGTGGTTCCCGGCCGTGGCGACTGGAAACCCGCCAAGGTGCTGGCGAAGTACGGTGATGAGCCCTGGGGCGACGCGCTCGCCGGTGCAGGGGTTCCGGGAGGTCCGCCGCAGGTGACGGCCGTGGAGGAAATCCAGGTCCGGCCTGGATTCAGGGTGGAGTTAATCCATGCCGTGCCCAAGTCAGACGAAGGATCGTGGGTCAGCATGACGGTGGACCCGAAGGGCCGCCTCTTGGCGTGCGATCAGGGTGGTGGCCTTTTCCGGCTGACGCTGCCGACGGCGGGTGCCGCCGCGAAGGTCGAGAAGCTGACCAATTCCGTGGGCGGCGCGCATGGTCTCCTGCACGCCTTCGGCCATCTGTACGTGATGGTCAACGAACAGGGTGGCCGCCAAGGCCTGTGGCGGTTGCACGACACCGACGGCGACGACCAGTACGACGAGGAAAAGCTGCTGCGCCGCATCGACGGCGGTGGCGAACACGGGCCGCATGGCATCGTCCTTTCGCCCGATGGCAAGTCGCTCTACATGGCCATCGGCAACCACACCAAGCTCCCGGAGAAGATGGAGCTCTCCCGGGCCGCACGGGCCTGGAATGAGGATCAGGTCGTCACCCGCCTGTGGGATGCCAACGGCCACGCGCGCGGAATCCTGGCTCCGGGCGGGTACATCGTCCGCACCGATCCCGACGGCAAGACGTTCGAACTCGTCAGCTACGGCTACCGCAACCAGTACGACATCGCCTTCAATTCGCTGGGCGACCTGTTCACCTACGATTCCGACATGGAATGGGACGCGGGAGCGCCGTGGTACCGTCCCACGCGCATCTGCATGGCCCCGAGCGGCAGTGATCTCGGGTGGCGTTCCGGCGCAGGCAAGTGGCCGACTTATTATCCCGACAGCCTTCCGGGAATGGTCGACATCGGGCCGGGAAGTCCGACCGGTGTGGTTTCGGGACAGGGCGCGAAGTTTCCGGCGCGGTATCAGCACGCGATCTTCGCCAACGATTGGACCTACGGAACGATGTACGCCATCCACCTCACGCCGGA
Source organism: Verrucomicrobiales bacterium (assembly GCA_027489875.1). GTDB lineage: Bacteria > Verrucomicrobiota > Verrucomicrobiia > Limisphaerales > UBA9464 > UBA6176. Next base: position 10,764 of record JAIXZE010000354.1, read on the forward strand.
CGGCGCGGGGTACAAGGCGGAGAAGGAAGAGTTCGTGAGCGGCCGGCCGTTGCCGCTGACCGACGTCCTCATCCATCCGGCAGACGGAGCCATGTACTTTGCGATTGGCGGGCGCGGGACGCAGTCCGCCGTCTACCGGGTGACCTACACCGGGACGGAGAGCACGGCTGCGGTGGCAGCCCTCAAGCCGACGCCGGCGCACGCGCTGCGGAACGAGCTGGAAACCCTGCATGACGAGGGCACCGGCCCTGCAGCAGTCGGCAAGGCCTGGCCGCATCTGGCGCATGAGGATCGTTGGGTCCGGTATGCGGCGCGGGTGGCCATTGAGCGGCAGCCGGTGGCGGCGTGGGCCGATCGCGTGTTTGCGGAGAAGCGTCCGTGGGCGGTGATCGAAGGGGCGGTGGCGCTGGCACGCATCGGGACGCCCGAGCATCGGGACCGGTTGCTGGGCCTGTTGAACGGCCTGGACTTTGCGAAGCTCGACGAGGCGGCCCAGTTGGCCGCCATCCGCGCTTACCAGCTGACGTTGATCCGACTGGGGCAGCCCGAGGGATCCGTTCGCGACGCGGTGATCCGACGTCTGGATGCGATGTATCCGTCGAAGAGCCGGTCGATGAACCGGGAGCTGGCGGGGACGCTGGTGAACATCGGCGCGCCGGGCGTGGTGGCGAAGACCGTGCCGTTGATGCTGACGGCGAATGACGCGGACCTGAAGTACGCAAGCGACGCGTTGCTCGAGCGGAACAAGGGGTATGCCACGGCGTTCTCACAGGCCGCCAACAGCCGGCCCAACCAGGAGCAGATCGCCTTCGCGTACATCCTGCGCGAGGCCAAGGTGGGATGGACGCCCGCGCTGAGGAAGTCGTTCTTTGCCTGGTTCCCGCGCACCGCGCCGTGGCAGGGCGGCAACAGCTTCCGTGGATTCCTCGAGAACATCCGGAAGGACGCCCTCGCCACCATCACCAATCCGGACGAGAAGGCGGCGATGACCGCGCTCTCGACGGCCAAGGCCGCGGGTGCGGATCCCCAGTTTGCCGCGCCCAAGGGACCGGGCCGTTCGTACACCATCGATCAGGTGCTGACGCTCGCCGGTGGCGGCGTGAAGAACCGGGACTTCGAAAATGGTCGCGCGATGTATCATTCCACGGGTTGCGCCACCTGCCATCGGTTCAACGGGGCCGGCGGCGGCCTGGGACCCGACCTCACGGGCGTCGCCTCCCGGTACACGCTGCGTGACCTGATGGAGAACATCATCGAGCCGTCGAAGGTCATCTCCGACCAATACGGCACCGAGGAGATCACGCTCGCCGATGGTTCCACACTGGTGGGACGCGCGTATCCGGAGAACGGGAAGCTCGTGGTGCTGGCCGATCCGCGGAACCCGGATGAAGCGACCACGGTGGCGATGGATCAGGTGAAGGGCCGCAAGCCCTACCCGGTTTCGCTCATGCCCGCCGGCCTCATCAACGGATTGAATGCCGATGAGGTGCTGAACCTCGTCGCCTACCTGCAATCCGGCGGCGATCCCAAGCACGCGGTGTTTGGGAAGTGAGGGGCAGGGAGTTTCAAGTTTGAAGCTCCTGCACTGACAGCTCCCCCTCTGTGCCCTCGCCCGGCGGTGTCCATGATTCCGCCGCGTGGGGGCACGCGGCCTACAATCCACGGGGCTGAAGGCCGGGTGCCCTCACCCGGCCACCCCCCCCCTCAGTTCCCGACACCGGCGGCAGAGTTGACCATGAGAGCCACAGCGCCGAGGTGGTAGGCGATGGAGAGGCCGCCACAGACGATCCCGACCCATGCGTGGACAGCACCCTTGGCACTGGGATTCTTTCGGCGGAATGACAGGCCGAGGATCCCGATGATGACCGCCGGGATCGCCAGAAGGACCCCGAAGAACGGAATCAACCCAAAGATCCCCAAGTAATACGCGGCCAAGGCACGCGCGTTCTTGTAGGGGATGATGCCGCCGGTGGCATCGGCCGTTGAACCCGAGGGAGTGGCCCGAGGCAACGAGGGCGGAGTCAGATGGGCGGGAAGGATCACTCCCGGCACCTCAGCGATGGGAATCCAACCGTCCCGCCCTTCGTACCAGGCAAGGGCCGACACCGGCTGGATGGATCCGTTGGCGATCCGTTGGTTGAGGGTGTCCAGGTCAAAGGGGCCTTGTTGCTCACCCTGGACGGCGACGTGGATCTGCATGGAAGTGCTCGCTCGTTGGTCGGTTCCCGAACGGAAGTTCCCGGCGCGGATCAACGCGTCTCGATCGGGATCTTGAAGAAGATCTGCCACCCGCCGTAGTCGGAACCGAGGGACACGCGCTGGCCCTTGATCCACTCCGTGTGGCCATCCTCGAAGGTAAAGTTGCCGCCTTCGGGAGCGCCGCGCCCGATGCGGTGCACCGAGGTCAGGACCTTCTTGCCATCGAAGTCAGTGCTCCAGGAAAGCCGGGTGTCGTAGATGTTCGTGGTCTTCGAGCCCACGGCCTGCAGGCGGTCGATCAGGATCGGGGCCGCCGCGAACGGACCGTCCAGCTTCTTGCGGAAGAACCAATCCGCCGTGCCTTGCGCACCCCCGGTGACGTCGGCGTCGCCTGCGCGTCGCCCCGGGAGATAGAAGTACCCGAGGAGCTGGGCGGTGTTGTCGTTGGCGATCATCCCTCGCTCGGCGGCCCGGTGCCACAGGTCGTCGGGGCAGAACAGGACGTCGTTCTGGGGGCGGGCGTTCCGGGCGGTCGTGCGACGGTTCCGGATCAGGTAGCCGTTCCAGAAGTTGCTCATGGACGGCATCATCCAGGAGAATCCGGCACCGCCGCTGTTGTCAGGGAAGGCGTTGTTGTTGTCGCCGGCGTACATGCTGACGGCGATGCCCCACTGCTTGCCGTTGGAGGTGCAGAGGGTCTTGATCGCCTTGGATTTTGCCTTGGACAGGGCGGGCAGCAGCATCCCGGCAAGGATGGCGATGATGGCAACGACCACCAGCAGCTCGATCAGGGTGAACGCGGCTGGTTTCCGGAAGATCGGGGTGTTTTTCATGGCGGGGGGAACATCAAGGCGATGCCGGCCTTTATACGCCCACCGCCACAGGCCGCCATTACTTTGTCGCGGCTTGGGTAACTTCGGCTGCCGCGCCTTGGCGACGCCGCCGCCAGACCACGCCGCCGACCGCCACGAAGGCGAGCCCCATGGCGGCGTTGGTCGAGGCTTCGGGGAGGTAGGTGTACGTAAGCGTCACGCTGCCGATGGCGGTACCCGTAACGGAACGCATGTCGCTTCCTGAGATCCTGTAATCAGAATCCCACAGGAGCGTAAACGGGGCAGCCCCGGTGACCGCGGCCAGCAAGCCAGGGTTGTAGAAAACACCTGACTCGCTTACGAGGAACTCGGGTGTGTCAGAAATACGGAATCCGAGTGTGATAACTTCATCCTCATAGCCCATGTTGCTATCGCTGTTGCTGTCCGCGCTATAGCTAATGCCCGCAAGCTTGAAGTCGCCCCCCTCTGAGGTGCTGAAGTTGCCGTTGTCAGCGTCGACGACTCCAGAGGCTCTGAGGTTAATTCTCCACACGGCGGCAAACGAGACCAACGTCCCCAGCGCCGGGTTGAATGGCTGGGCCATAGCGGAAAAATCCCCATAATTGGCAATGGTCAGGGGAAGGGTGCTGCCAGAATTGCTGAAGTTGAACGGGAAGGTCTGGGTTTGGGTGTAGGTTTGTGCCAGCGCTGATGTTGCGGCAGCGAGCGAAAGCAGGCAGCCGAGATGCAGTGGAAGGCGGGGGATTCCGAGTGATTGGGTTGTCATTCTTTTCCTGACTCGTCCTCCTATGCTGTTTCCTTCAACCCGCAAGAGACATTTTCTGCAGGGCGTCCGTTTTCCGAGGTGGATCCGGAAATCTCCCTCGTTGGGTAAGTCTCCGGAATGGCGACCTCCCGGTCGCCGCTCCGGATCCTCTCAGGATGCGATCAGGACTTCGCGGTGGATTGGCGCCGACGCCAGACCACGCCGCCGACCGCCACGAAGGCCAGTCCCATGGCAGCGTTGGTCGAGGCCTCGGGAAGGTAGGTGTACGTAAGCCGGACACTGCCGATGGCAGTTCCGGACAGGAGAGACACGTCGCCTCCCGTGAGCACGTAGTCTGCATCCCAGAGGAGCGGAAAGGATGCCCCTCCAAGGATAACCGCCAACATATCTGTTTCGACACCAACGGTTAAGTTGTTCACCACAAAGGTGTGCGTTTCGGCGACATTGAAATTGAACGAGACCGCCTCGTTCTGGAGGCCATTGTCTCCGTTCCCATTTCCGGTACCTCCGTAACCAATGCCCCCAAGAGCGTAGCTCCCGCCCGCGCTGCCGCTGAGGTTTGCATTGTCCACAGTGGCAATTCCCGAGCCCGTGAAATCGACATCCCATGCAATCTCAAACGAGATCAACTCCCCCGAGGCTGGATTGAACGGTTGTGCCGTGGCGGTGAAATCACCTGAATTGACGACGGTCAGAGGACCCGACGATGCCGAATTGCTGATGTTGAACGGGAAGGTCTGGACTTGGTTGTACGTTTGCGCCAGCGCTGGTGTTGCGGCAGCGATCGAAAGCAGGCAGCTGAGTGGAAGGGCGAGCGTCCGGGATTTGCAGGGGGATTTTGTCATGATACTCCTTACAGATTGTTCTCCTCCTTCATTGTGCCCGCAGGCAAGCCCCTTTTCGTGGATTCGCCTGCTGCGGGGGAATCATGTCACTGATTACATCCGCGACGGGGCGGCAACGTCCTCGTTGCCCTCTCCAAACTTTTCCCAAGGCGACGAGGACGTCGCCAC
>JAIXZE010000134.1 GCA_027489875.1 Verrucomicrobiales bacterium
ACCGGCCGGACCCTCCAGATCCCCAGCGCCCAACCGGGCGACGCCGGGGACTACCTCGTCACCATCCGCAATGGATTCGGCGAAGCCGTTTCCGGTCCGGTTGCGGTCCAGGTCATCGTTCCGCCGTCCTTCACCACGCTGCCGCAATCCCTGACGGTCGTTGCCGGCGCACCGGCGCAGTTCAGTGTCGAGGCCACCGGTTCCGCTCCCCTCGCCTTCCAGTGGCGTCGCAACGGGCAGAACATCGCCTTCGCCACTGGCCCCCTCCTCCAGATTCCCGCGGCAGGCCCCGCCGCCGCAGGTGAGTACACCGTGCAGGTGTCCAATGCCGGCGGGTCCATCGTCTCCACGCCGGCCGCCATCCTGAACGTCGTCGTCCCGCCCTCGATCGTGACACAACCCTCCGACCTCACAGTCCTCGCCGGGCAACTGGCCGGAGTCGCTGTGGAAGCCGACGGAACGGGCCCGCTCCAGTACCAATGGGAATTCAATGGGCGCGCCATCCCGGGCGCGACCGGGTTCGACTTCACGGTCCCGGCGGCGGGTGCCGAAGTCTCGGGTTCGTATCGCGTCCGCGTCTCCAATGCGGCGGGCAGCGTCCTCAGCCGGTTTGCGGTCGTCGTGGTCACGCCGCCCGGCGGCAGTGTCCAATTCAGCAACGCCAACCTTCGCGTTCCGGTTTCCGCCGCCGACGGAACCACGTTGCTCGAGGGGGATGGATTCCTCGCCCAACTCTATGCGGGCACCTCCCCTGAATCGCTCCAACCCGTTGCGGGTGTGGTGCCCTTCGCCACCGGGGCTGCCGCGGGCTTCTGGCGCGGTGGCGTGCGAAACATCCCGTTCATTGCCGCCGGTTCACCCGCGTTCCTCCAGGTCCGCGTCTGGGAAACCGCCGCTGGCCCAACCTTCCATGAGGCGTTGGCAGCGGGCCGTCCGGTGGGAATCTCCAGCGCCATCGCTGCAACCCTCGGCGGCGTGGGAGTCCCTCCCAGTTTCCCCGCCACGCTCGCCGGAATCCTGCCGTTCCAGATGCAGCTCTGGACCGCCCCAGCGATCGTCTCCAGTCCCACTTCCACCGATGTCGTCCTCGGGCGCGAACTGCGCCTGAGCGTCAACGCGGTTGGCACCGCGCCGCTCCGCTTCGTATGGACCCGGAACGGCTCCCTCCTCCCTGAGACAGGGCCAACCCTGGTGATCCCTGCGGTCACGACCGGTGACGCCGGTCTCTATGGCGTGCACGCCGCCAATTGGGTTGGCGTCGCAGTCGCCGAATCCGCCCGGGTCAACGTGCTCACCCCGCCCCGGATCACCACCCAACCCCAGGGGCTGACGGCGGTCGCAGGCGCAGCCGCGCAGTTCGAGGTTTCCGCCTCGGGCTCCGAACCGCTGAGCTACCAATGGCGACGCGGCGGCAGTGACATCCCCGGTGCCCAATCGCGTACCCTGCTCATTCCCTCGACGCAGATCGGCGATGCCGGCACGTACTCAGTGTTTGTCTCGAACGCCGCCGGTTCAGAAACCTCCCAGGACGCCAGCCTGACTGTCCTCGCCCAGCCGTTCTTCATCACCCAACCCGCTTCGGTGAACCTCGCCGCCGGCGCACCCCTCGACCTTTCGACGGAACTCGGCGGAGCTGCCCCGATCTTCCTCCAATGGCAACGGAATGGCGCACCGCTACCGGGCGCAACGAACCGGACCCTGCGGGTTCTCGCCACAACCGCGGATCACTCCGGGACCTATCGCCTCGTGGCCACCAACCCGTACGGCCAGGCCATTTCTGACACGGCCATCGTCGTCGTCACCGGTTCCGGTGGCACCGTCCAGTTCAGCAATGTCGCCCTGCGCACGCCCGTCACCGATACGGACGGCACCACCCTCATCGCCGGTCCCGGCCATCTCGCCCAACTCTACGCCGGTGCCACCGCGGACACCCTCAAGGCCGTTCCCGGCGCGACCCTCTTCGGAACCGGGTCCGCCGCCGGTTACTGGATTGGCGGCGTGCGATCCATTCCCGATCTGGCTCCCGGAACCACCGCGTTTCTACAGGTCCGCGTCTGGGAACTGTCGGCCGGGCCCACCTTCGAATCCGCGGTCGCCGCAGGTCACCCGGTCGGAATCTCCGCACTGGTCAGCGGTGTCCTCGGCAACCTGGGAACACCCCCATCGTTTCCGGTGGCATTGAACGGCCTGCTCCCGTTCTCGCTCCATCAATGGACGGCACCGCAGATCACCCTCCAACCAAGCCCCACGTCCGTCATCCTCGGCCAACCTCTCGCCCTGTCTGCCGGCGTGAGCGGCTCCGGCCCGTTGACCGTCGCCTGGTTCCGCGGTGAGACGCGTATCCCCGATGCCACCGGCACCGCCCTCATGCTTCCGTCGGCCACCCTTGCGGACGCCGGCGAATACCGACTCACCGCCGTCAATTGGGTGGGAGCCACGACCAGCGCGCCTGCCCTCGTCACCGTGCTCGTGCCGCCCTCGATCACCCGTGCGCCCCAACCGCTCACCATCGCTGCCGGCCAATCCGCACGCTTCGAAGTCGAGGCCACCGGCACCGGGCCCCTCGCCTTCCAATGGCTGAAGAATGGATCCGCCATCCCGGGTGAGATCTCCAGCGTCCTGGAGCAGCCCAACGCCACACCGCCGGACTCCGGCGATTACTCCGTCCGGATCACTGGACCAGGCGGGTCCATCGTCTCCACGCCCGTGACCCTGGCTGTCATCGCCCTGCCGCAGATCACCGCCAACCCGATCCCCATCACCCGCATCGCCGGTGAGACGGCGGAATTCTCCCTGCAGGCCACCGGTGCCGGGCCCCTGACCTACGCCTGGTATCGCAACGATGCCGTCATCCCGGGTGCCTCGTCGCCGAGCCTCACGCTGCCAAGCCTCCTCGTCACCGACGCCGCCACCTACCGGGCCCGCGTCTCGAACTTCGCGGGCTTCGTCGATTCCGTGCCCGCACCCCTCACCGTCGTCACCCGGCCCACCCTGATCGAAGCCCCTGGCTCCGTCGTGGCCACCGCTGGGGAAGCGGTCCACTTCAGCGTTGTGGCGGATGGCACGGGCCCGCTCGATTACCAATGGTTCCGCAACGGCACACCAATCCCAGGTGCGCTCACCCCGACCCATTCGATTCCCAGCGCCTCCACCGCCGATGCCGCCCGCTACTCCGTGCGCGTCCGCAATCCCTACGGCGAAGTCACCACCCCGGAGGCCACCCTCGACGTGGATGAACCCGTCGAACTCGCCGGCGTCGCCGTCGACGGCTACATCGTCGGCGCCACCGTCTTCTTCGACGCGAACCGCAACGGAAACCAGGACCCCGGCGAACCCTTCGCCGTCACCGACGAAGTCGGCCGCTTCGATCTCGACATCCCCCTCGGCCGCTTCGACACCAACAAGAATGGCCGGATCGACGCCGCCGAAGGCCGCCTCGTCCGTCTCGGAGGCATCGACATCTCGACCGGTCTCGTCTCGGACATCCCCGCCATCGGCCCCGTCGGTTCCGAGGTGCTCGGACCGCTCTCCAGCCTCGTGGACGCGCTGCAATCCGGAAACAGCGCCCTCTCTGTGCAGGACGCCGAAGCCATCGTCGCCCGTTCCCTCGGACTCCCCGAAGGCACTGCCGTCACCCAGGTTGATCCCATCGCAGCCGCTGCCGATGGCGATCCCGGTGCCGCTGCTTTGCTCAGTGCCGCCGCACAGGTGCAGGACACGCTGATCCAGATCACCTCGATCATCGACTCCGCCGCCGGCGGATCGGTCACCGCGCCGAAATCGGTGCTCGATGTCCTCGCCGAAGCCCTGCTGGAAGAGGAACCGATCGACCTCACCGAACCGCAGGTGATCCTTGATCTCGTCACTGCCTCCGTGGATCGCGAAGGACTCGAGTTCAGCGAGGAATTCGCAAACGCCGCATCCGAGGTCATCGCTGGCGGCAACCAGGCCAAGGAGGATGCCGCCGAGTCGGGGGAACCCCTCGAGATCGCCGAGCTCATCGCCCGAATCCAGACCGTCGTCCAGGGCTCCACCACGGAAGATCTTTCCGACGCCGCCGCCGGCCTCCAGAGCGAAACCGAGGTCCTCGCACGGAACACGGGCGACAACTTCGACAAGCAGGTCGAGGAAGCCCCGTCCGGTGACCTGCTCGGCACCGAAACCCGCCCCGGCACCTTCTCGATCAGCCAGGAGTCCCCACGCGTGGTCGAGAACGGCATCGTCATCACCCCGCTGACCCTCCTCCGGAACGACGGCAACTCCGGACTGGTCCGCGTCACGCTCTCGCTGGCTCCCGGCACGGCCACCGCGCCGTCGGATTACGCCACTTCCGAACTCTTCGTTGATTTCGCCGACGGCGAATTGGTGAAGACGGTCGATCTCGCCAGCCTGATCGTCGACAACACCACCCCGGAACCCGAGGAATCCTTCCATGTCACGCTCCGCGTTGCTCCAGGATCACCGGACGGTGCCGTCACCGGCTCCAAAACCACGACCACCGTCGTCGTCGAGGACGATGATCGCGCGGGCACCTTTGCCTTCAGCGCTCCGCAACTGGAGATCAACGAGGACGGCACCTTCGTCCGCCGGCTCTTCGTCGAACGTTCCGGAGGCCTGAACGGCTCCGTCCGGATCGTCGTCAGCAGCACCCCGGTGCCGGGTGGCGCCATCCCGGGCCTGGAATACTCCCCGGCCCCGATCGTCCTCGACTTCACGCCCGACCAACGCCTCGCCCAGGTCGTGGTCCCCGTCTTCGACGACGCCCTCTTCGAGTCCACCGAAGCAGCGGAACTCAACCTCGCGATCGCGACCCCGTCCGCCGCCGGCGCAACCCTCGGAGCCCGCTCCAGCGCCCAACTCCTGATCGCCAACAACGACGCGCGCATCCCGCGCATCGGATTCATCGGCCGACCCGGCGATGAACTCGCCCGTGCCCGCCTCCGCCTCACCGGCCCCGCCGGTCAACGCATCGGCATCGAGATCTCCACGGATCT
>JAIXZE010000283.1 GCA_027489875.1 Verrucomicrobiales bacterium
ATCTTCCTCCAGCCCAATCCGCCGGTGGGGGCTGTGCGGGTGACCCTCAGCGACCTGCCGACCGGGCGGTATACCTTGCTGGCCTACGGCCACGGTGGGCCTGCGGATTCGCACAACACGGTGTTCAACCTGCAGTCTGCGGGAATCAGCCTTGGCGATCGAGCGACTGCCACGGACGCCCGATGGCGCAGCCTGACGTGGGCGGAAGGTGCCCAGTACGTCGCGTACTCGAACTTCTTCGTCGGCTCCAGTCGTTCCATTGTCCTCACGGCGAGTCGAGGATCGGGTCCGACCCCCGCGATCAACGGCCTGCAACTGCGGTTCGAGGAAGCTTCAGCGCTTGCCTTCGCCAACGCCCAACGCCTGTTCACCAACCTGACGGAAGTCGTGCTGTTGAAGGGGATCGCGGATGCGGATATCCGGTACACACTGGACGGCAGCCAACCCGGGGCGGCTTCGCCTCTTTACACAACACCCATCCGGCTCACGACCGCCACGGAGATCAAGGCGCGCCTGTTCTCTGCCGGCCAACCGGTTTCCGAGACCCTCTCGGGCCTCTTCCAACGGGTGTACGCGTTGAACGATGGAATCGCGGCCTCCTGGCGCGAGCAGTTCTTCGGTCCCGGTTATCTCACCGATCCTCGCGTGGGCGCGGATGCAGACCCCGACAACGACGGGGCGAACAACGCGCAGGAGTTCGCCAACCAGTCCAACCCGTTGGATCCCCTGAGCGGATTCGCGGTCCAGGTTCGACTGGTTCCTTCGATCCAATGGACGGCGGTTCCCGGAGCCCGGTACCGGGTGCTCCGCAAGGATGCCGTTGATTCGCCGTCATGGACGGAGATCCAGCAGATCACGCCGGAAGGCAACCTTGGAAAGTTCACGGATGATGCCGTGACGGACTTGCCCCGGTTCTACCTGATCGAGGCCGTGCGCCAGTGAGGATTTGGATTGGGGTTGGCCGCACCCGCGCCTCCGGCCTGAGGGCATCCCTCCGGCTTCGGGATCGAGAATTCAAGGGGAAGACCGGGTTCGATCCCGATCCCGATTGCGATCCCGATACCGATGGGAAAGCCATAGGCAATGTCCCGACACGGCACGGCTCCAACTGACAAGTAATCCGGCCAGCACCCCATTGCCGCACGCGTCGGGATTGGTATCGGGATCGGCATCGGGATCGAAAACGACGGGGAGGATTTGGTTCGATCCCGATCTTCCAGCGGCGTCGTCATCAGATCCGGGATCGACTCCGGAGACGGGCTGGATAGGGGTGGTGGCGATGATTCCCCGCATGTTTTCACGGCGCGCCTTTCTGGGCTCGGTTGCGGTCGTGCAGATAACCGGACTGTGTGTTGAACCGTTCGCGCGGAAAGGGCCGCCTCGGCTGCGTCTGTCGCTCGCCGCCTATTCGTTCCGCGACCAGTTCGTGAAGGGGAAGGATGGGGTGCCGGCGAAGATGGACATGTTCCGCTTCCTCGATTACTGCGCGGAGCACGGATGCGACGGGGCGGAGTTGACCAGCTACTACTTCGAGGATCCCGCGACGGATGCCTACCTGCGGCAGGTTCAGCGGCACGCTTTCCTGCGCGGGGTCAGCGTCAGTGGAACGGCGATCGGCAACACCTTCACGCTGCCGCCGGGTGCGGATCGGGAGAAGGAGCTGGAGCTGACGCGGACCTGGATCGCCCGCGCGGCGGTCATCGGTGCGCCGCATATCCGCGTGTTCGCCGGCAAGGCCAAGGGATCGCCCAAGGCGGACGCGAAGCGGCGGACGATCGAGGCCCTCGAGGAAATGGGAGAGCTGGCCGGACGACACGGTATCTTCCTCGGGTCGACAACCACGGCGGGATCGTGGCCGAAGCGGACGACCTCCTCGAGATTGTGCGGACCGTCCGGAGCCCTTGGGTAGGCATCAACCTCGACATCGGAAACTTCAACACGACCGATCCGTACGCGGACCTTGCCCGTTGCGCGCTGTACGCGGGTACGGCAGTTCCAGACCCTGACGCACCCCCAGCATCTCGGGCACAGCTTCCGTGTCCTCGTGCAGGCGAGGCTCTGAACGTGGAACGGGCGGGCATTGGATTTGCATGGGTCATTCCACCACGAAGTCGCCTCCGCCCCCGCACTCGTTGCGGGATCCGGCTTGACGGAATCGGAACCTAACGTGGTCAATGCCACCTACCATGACAGCCGCAAGAATGATTTCCACCGCCTCCTGCCTCGCTGTGGCAGGCGCACTCTGTCCCTCAAACGTCCACGCGCAGACACTGCTCAACCCAGCCTCCGTTCCCGGAATCGCGCATCTTTGGCGCGCGGATGGCAACGGTCAGGATGCGGTCGGGACGGAGCACCTACAGGTTGGGGCAGGGATCACATTTGTTTCGGGGGCGGCATCTGGTAGCGCCTTCCGGTTTCCGGGTGTGGATGGGGTGATTGTCAGCAACACGACGCCTCATCTCACCCACATCAAGAACTCCTTCACGACGGCCTTCTGGGTCCTGCCGGAAGGCTCCCGTGTCTCCACGCCGCAGACCACGCGCGGCTTTGACGGTGTCTCGGGACAGCGGTATGCCATTTATCCCGA
>JAIXZE010000316.1 GCA_027489875.1 Verrucomicrobiales bacterium
CGCAAAAGAAAAAGGCACTGTCCTGAGAGCGCCCTGGATTCGCGTTCTGCCAATTCCTCAAGCTTCCGGCGGAGTTCCACGGGTACGTACACGGTGATCGATTCGACGGCCCGAGCGGGCTTCTTCGATTTCGTCGGCGATTTTGCGGTAGTCATCGGGTGAGAGTTCAACGTCGTTCGTTTCCCGGGTGAGGATCCAGACGACATAATCACTGAGGGTCATGCTGTTGCCCTTCGCCTTCTTCTCCAAACGGACTTTGAGTGCCCGAGGGATCCTGAGGGCGAGCATCGCTCGGTCTGGCGACGGCTGATTTGGCATGACAGGCGAAGTAAAGCAGGGTGTAAGCAACCTCACAAGAGGGTTTTTTACCTTTTCTTGCTGCGGCTTGGATAGAAGGGCAAATCGGACCTCTGGGTGAAGGTAGACAATGAGGGGTAGCGTTCGGGTTTCCATTTTCTGTAAAATGGCTAACCAGAACGGCTTGTGAAGCGAATGTGTTCACAAGTTTTTCACAAGTCATTCACACTGTAGGAGAAACCTCGAACCAAGCCTCCGCGGTCTCCTTGGTGGCAATTGCGCGGTAGTGGGCGAAGACCATTCCGGGGGTGTTTCCCATCTCGAGCGCGACCCGTTGCTCGTTTTGCAGGATTGCCATTCGGTAGGTTCCGAAGGAGTGGCGTAGGCCGTTCCGCTTCCAGGTCACTTTGGCGGTTTTCGCCACCAGTTTGATTTGGTTCTCAATCGTGGCGAAGGAGGCGATTGGTCCAGAGGCCTGCCGGTATGGGCGGAGGGTCTCGGCAAGGACCGGGAGCAAGGGGGCGAGCCGCCTCTGTCGCGTCTTCGACTTGGCTGCCTTCACGTCGATGTGGTCGTCGTGGATCTCCGACCAATCGAGCCTGCTGGCCTCCGCACTTCGGAGTCCGGCGTACGCGCACACGGCGAGGTAGGGGACCATCTCCGGTCTCGCCGAGCGCAGCAGGGCGCGGAGTTCGTCGGGGGTGAAAACGCCAATCTCTCCAGTATCGCGAGACCGGTCGATCTGGCTCAGATCAATCAGGCCCCGAGTCAAATACCCGCGCCGCTCGGCGAATCGGATCATGCTCGTCACCGATGCGAGACTGTTGTTCTTGGTGCGGCCCTTCACTTTGAGCGAGGAGAGCCACCGTTCAACATCAGCCACGCGGATGTCCGATACTGGAACGGAAAACGCGGCGGCAAATTGCTTCAGTCGCCAGGTCAGGTCGTGAAGGTGGGCTTCGCTCCGACCGGCTGCGGACTTCGCAGCCAGAAACTCCTCCACGACCTGCCGCACCGGCGGGGCCTTGAGGGTGGCGGGGCAAAGCCGGAGGTAGTCCTGGATTGAGGTGACCAGCGAGGTCGGACCCAGGAGCTTCTTCGCTGCGACGTACTCAATGATTGCGGTATCGACGTCGATCCCGAGCGGCTCGATTGCTGTCTTGGCCCGGCTGTAGGCCAGCATCTCCTCGCCGGAGAGGGTGAGGGTGGTCGTACCGAGCCGGGCAAGCTCCCTGGCTCGCTTCCGGGCGAAGTCGGCCGCGTCGTTGAGATTCACGAACGCCTTCCGCTTCCGGTCTGAGCCTTCGTACCAAACGGCAACGAAGGTCTCTCCGGTGCGGGTGGACGTGCGGTAGATGGGGATCGAGGTGCTGCCCTCGCGGATGGTCTGAATTGGTCCTTTGCGCTTCATTCTGTCCGGTTTTTGTCCGGTCAGAGTAGCAGACCCCGAAATCCCCTGAAAATGATGGCGGAAGGGGAGGGATTTGAACCCCCGGTACGGTTGCCCGTACGCCTGATTTCGAGTCAGGTGCCTTCAACCACTCAGCCACCCTTCCGCTCGCAGGCCCGTGAAGTATCCAATCCGACGGCCCGCTGGCAAGCGTGGCTTCCGGGAGTTGGAAGATTTTGGTCAGGGCTTCGGTGGTGCCTCTTCTTCGGCGCGGGCCTTGAGGGCGTCCTTCTTGGACTGTTCGAGGTCCTTGAGATCGGGCTTGGCGGCGTTGGCGGGGACGAAGCGGAGGGCGGCGGCGTTGATGCAGAAGCGGCGGTCGGTGGGGGTCTTGTAGCCCTCGCCTTCGAAGACATGGCCGAGGTGGGCGTCGCAGCGTTTGCAGACGGTTTCGATGCGGGTCATGCCAAGGGTGGTGTCTCGCCGTTCGAGGACGCCCTTGGCCTTGCTGGTGTCGTAGAAGGAGGGCCAGCCGCATCCGCTGTGGAACTTCTCCTTGGACGTGAACAACTCGGCGTTGCAGCACACGCAGAAGTAGGTGCCCTCGCCCTGCTTGTTGAAGAGTTCGTAGGCTTCGCCGAACGGACGTTCGGTGCCGGCGGTGCGGGTGACCCGGAATTGTTCCGGCGTGAGGAGCTTGCGCCACTCGGCATCGGTCTTGACGACCTTGGCGGGCTGGGTTTCCACGGTGGGCGGTTTGTTGGTGGTTGCGGCTTTGTCGTCGGCGATGGCGATGGCGACCAGCGCCGTGGCGGCGAGGAGGCAGGCGGTGTGTCGGAGGTTCATGGCGTTGGCGGGTTACCGGCTCACGGTGAGCTTCACGCCGTCGCCCATGGCGCGGTCGAGACGGGCGCGGGCCACGCTGAAGTCGCGCAGGGCGACCGAGTAGGTGTTGCGGGCTTCGGTGAGTGCGGTCTGGGCGGAGAGGACATCGAGTTGGGTGCCGGTGCCGGCGTCGGAACGGGCGACGGACAGGCGCAGGGCTTCCTCGGCCTGCTCGATGACCTTGGACTGGGACTCGAGCACCTCGCGGGCCTCGATGAGGTTGGAGTGGGCGGTACGGACTTCGAGTTCGATGCGGCGGGCGGTGTCGTCGACGTCGATGTGGGCCTTGGTGCGGCGGGCCTTGGCCGCCTGGACCTTGCCCTTGGTGAGACCGGCGTCCCAGAAGTTCCAGGACAGTTGGGCCCCGACGTTCCAGCCATCGAGCGGCGAGGAGAGGTCGCGGTTGAAGTTCTTGGATTGCCATCCGTAGCCGGCGACGGCGGCGAGTTCGGGGTAGTAATCGGCGCGGGCTTGGATCACTTCCTCGTCGCGGAGTTTCTCGGCGGTGCGGAGCGCGGCGAGTTCCGGGCGGTTGGCGATGGCGGCGGCGAGGGCATCCTGGAGGCCGACGTCGGAGGGGACGGCGGCGAGTTTGTCGGCGGTCTGGAGGGGAATGTCCTGGTCGGCACCGCGGGGGACGTTGAACCCGAGAAGGACGGCGAGGTTGTTGCGGGCGATGCGGAGGGCGTTGCGGGCGCGGATGAGACGGGGCTTGGAATTGGCGAGTTCGACCTCGGCGCGGAGGACGTTGAAACGGGGGACGGTGCCGGCATCGAAGCGGCGGCGGGTATCGGCGAGTTCCTGTTCGAGGAGCTTGATCGAGGCTTCCTGGACGGCGATCTGCTCGGTGGCCAGGAGGACGTCGTCGTAGGCGACGCGGACGTCGAGGAGGGTGGACGCGACGAGCGTCTGGTAATTGGCGAGGGCCGCCTCCTTGGTGAGCTTGGAGGAGCGGGCTGCGGAGCGGAGCTTGCCGCCGGCGAAGAGGGGTTGGGACGCGTTGATGGTGGCGTTCCAGTTCTGGTCATTGGCGAAGGCGACGGGTGCGGTGCCGGGGGCGAACGCGACCTTCTCGATCTTGCCTTCGTCGATCTTGTTGTAGGCACCGGTGACCCCGAGGCGGGGGAGGCGGGCTGAGCCCTGCTGGAGGGCGATGCCGTGGGATTCCTGGATGTCCTGGCGTCCCTTGAGGAGCGAGGCATTCCACGTGAGGGCCAGGTCGAGGCACTGGTCGCGGGTGAGCGGGGTCGCGGGCCAGGAGGGCTGGGCTGGCTTGCCGGCGATCACGGAGGCCCGGGTGTTGTCGGACGCTTCCGCCGGGTCGGGAACGGGGTCGGCCTGGAGGACAGCGGCAGCGAACGAGGCGCAGGCGGCGAGGAGAAGAGCGTGTTTCATGGCGCGAAGCGAAGCGATGTTAGGAGACGAAACGGCGGGTTCAAGGGTTGTTCGACACTTTGTCAGTAGTGGCGGCGGCAGCGGCGGGCTGGATCGAGGCCGTGGGACGCTCGATGTACACGTCGACCTGCTGGCCGACGTAGGTGGCGAATCCGGGGCGATCGAAGGCGTACACGATCTGGAGCACGCGGGTGTCGACGCGTTCCAGGCTGTCGCCGGTGAGGCTGCGCTTGGGAACGACGTAGGGTTCGATGCGCACGAAGCGCAGGGGCATCGAGCGTTCGGCATGCCCCTTGAGGCTGGCGACGGCAGCGGCGTTCGGGGCTACGAGGACGGCGTTCTGTTCGTCGACTTCGGCGCGGACCTGGAAGGTTCGGGTGTCGCCGAGAAGCAGGAGCGGATCGTTGAGGACGGCGGCCGGGGCAAACTCGCCGGCCCGGATGTTGACCTGGAGGACGGAGGCGTCGCGGGGGGCGCGGATGGTGAGGACGGCGAGTTCTGTGCGGCCCTGTTCGAGCTGGGCCTGGAGGGCGTTGATCTGGGCGTCGATCGCGGCGGAGCGGGCGCGGGCCCCGGAGAGCCCGAATTGCCGGCGCTTGAGTTCGTCCTCGGTGGCCACCTTGTTCTTTTCGAGCTTCTCGAACCGCGCGAGTTGGTCGGCCCAATCGGCCACCTGGTTCTGTTCGACGGCGAGTTGGGCGCGGGACGATTCGATCTGGGCTTCCATGGCGGCGACACGGGCCTTGGCCTCGCGGTCATCGAGCTGGAAGAGGGGGTCGCCCTGGCGCACGTCCTGGCCGACCTGGACGTGTACCTGGGTGATGAGGCCGGGTTTCGGCGAAGCGATCTTCACGTTCTCCCGGGCGGCCTCGATGAGACCGGTGGCGGCGACCTTCCCGGCGAAGGGCGAACGTGCGGGTGGCGAGAGCGGCCCGGGATCGGGGGTGCGGGCGCTCTGGCGCTTCACGAGCAGCAGGGCGGCGACGATGCCGCCGAGGGCGAGGTAGAAGGAAGGTTTGCGGAGCATGGGAGGATTCAGTGGTGGATGGAGATGAAATCGCGGAGGGCCTGGCCGTGGTGGACGCCAGCGATGCCGCCGTCTTCCATTTCGGTGAGTCGGTCGGCGTAGCCGTAGGTGCGGGGATCGTGGGTGACGATGATGACGCTGCGGCCGGGCGAACGGGCGGCCGTGGAGAGGATCTCCATGATCTGGTGGCCGGTCTCGCGGTCGAGGGCGGAGGTCGGTTCGTCGGCGATCAGGAGGCGGGGTTCGTGCACGAGGGCGCGGGCGATGGCAACGCGCTGCTGTTGTCCGCCGGAAAGCTGGGTGGGGCGCTTGCGTTCCTTGCCGCCGAGACCGAGGCGCTGGAGGAGCGCGGCGGAACGTTCCTCGGCTTCGTGACGTCGCACGCCGTTCAGGAGGAGCGGCACCGAGACGTTCTCGGTCAGGTCGAGGGTTGGGATCAGGTTGAACTGCTGGAAAATGAACCCGACGTGCTGGCGACGGAAGGCGGTCACCTTGGACTTGGGAAGACCGTTGAGGCGCGTGCCGAAGACATCGACGGTGCCGGAGTCCCAGTCGAGGGTGCCGGCGGCGACGGAGAGCAGGGTGGTCTTGCCGCAGCCGGAGGGACCCACGAGCAGGTGGAGTTCGCCCTGGGCAGCGGTGAAGTCGGCTCCCTTGAGCGCGACGGTGCGTGCGTCGCCGGTGCCGAAGGCCTTGACGACGCCGCGCAATGACACGGCGGGCGTGGTGGGATCGGGAAGGGTGGAGGCCGAGGTGATCATGGCGTGGTGGGTGGAAGCAAAGCGGAGAAGGAGGCTCAGCCGCGGAAGACGACGGCGGGTTCGAGTTTGGCGACCTTGCGGATGCCGAGGAGTGCGGCAAATCCGGAGATGAGCAGGATGGCGACGAACGTGCGGATGAGGGAATCCGGAAGCAGCCTGAACGGGGGTTGGCCGTGGTCGGCCACGGCGAAGCCGAAGGCGGCGGTGAGGCCGAGACCGAGACCGTACCCGATGAGTCCGACGGTGAAGGCCTGGAAGAGCAGCATGGCGGAGAGGAGGCCGTTGCTGGCTCCCATGGCCTTGAGGGCACCCAGGTGGCGGAGGTTCTCGAGGACGAACGAGTAGAAGGTCTGGCCGGCGATGGCGATGCCGACGATGAAGCCCAGGATGATGGTGGTCATGAACGACGCGGGGATGCCGGTGTTGCGCCAGATCCAGGAGATGGTGCTCTTCTCGAACTGGGGAACGGTGTAGGCGGCAAGACCGGTCTCGCTGCGGATGGCGTTGGCGACCTCGTCCGCGGTGAGGCCCGCCTTGGGTTCGGCCAGGATCATCGAGAGCATCTTGCGTTGCCGTGGCGCGAACTGCAGGGCCTGGTCGTAGCTGGAGAAGACATAAGGATAGCCGAAGAAGTGACGTTCGGTGCGGCAGACGCCGACGACGCGGGCCTCGCGGTCGTTGATCTCGAAGGTGTCGCCGACGGTGAGCGGGATTCCAGCAGCGCGGCCAAGCCGTTCCGCGGCGAGTTCGTCGATGACGACGGTGTTGGCCATGCGGAGTTGTTCGAGTTCACCGGCGAGGATTTGCGTCGGGCCGCCGAAGAGCGTGCCGGCGTGGATGCCGATCATCTGGATGAGCTTCTCGGAGCCGTCGGCGGCACGGGCCTTCAGGACGCTCTGGAAGAGGGGCATGGCGAAGTCGACGCCAGCGACGGAGCGGACGCGGTTGACGTCGGTGTCGCGCAGGGCCTTGGTTTCGTTGACCTGTTCGACGCGGCTGTCGACGACCCAGATGGAGGCGCGCATGTTGCGCATGTGGCTGGTGGTCCAGGCGAGGAGCCCCTGGAACACGCCGTTCTGCTGGGTCATGAGCAGGGCGGAGAAGGTGAGGCCGCCGATGAGCATGATGTACTTGGCGCGATCGCCGAGGAGCATCCGGAGTGCGAGGTGGAACATGGTCAGCGCGGGGTGGAAGGTTGGGTGGATTTGGGCGGCGTGCGGCGGCGTGTGGGCTTTGCGGTATGACGCGCGGCGGCGAGGGTGTGGATGGCCGCCAAGGAAAATTCGGTGATGTGGCGTTCGAGTTGGTGGAGGCGTTCCGGTGCGAAGGGGTCGCGGTGCTGGAGCCGTTCGATGACCGCGCCACAATGCTTGTAGAACAGGATCTGGCTGACGACCGAGTTGGCCATGAGCCGGATTTCCTCCGCGGTGAATCCCGGTCCGGTGAGTTCGCGGACCACCTCCTGGAACCACTGGTGCTGCGGGCGTATGAACTCGTTCACCAGGTCGTCCAACGCCTGCGTCGGTTCGATCATCTCGCGGGCCATGATGCGGCTGTGATGGCAGTTCGGGCCTTTCTCCGTCATGCGCTTGAGGAACTCCCGGATGAACAGGCGGAACTTCCTTTCCGGTGGGAGCGTCCGCGTGGCCTGGGAATCCGGGGCGTGGGGTCCGCCGGCAGGTGCGGGTGCGGTCTCACGGAGGACGGCGGCGTAGAGGGCGTTCTTGTCGCCGAAGTGGTAGCTGATCGCGGCGACGTTAGCGTTGGCGTGCCGGCAGATCTCGCGGACGGTGGCATTGCGGAAACCGCGTTCCGCAAAGATCTCGGCGGCGGCCGCGAGCAGTTGCGTGCGGGTGGCGGCGGTGGCCGGGGCGGATTCGTGGGTGGCGGAGCGCGACATCGACGGCGTGAGAGTTAAACCGCTGTTTGAATCTGTCAAACGCGTGTTTGAAACGATGGGGTGAACTGCTGGCAAGGGGGTTGGTGCGCGTGCATCCCGGGACTATTCCCGTTTTGGGGATGGCTTTGGGGTGGGGATGTCCTCATCGGTGAATCCTGTGAAACCGCCGCGTGAGGGCACGCGGCCTGCAGCGGGGTCGCACGGTGCCCTGCATGGGTCCGCCGGGTGGGGGCACGCGGCTTACAGGGGGGTCCCGCTGAAGTAGCAGAATGCGCGATGGAGGAAGGAGGCGGGCAGGTGCCAGCGATTCGGGAGGTCCCATCGGATGCGCACGAAATCGAGGTAGCTGGAGATCCGGTGGGTCGCCTCCGGATCCGGGTGCAGGGCAAACTGTCGTTGGTGTCGGTGCCAGAGCCAGACCGGGTGGAGTGACGGCGGATGATGGGTGAGGTGCCGGAATTCGGCGGGTTCCCAGGAATCCGGTGTTTGGTTGCGCAAATGGTCGAGCACCGCGGTTGGGATCGGTGCATCGAACTCCTGGCGCAGGTAGGTCAGGGCGTGGGCGGCGAGGATCGGAACATGGAAGTCGGTTGTGCAGCGCAGGAACTCCGACCAGTCGATGGGCGTCGGGGAGTTGCGCAGGATCAGGGCGGCGTCGGCGATCCAGCGGAGGCTGGGAACCGGACAGAAGGGGACGCCGTGGACGCAGGCGTGGAAGAGGTGGTGGGTGGGGGAAAGCGTGCGTGCGGAGATGCCAGGGAGTCGGAGATCCACGGCGTCGCGCCAGAACCGGGCGTCGAGCGCGGGATGGGTTCCGAGGTGGAGGAGTTTCCAGTGGAGGTCGACCTGTTGTTCGGTGCCCGCGTTGAATCCCCAGGCGTGATTGTGGAGGAGGTGATTCCTGCGCAGGAGAGCGGGATCCTTGGGCGGGTCCGTCTTCCAGTCGCGGCGGACGAACCAATCGATGGCCTGGGCGGCGCGATCGTTTGGAACCAGGAGGTCGGCGTCTCCCATGGGGCGCAGGCCCGTATCGCCGTAGAACGTGGGGCCAAGGGCGGCTCCCTTGAGCACGAGGGTCGGGATGTTCTCGGCAGCGAGTCCTTCGATGACCTGCCGGATCCGGTGGAAGAGTTGCTGGGACCGAACCCAGGAACGCCGATGAAGCCCGCGGTAGCGGCCCGTGTTCGGATCGTCCAGACCGAGTTCGGTGATGCGGCGGAGGAGGAGGGGAACGAGGCGAGTCGATGCGTGGTCGATGCGCTCGAAGTCCTGGTCGATGCGCCATTGCTGCCAGGCGGTACGGGCGGTTTCAGGGTCTGGGTGGAGGGCTGCCTGCAGCAGGAGACGGTGGGGACCGGTGGGCCAGGTGGGAGCGTTGAAGACGGTCTGGATCATCGCACGGATTCCGGGTTCCGGGTGAGGGTACCGTGGTTGAGGGTCCAGGCTTCGTCGGCGAGCGCCAGGACCGCGGGGACGTGTGTGATGACGAGGATCGCCGGTGGCGGTTGGAGGGAACGGAGGCTCAGGAGGAGGTCGCGCACGCCTTCCTGGTCCACGTGGTTGGTGGGTTCGTCGAGGATGAGGAGGGGCGCGTGGATGAGGAGGGCGCGGGCGAGGGCGAGGCGTTGGCGCTGGCCGCCGGAGAGCAGGATGCCGTGCTCGCCGACCTCGGTGTCGTAACCCTTGGGGAGTTGCTGGATGAAGGCGTGGGCGAGGGCGGTGCGGGCGGCCTGCTCGACTTCATCGCGGGTGGCTTCGGGGCGGGCGTAGGCGATGTTGTCGCGGACGGTTCCGGTGATGAGGGGAGGATCCTGGGCGACCACGCCGATCTGGCGGCGAAGGTCGGCGACGTCGAGTTCGGCATAGGGGATGCCGTCTGCGAAGAGGGATCCGGAGTCGGGTCGGTAAAGGCCGAGGACGAGCTGGAGGAGGGTGCTCTTGCCCGAGCCGTTGGCTCCGGTGAGGGCTGTGAAGCGGCCTGGGCTCAGTTCGAGGGAGACGTTGTCGAGGATGCGGCGTTCGCGGCCGGGGGTGGCGTATTGGAAGGAAAGGTTCCGGAGGCGGATGGCTCCCGAGAATCGGATCTGGCGGGAGCCTGGGTAAATGTCCTGCGGGGACTGCGCGAGGAAGGTGTGCAGCGCGAGCCATGGGTCGCGACCGAGGACAACGGCGCCAACGCCGAGGCCGGCGTCGCGGACATAGTTCAGGGTGAGGGCGGCGAGGGCGTAGAAGGAGAGGAGATCGCCGGACGTGATGGATCCCTTTTCAACGGCACGGCTGCCGATGATGAGGACAACGGCGGAGATGCCGAGGTAGGAGAGTTGCTGGAGGCGCTGGTGGACGACCACGCGCCACGTGGCCTGGACGCCGGCCCGGCTGAGGATGTCGATGCGGTTGGCATGGGCGGCGAGTTCGCGGGGACCGCCATTATGGAGCCAGACGAGTTCGAGGTTTCGGAGGCTGGCTACCAGGGCGCGGCCATAGTTTCCAAGGGCTTGGCGCGTGGCGGCGGCGGCCTCCTGGCAGCGGCGCAGGGAAGCGCGGGACAGCAGGTAAAGGAGGGGCAGGGTGGCCAGAAGGACGAGGAAGAGGGAGGGGGAACGGAAGGCCAGGATGGTGGCGAGGATGGTGGCGACGGCTCCGTTGGGGATCATCTGACCGGCGACAGCGAGAAGGAGGCCTTCGACGCGCTCGGTGTCCGTCACGGCGAGTTCGTGGAGGCGTGTCCGTTCGCGGGCATCATGGGAGGCCTTGGGGAGGGCATAGACGTGTGCGAAGAGGGATTTTCGGAAACGGGCGACGGCGGATTTGACGGCCTGCTGGATGAGGAGTTGGCCGAGGATGCCAAGCACCGCGGTGGTGATGGCGAGGGAGACCAGGTAGAGCCCGGCGACCGGGAGGCTGAGGGATGGCGCGGTGACGTCCGTACGGTCGAAGATCCGGCGGATGAGCCAGACCATCGGGAGGGCGGTGGCGCATTGGAGGACCGAGATGAGGATGCCGGAGGTCAGTCGCGTGCGGAAGGGGAGGAGCAGCCTCGCGAGGGCGCGCCACGGGTGAGGAGGCACGGAGGTTTGCGGAACGGTGGAAACCATGGCGGATCAGGCAGGGTGGGTTGGCGGCAGGTTGGGGGCGGCGGCAGCGCGTTGGCGGTCGAGCTTGGCCTTGAGGCTCGTCATGTAGGTGCGCCGCTGCTCTTCCCGACCGATCCTTCCGGTATTGGTGAAGTGCTGACGCCGTTCGAAAACCACTTCGGGCAGGGATTCCAGCCGGAGTCCGACTTCGCGTGCGCGCGTGTACCAGTCGATGAAGTCGTGACCGCCCAGGGAGCCGAAACCGCCGGCGAGATCGAAGGCGCGGCGGTGGAACATTCCGGCGACCTTGCAGAGGCCCTCGGTGACCTCGAGGGGGACTTCATATTCCCGGCCACAACGTTGTTCGGTCATGCGGAACTGTCGGGCGCGTCCGAAGACGGCGTCGATTTCAGGACGTTGGCGGAGGAGGGCCAGTTGCCGCTCGGTCTTGTCGGGGATCCATCGGTCATCGTGATCGAGGAAAGTGATGAGCTCGCCGGTGGTCTCCTCGAGGCCGCGGTTGAGGGTGGGAGAGAAACCCGAGTGTTCCTTGGTGATGAGACGGACCTTGGGATAGGAGGCCGTGATGGCGGGACCTTCGTCGGTGGAGCCATCGTCGACGACCACGATCTCATCGATGGCATGCGTCTGCCCAAGGATGCTGTCGAGTGCCTCAGCCAGGTAGACCGCTCCGTTGTACAGGGGCATGACCACGCTGATCCGGGGATTCGCTGGCAGCGGTTCAGGATGCATAGAGCGCGAGGTGTTGGTCGATGAAGTGTTCGAAATCGAAGTGGGCGAGCGCCTGTGCACGGGCAGCCTGTCCCATCCGCTGCAAGCGGGGCAGATCTGACAGCAGGTCGATCATGGCGTCTGCGAGGGCGACCGGATCCTCCGGCGTGACGAGACGGCCGGTGACCGAATCGGTGATGATGTCGGGAAGCCCCCCGGTGCGGGAGGCGATGACGGGACGCCCCATCTGTGCGGCTTCGAGGGCGACGAGGCCGAAGGGTTCCTTCAGACGGGAGGGCAC
>JAIXZE010000151.1 GCA_027489875.1 Verrucomicrobiales bacterium
CCCGTTCCCAGGCGCAGGAAGGCGAAATGCTCCAGGCGGTGCGCGTCACAGTTCACCACGCACTTCACGCCCTTCGACTTCGCGTACGGCCACAGCCGCCAGTCCAGGTCGAACCGGTACGGGTTTCCGTTCAGCTCGATCCACGTTCCCGTCGCTCCGCAGGCATCGATCACCGCGGTGAGATCCACCTTGTAGGCGTCGCGGTTCAGCAGCAGCCGACCGGTCGGATGCCCGATCATGTGCACCCACGGATTCTCTGCCGACCGCACCAACCGGCGCGTGTTCTCGGCTTCGTCACTCGCCGGCACGTGCAGGCTCGCGACGACCACGTCGAGTTGCGCGAGCAGTTCATCGGAGAAATCCAGTCCATCGCGAAGCACGTCCACCTCGATGCCCGAAAGCAGCCGGAAGTCGTCGCCTTCGTCGGCCAGCCGTTGGTTGACCTCGGCCACGACCTTCAGCTGCCGTTGGATCCGGGTTTCGTCGAGGCCGTTGGCCTGGAAGGACGCCCGCGAATGGTCCGTCAACGCCCAGTATGCCAACCCCAGCGACCGCGCATGGGCCACGATGTCATCGATGGTGTTGCGTCCGTCGCTCCAGTCGGAGTGGTTGTGCAGCGACCCCTTCAGCTCGGTCCATTCCAGCAATCGCGGAAGGGCGGACTTCTCCGCGGCGGCGAACTCGCCATGGTCCTCGCGCAGTTCCGGCGGGACGTAGGTCAGGCCGAGCGCTTCGAAGATGTCTTCCTCGGTCCGGCATTCCACGCGCAGCGCGGGATCCCGGGTTTCCTCCTGCGACCGGAACAGCCCGTACTCATTCAGGCGCAGTCCGCGGGCGATCGCCCGCTGGCGCATGACGATGTTGTGCTCCTTGGATCCGGTGAAGTAGGCCAGCGCATACGCGAACTCGGAATCCGCCACCACGCGCAGGTCCGCCTGGATGCCATCGCCCAGGATGACGCTCGCCTTGGTGTCGCCGCGACCCAGGACGTTCTGGACGCCCGGCAGGGTCGTGAAGAAGTCGAGGACCGCGGCCGGTTGCCGCGAGGACACCACGAAATCGATGTCGCCGATGACTTCCTTCCACCGCCGCAGGCTGCCCGCCGTGCTGCACCGTGTGACATCCGGATGTTCGCGCAGGGCTTCGAGAATCGGTTCGGCCACCTGCAACGCGTCCACCAGCAGGTGCCTCGACGCGAACTGCCTCCGGAAGGCGATCGCCTCGATGATCTTGGCCTGCGACTTCTCGCCGAAACCGTCGAGGGCGGCCACGCGACCGTCCTTGCAGGCCGCCTCCAGGCTTTCGAGCGAGTCGACCCCGAGCTCGTCGTACATCTTCTTCACCTTCTTGGGGCCGACGCCCTGAAGTTCGAGCAATCCCAGCAACCCGGGCGGGAGCGACGCCTTCAATTCCTCGTGGTAGGGGAGGCGTCCGGTGGTCACCAGCGTCGTGATCTTCTCCTGCAAGGCCTCGCCGATGCCCTTCAACTCGCCCAGGCGTTTCTCGGCCACGAGCTTGGCCAGCGGTTCGTTGAGCCCCTCCAGCGTGCGCGCCGCATTGTGATAGGCCCGCGTCTTGAATGGGTTCTCCCCCTTCAATTCCAGAAGGGTCCCGATCTCCGTCATCACCGCCGCTACCTGATCCTTGTCCACGCCTGAGGATTGCGAGGAGGGCCCGGGATTCAAGTTCCCAGTTCCCATCTGTAGGCCGGGTGCCTACACGCGGCGGATCCCAAGCCGCGAGGAAGATCCCAATTCCCTCCCACGAGTCTCCTGAAGCCGGATCCGACGTAGCCAACTACTGGGGGTTGGAGAGCTCCCAGTGGCCAGAGCCACACAAGAACCGCTTGACGTAGACTGACCGGTCTACTCAAATGAGCCCAGCATTCGAGCGATCATGTCCAAGCTGAACAAGAACACCCCCGTCGAGACCAAGATGCGCATCTTGGCCGCTGCCAGCGAACTCATCTCGAAGCACGGATTCAATGGGGTCGGGATCAATGACATCCTCGCCAAGGCCGAAGTTCCAAAGGGCTCTTTCTATCACTGGTTTACGTCCAAGGAACAGCTTGGCGTGGAGTTGCTCCGGACCGTCGGAGCTGCTGTGAACCAAGAGCAAGCTTCGTGGTTCGCCCAATCCAGCATGATGCCCAGTCACCTCGATCGCCTCGCCGCGGCGATGGAGGCCGATTCCCTGGAACTCATGAAGCAGCGCGACACCGAAGTCGGACTGATGATGAAGCTGGGGGCCGAGATGTCCTCCTCCAGTGAACCCATCCGCCTGGAGGTGGTCGCCTTCCTGGAACGCGAGCACCAGCTCTATGCCGACTTGATCCGTCAGGGGCAGACTGCGGGAAGCATCCGTAAAGATATTCCAGCAGAAACACTTGCATCGATCGTGTCCGACCTCTGGACAGGTGCATACCTGAGGGTGCTGGTGCTCCGGAATGCCCAGCCGATGCGCCTTGCGATGGCACATCTGAGATCCTTCCTGGCGGCCTGACGGCGGGACCATTTTTTTCACTTAACATGCCTAGACCAGTCTACTTTACTGAAACGGAACCCCATTCAACGAGAGCCTGACCATGAAGCGAATCACCCGACTCCTGCTCGTCATCGCGACCTTTCCAGTCACCTGCCAGACCACCAACGCCGGTACGGCTGCTGAATGGAAGGCGCCATCCACGGGCTCGATGAACCCCCAGGCCGCGAAGGCCGCAGATTGGTGGGCCATCTTTGGCGATCAAACCCTGCGCCAACTCCTCGCAGGATTGGATCTGGCCACGCCTCAATTGGCCGCCGCCGTCCAGCGCATCCAGGCCGCTCGCGCCGGATTGGCTCTGGCCCGAAGTGACCTGTACCCATCGTTCCATAGCGCTGTGGGTGTCGGGCGATCCCAATTCAGCCAGGCAACGGCGGCACCACTTCCGGTCCGTGGCGCCAACCAGTGGGATGCAGTTTTCCGTGCGAGCTATGAGGTCGATCTCTGGGGTCGAATCCGGAACAACGTGAGATCGGCACGGGCGGCCGTCATTGCGGACCAGCACGCGGTCGAGGCCCTTCGCCTGAGTTTGCGAGCGGAGCTGGTGGACACCTACTTCGCGCTGCGTGGAGTGGAGGCGGAGCTCTTCATCCTGGACAAGGCGGTGGTGACCCGCAAAACGACCGTTGAGCTGACCCAGCAGCGAAAAGCGGCCGGGGCGGGGTCTGACCTGGAGGTGCAGCAGGCGCGCACGGATTACCTCGCCGCGGCGGTCGAGCTCTCGGTCCTCGGACAGGCCCGGATGGAACTGGAGAACGCGATTGCCCTGGTGGTGGGAAGGAATGCGAGTGATTTCAGTTTGCTGTCCACCGGCGAACTGCCTGATCTGCCGATGTTGCCCGGGATACTGCCCGCCGAACTCTTGCGGAGGAGGCCCGACATCAGTGAGGCCACACATCGGATTGCCGCGGCGGAGGGGCAGATGAAGGCGGCGCGCGCTGAATGGTTTCCAACGTTGAATCTGGAAGCCAGTGGCGGGCGGAACGCCGAGCGGCTCAGCCGCCTGGATGGCAATGATGCGCGAGGGGGTTCGATCGGATTCAGCCTGAACCTGCCTTTGTTCGATGGCGGTCGTCGAAGTGCTGTGCTGGACACGGCAAAGGCGGCGCAAAAGGAAGGTGTCGAGCAGCAGAAGCAAATCGTCCTGACCGCGATTGCGGAGGCAGAAACCGCGCTGGGTCGGGTGTTCTGGACGAGGGAGCAGCACGCACAGGCCGTTGCCGCCGCAGAGGCTGCCACCAGGAGTGCGTCCCTCGTTTCCAGCAAGTTCGCGGCAGGAAGCGCGGACACCTTCGAGCAACTCCTGGCGGAACGCCTACGTCTGGATGCGGCGAGGCTCAAGGTAAAAACCCAGACGGCACAGCTTCGCGCCGCGGTCGGCCTCATCCGGGCTCTTGGCGGTGGATGGAACGACTGATCCAGACACCCCGGGGCATTGACCTATTGGAACCCTTTCTGAAATCAACCATGAAACCAAATCCACGGATCCTTCAATATGGATTCCTTAGTGTGGGTGTGATCGCCGCTGCTGCGGCCGCCTGCCTGAAGCTCACACAGACGCCGAGCGCGCCGAGGCAGCAGCCTATCCGGCCCGTGAAGACGTTGACGGTGCGGTCCATTGATGAAGCCGAAATGCTCATGCAAACCGGGGAAATCCAGCCCCGTACCGAGACCGCGCTTGGATTCCAACTGGGAGGAAAGGTCATCCAGCGAGCGGTTGAAGTGGGCGAAACCGTCACGCCGGGAATGGTCCTGGCCGCGCTGGATGATTCGGATGTTTCCAATGAGCTCAGATCCGCGGAGGCCGATCTGAACGGCGCCATCAGTCTGGAAAACCAGGCAACACTGGCCCATCGGCGAGCGGCGGATCTCCTGAAGATCAGCGCGATCTCGAAAGCCGACGCCGAAGCAGCCGATGCTTCCTTCCATGCGGCGGTGGCCAAACGGGAGGCGGCCGAGAGCCTGGTTCAGGCCGCACGCCAAAAGAAGAGCTACGCCATCCTCACGGCCCTCGAAGAGGGCATCGTCACCTCGGTGTCCGCGAACGTCGGCCAGGTGGTTTCTCCTGGACAATCGATTGTTTCGATCGCATCGCGAGGCGAACGCGAGGCGGTTTTCGCCGTGCCAGAAGCGTTGATCCATCTGGAATCGACCGAACTGCCGGTAGAGGTTTTGCTCGCCTCCAATCCCCGGGTCAAAACCGTGGGAAAGGTTCGTGAGGTCAGCCCGAGCGCGGACCCGGACACCCGGACTTTCCGTGTCCGTGTGTCGCTCCCGGAGGCACCCGATGAGATGCCGTTGGGTGTCAGTGTCCAGGGGAAGGCAATGCTCCCTCCCAGGCGGACCTTCCTGCTTCCTGCCAGCAGTCTCACGGCGGTGGGCGGCGAGCCCGCCGTGTACGTCGTGCAGATGACAAACAGCACGTTGGTGCGCCGGCCCATCAAGGTGAGTCGGTTCTCGAAGGATGTCGTCTCCATCGCCGAAGGGCTGAGCGAAGGCGATATCGTCGTGACTGCCGGTGTGAGCAAACTGCGCCCCAACCAGACCGTCAAAATCGAGATGGAGGACACGCGATGAATCCGGAGAATTCACTCCCTGAGTCCTCGGGCTTCAATCTCTCGCGGTGGGCCATCCAACAGAAATCCCTCGTCCTCTTCCTGATGCTCCTGACCATGGCCGCGGGCCTCTGGAGCTATCTTCGGCTCAGCCGGAACGAGGATCCTCCCTTCACGATCAAGACGATGGTGGTGAGCGCCCTTTGGCCGGGCGCGACCACATCCGATACCGCGAGTCTCCTGACCGACAAGATCGAGAAGAAGCTTGAGGAGATCCCCTACCTGGATCGCCTGGACAGCATTTCGCGCTCAGGAGAGAGCGTTGTCTTCGTGAACCTCCGCGACGATGCCCCGCCGAAGGAGGTGGAGCGGATCTGGTATCAGGTGCGAAAGAAGGTCGCCGACATCACCCCCACCCTGCCGCAGGGAGTCCAGGGTCCGTTCTTTGACGACGAGTTCGGCGACACTTTCGGGATGATCTTCGGGTTCACTCCCGACGGCTTCACGGAACGCGAACTGCGGGACCACGTGGATGATATCCGCTCGCGGATCCTACGCATCCCGGACATCGGAAAAGTGGTGCTCCTTGGCGTCCAGGAAGAGCAGATCGTCGTGGGATTCTCGCCGGGCCGGCTCGCAGCCTACGGGATCGATCCGGAACAGATCATCGAGGCGATCGTGGCGCAGAACTCGGTCCAACCCTCGGGCTTGGTCCGTACCGCCACGGACAAGGTGTCGATCCGCGTGGACGGGGCCTTCCTTTCCGAGGAGGGCCTCCGCCAGATCGTACTTCCCATCAAGGGACGGAACGTACGACTCACAGACCTCGTCACGATTGCGCGGACCACGGTTGATCCCGCGGCACCGAAATTCCGGGTGGATGGGAAGGAAGCCATCGGCCTCGCGATCTCCATGGCTCCCAGCGGAAATCTGCTGAAGTTCGGCGAGGCAGTCCGCGATGTCATCCGACAGATGGAAGTCGATCTCCCGCACGGCATCGAGGTCACGAACGTAGCCGATCAGTCGACGGTCGTCAGTGATGCGGTTGACGGCTTCATCAAGGTGCTTCTCGAGGCGATTGCCATCGTGCTGCTCGTCTCGTTCGTTTCCCTCGGTCACCGCGCCGGGCTCGTCGTGTCCCTCTCCATTCCCTTGGTCCTCGCCCTGACCTTCGTCTTCATGGACCTTCTCGGCATCGGGCTTCAGCGCATTTCGCTGGGAGCCCTGATCATCTCCCTTGGGCTGCTGGTGGACGACGCCATGATCACGGTTGAAGCGATGGTCTCCCGGCTGGAAATCGGCTGGAAACGGGAGCGCGCTGCGGTTTTCGCCTATGACTCGACGGCCTTCCCCATGCTCACCGGCACACTGGTCATGATCGCCGGATTTATCCCGGTCGGCTTCGCAGCCTCGAGCGCCGGCGAGTACTGCTACTCGCTCTTCATCGTCGTGCTTATCTCACTGCTGGCTTCCTGGGTCGTGGCGGTCCTCTTTGCGCCGTTGATCGGCGTCTGGGTGCTCCCGGCGCAGATGTCCCATTCGAACCACTCTGAAGGCCGCCTGCTCTCCGGCTTCCGCAGGCTGCTCGATGTCATCCTCCTGTACCCGTTCCGCACCCTCGCAGTCAGTCTGGTAGCGTTGGCCGCAAGCATCGTCGGCGCCCAGTTCTTCCAGTCCCAGTTTTTCCCGGCGTCAGACCGCCCGGAACTCCTCGTGAACCTGGCCCTGCCGCAGAACGCCTCGCTGTCGGCCACGGAATCCCAACTCAATCGCGTGGAGTCCCAGATCACAAACGATACGGATGTTGTACGCTTCTCCAGCTATGTTGGCGCCGGCGCTGTCCGGTTCTACTTGCCGATGGATCCCCTCCTCAACAACGACAACATTTCACAGCTCGTAATCGTCACGAAGGATCTCGGGGCACGGGATCGGTTGCGCAGAAAGCTCGAAGATTTTCTCGGTACGGGTTTTCCCGATGTCACTTCCCGGGTGATGCCGCTGGAAATGGGGCCGCCGGTCGGATGGCCGTTGCACTATCGCGTCCTGGGTCCCGATCCCAGCCGTGTTCGGGAGCTGGCCCTTCAGGTCGCGGACATTGTCAGCGGCCATCCCGATACCCGTGAGGTGAACCTGACCTCGGGTGAACCCCAGCGGACGCTGAGGCTGCGCATGAACCAAACCGAGGCCCGGACCCTTGGCCTCTCGTCCGAGGATTTGGCAAGCACCTTGGCGACGCTGGTCGCTGGCAGAACCGTGACAACGCTCCGCGACGGCACGCGCCTGGTGGATGTGATCGTCCGGGCGAACGAGTCCGAACGGGAGGATCCCTCGGCCCTTTCGAATCTCCAGATCGGAAGCCGCGGCGGGAAGGCGATCCCTCTCCGCCAGATTGCCACGCCCGAGTATGGAGTGGAGGAGCCTGTCATCTGGAAGCGGCAGCGACAGCCGATCATCACCGTGCAGGCGGACGTTCCTCCCCATAGACAGCCCTCAACGGTTGCGGAAGAGCTGGCCAGGGCGATCACGGATTTCCGCGGCACGCTGCCCTCCGGGTATTCGCTTGAAGAAGGCGGAGCGGTGGAAGAGGCAGCGAAAGGCAGCGACTCGGTCATGGCGGTCATGCCCGTGATGCTGGTCGTGATGGTGACGCTTCTCATGCTGCAACTGCGCAGCTTCAAGCGCGTCGGAATCGCGCTGGCCATGGCCCCCTTTGGACTGATCGGGATTGTTGCCGCGCTGATCCCGTTTGGCATTCCCATCGGATTTGTGGCGCAGCTCGGAGTCATTGCACTGGCCGGCATGATCATCCGCAATGCCGTCATCCTGATCCAGGAGGCGGACGAGAACCTGCGTCGCGGTGATTCCGCCCGGCAGGCCGTCGTCAACGCCGTTGTCCATCGTTGCCGCCCAATCCTCCTTACGGCGCTGGCTGCCATCCTTGGCATGATTCCGATCGCGCCACAGGTGTTCTGGGGGCCGATGGCCTATGCCATCATTGGTGGGCTTACGGCGGGCACATGCGTGACGCTGACGCTCCTCCCCGCGATCCTCTACCTCTTGCTTTCCCTTGAAGCGGATGGAGGCGCCTCCCAGAGAAACGTGGGATCCTGAACCGCGCAGGGGTGGGGAGTTCCCAGTTCCCAGATCTGGTAAATCCCATCGGTATGCCGGGTGCCCACACGCGGCAGGGTCGCCAGGTGCCAGTTCCTGCCGCCGTGGATCTCGCTTTGCCTCCATTTGCAATGGCGCGTCGCATATGCGACGCGCGATTGCAAATGCCCCCTTGAAACCGCCCCTTTGCCCTCCCGTTTGCATCCGGACGTCGCATATGCGACGTCCGGATGCAAATCCCGGCATTGCGG
>JAIXZE010000036.1 GCA_027489875.1 Verrucomicrobiales bacterium
GTGGCACCGTACTGGCCGGGGATGGAGATCATGGCGGGAGGTGGTTGGGTTCAGCGGTTGAAGAGGAAGGCGGGGCTGTTGAGGAGGGCCCAGGCGAGGTCCTGGGCTCCGGCCAGGCGGTCGGCTCCGGAACCGAGTTGGACAGCGGCGAGCTCCTTGTCCGTCGGCGGGCGGCAAAGGCAGGCGAGGTAGACCTGTTCGATGACCTTGCGGTCGTCGGCTTCCGACTGGATGAGGCGGGCGAGGTCGTTGCCGGAGGCGGTGACGCATTCGCCGAGCATCGGGCCGTTCACGAGGTTGAGGGCGTGGGCGAGCGTGACGTTGCCGGCACGTTCGCATTCGCAGGCGCTCTGGCGCTTCGGTCGGCCGAACAGCGCGAGGAAGTCGCCGCCGCCCACCATGCCGTCGGGTGCGGTGACGGCGCGGACGCCGGCGGGCATGTCCTTGAACTGGGGCCGGTGACCGGTGGCGACCGCGACAGCGTCCAGGAGTTGCTCGGCCGACAGGCGGCGCGGGAGGGCGTGGGAGAAGTTGACGAGGTCGTCCTGGTTCCAGCGGTTCGGCGTGATGGAAAGCTGGTAGGTACGGGACGTGCAGAAGCTGCGCATGAGCTTGCGCAGGTCATGGCCGCCGGAGACGAAGTCGCGTTCGAGCATGGCCAGCAGTTCCGGGTTGCTGGGCGGGTTGCCGGCGCGGATGTCGTCGACGGGATCAATGATCCCGCGGCCGAAGAAGTAGCTCCAGAAGCGGTTGACGGTGGAGCGGGCGAAGTACGGGTTGTCCGGCGAAGTGAGCCAGTCGGCGAAGGCGCGGCGGGGATCCTCGTCCGGGGCCGGCGTGCGGGTGTGGCCATAGGGGACCTGGGGTTTCATCACGGCATCGTTCTTGGGATGCCGGACTTCGCCGCCGTCGTAGTTGCGGTAGACGATCTCTTCCGAGACCTGTTCGGAGGCGTAGGTCTCGTTGCCGCGGATGAGGACATCGCGGCCGAGGGTGCCGCGCTTGAAGGAGACCTGGGCGAAGAACGCGCCGAACTCGTAGTACTGGTTCTGGGTCCAACGTTCGAAGGGATGGTCGTGGCACTTGTTGCAGTTGAAGCGCACGCCAAGGAACGTCTGCGAGATGTCCTCGGTCATCTTGCCGGAGTCGCGCAGGGCGCGGAGGTAATTGCCGGCGGGATTCTCGAACGTGCTGCCCTGGGCGAGGACGAGGTCGCGGACGAACTGGTCGTAGGGCCGGTTCTTCGCGAGTTGGCCTTCGATCCAGCTGCGGAAGACCCAGACGCCCTTCTTGCCGAGATTCTCGGAGTTGCACTGGAGCAGGTCCGCAAACTTGTTGGCCCAGAATTCGGCGAAGGCCTTCGAACCCAGCAGTTCGTCGACGACAGCCTCACGCTTCTTCCGGGATTCGGCCGGATCGGCCAGGAACTTCCGCACGCGATCCGCGGTCGGCGGCTGCCCGGTGAGATCCAGTGACACGCGGCGCAGGAACTCGGCGTCCGTGCACGTGTCCGAAGGCAGGATCTGCATCCGCTTCAGCTTGGCGTTCACGTGTCCGTCGATCGCGTTGTACTCGGGCATCGGCGTGAACGCGAAGCCGGTGCGGTCGCCCATGACGGCGACCTCGCGGGCGGAATAGAGCCCTTCGTACCGGACGAGCACGGCCATCTCGCCGCGTCGGATGGCGGTGAGGGTGTTGTCCTTGATGATGGCGATCTCGTCGTTGTTGGAGGACAGGACGGCGTCGTCGGTGACGTCGCGGGTCGTGCCGTCGTTGTACTGGGCGAGGACGATGAACTGCTGGCGGCGTCCCGGAAGGTCGATCTCCACGGTCGCGGGGAGGATCGTGATGTTGGTGGCGCGGGCGGAAAGGGATTCGAACTTCGCGCCCTCGGCGATCCACTGGCGCAGCAGCATGTGGGATTGCGAACCGGGCCGGATGGCCTGGCGACCCTCGTGTGGCACGTCGCCGAGGGGTTTCTGGAGCATCAGCGATTCGTCGACGCGGACGCGGTTCAGGCGGCGTCCGCCGAGGTCGTTGATCAACGCCTGATAGTCGTACTCGGGATCGTAGCCGCGGAGGGAGAGCTTGAAGCCGTTCTTGCCCTTGGCGGAACCGTGGCACGGCCCGGCGCTGCAACCGGCCTTGGAAAGGATGGGTTCGATGTCGCGGACGAATCCGACCGGCCGCGTCTGGACGCCCGTGACCTTCACGGGAAGCGTGGCCTTCTGTCCGCCGGCTTCGATGGTGACCGCGCCCTCGCCGGACTTGAGTCCGCTGACGAGTCCGTTGGTGCTGACGCGCAGGGTCTCGGAAGCGGTGGTCCAACGGGCGTCGCTGGTCAGGTCGATGCGGCCGCCATCGGTGCGTTCGCCGATCACGAGGACGCGGCGGGCGTCCCGGGCATCTTCGAGGGTGAGGGCGGCGGGTTCGAGGTGGATCGCCTTGAGCGCGGGAAGGGGCGGCGCGGGCGGCAGGACCTTGTCCGATGTTGCCATCTCCGCAGCAACGGCCATGGAGGCGAGCCAGCCCAGGCCGGCGGCCAGGGCGAACGGTTGAGGCAGGATGCGCATAGTGGGACCTTCGAGAGGCTACGCCTTGGCGCGAAGGATACGCAAGCGGGCCGACGAAGATTTCCCGAGGCAAGGGCGAGGGCTGGGTGCGGGGCGGCGATGTCCTCATCGCCATTGGGAATGGCATTGGAACGGCGACGAGGACGTCGCCACCCCGTCGCAGGCGGGGGCAGTGTCCAGGTGCGCCCAGGGCTGGGGGCGGGGTGGATCCGCATTTGACAGGCTCTTCGAATTGCCAGCACCTGTTGGCATGTTCCAAGGGGGTTCGAAATCCGTGGGGAGGACCCTGATCTTCGTAGGGTGGATTCGATCGAGTCTTTTGTCGGTTTTGCGGTCACTCGGCGATCGAGGAGGCAGGAAGATCGTCCTCTCCTGGGGGGCAGATGCGGTGCTGTGCGCGTCCCGACACGTGGATGAGTTCGTCGCATTTCCTGCGGAGGAAACGGATGAAGGTGTCTGGTCGCGACTGCAGGCGTTGGGGAGGCGTCATCCGGGAGCCATGGTGTTTCCCATCGATGATCGATCGACACGGTTGCTCCTGGAGCACCAAGGGCGGTTTCCTGAGGGTCTGGGGTTGCCGCCGCTGCCCGCGGTTGATGTCCACCTACGGGCGACGAGCAAGGCGGGGTTTGCGGAAATCCTTCGTGAGGCGGGTCTGGCGCATCCCTCGACACTGACGGGCACCCGGGAGGCGCTGCTGGAAGGGGTGCGCGCCGGGTTTCCCTTCCCGGTGTTGCTGAAGCCGGTGGGGCGGCTAGGAGGGCAGGGAATCCGCCGGTTTGATGACGCTGCGGCGCTGGCATCCGTGCTCGAAGAGGAGGGATTTGATGCCGAAGGCCATGTGGTACAGGAATTCGTTGAAGGCACGGATCTGGGCGGAGCATTTCTTGCGGACAATGGGCGCGTGGTGGCCGCGACGACACAGCGGGTGCTGAAGCGGGGATGCGGGTATGCGCCGCCAACGGAGGTGTACGTCGAGCACCAGCCGGAGTTGCGTGGAATGCTGGAGCGGTTGGCGGGGTACCTGAAGTGGTCGGGAGTGGCGCAGGTGGATGCGGTGGTCGATCGCCGCGATGGGCGCATCCGGTTGCTGGAACTGAACGGTCGGTTCTGGGGGAGCCTGCTGGCCTCGACGGCGGCGGGGGTCAACTTCCCGGCGCTGTGGCTGGATCTGGCTGAGGGGCGGTGTCCGTCCCAGCCGGCGTATGGCCCGCTGAAGTTCTTCACCGGTGGATTGGGGATCCGCCGGGTGCTGGGGCTGCGGGGGCCGCGCATGCGACCTTCGGAGACGGACCTGCGCTACGTGCTGCGGGATCCCATGCCGGCCTTGCGGGCCGCATCCATCAAGTACCTCGGGATGTCCGGCAAATGAAGGAGGCGAAATCCAGGGTGCAGTCCGGGGTGGACGCGGGAGGTCTTCCGGTTTGCCTCGACGGCGTGTTCACACCCTTGGCGGACGCATTGGGGCTGTTGCGGGAAAGGCGTGCCGACGAGGGGTTGCTGCGCCGGGTCCGGGAATGGCCCACGCCGGTGCCGTGGGCTGCGATGCCGGATCAGCCGTCGTTGATGATGGTGCGCGCGGTGTTTTCCGCGGACCTGGAGATGGAACGGTTCGTGGGAATGGTGGCGCGCTCCGGTTGTCGTCCGTGGTGCCTGGAGATGCCCGGGGACCGCTTCGTCTCGTTCAACGCGGACAAGCACTGCCGTGGCAAGCTGGTCTTCCGGTGGGGGCAGCACCTGCGCAGCCTGCGGGTCATGGATTTTGGCCGATTCGATGGCCGCCGGATCAGCGAGATCCGGACATTCTCCGGGCAGCCACTGGTGGAATTCCACCGACGGCTTCTGGAGGAGGCCGCGTTCCCGGTGTGCCTGCGGTTTTCGGATGTCACCGGGTGGATGTGTGGGGGTGGAAACAGGTCAGCGGGTTACGAGCAGTTGCTGATGCTGGCCGTGCGCGACGGGATCCTGGTCGAGAATTTCCGCATGTCGGATTGTGAGGAACGACGACTGGTGGAGGAACGTCTGCTGCCGGCGATGGGATTGGTGGAGCGGCGCCTGGGGCTGCGTCCGCTGGTGGTGCGGCTCTACGAGCCACATGAGGAAGACTCGCCGGAGTGCTGGCAGTATCCGGGAGGTTTGTATGGGGTGGCGCGCGCCCTCCTCAGGGGAAGGGATTGCGGATGCTGATTCCGGATCCATTCACCCACGCGGGACGACGCCAGTGGCGCTGGTGGATGCTGTCGCGCGGCTGGAGGCCGCTGCTGGCGGTTGCGGAGGTGTACCGCCGGACCGTCGCCGGAAGGGTTCATGTGACCGCGGTGACCGGAAGCTACGGCAAGACCACCACGGTTCGCGGTATCCGGGCCATCCTCGGGATGCCGGCGGATGGATGGGCGGAGCTGAACACGAACTGTCTCGGAGAGATTGGATGGACCCTGCTCCGGGAGCCGCCGTGGCGGCACCATGTGGTCGCCGAGGCGGGCGCGGGGACTCCCGGAAAACTGGCCCGTTACGCGGCTGCACTTCGGCCGGATACGGTGGTTGTCACCTGCCTTGGTCGCGAGCATCTGGCGACCTTTGGGTCCGTGGAGGCGTTGCGGGCGGAAAAGGCGGAGATGGTGCGCGCGGTGAAACCGGATGGCCGGGTGATCCTCAATCACGACGATGCCAATGTTCGTTGGATGGCCTCCCAGACCCGGGCGCGTGCGGTCTGGTTTGGTTTTGGGGACGGGGTCGATTTCCGGGCCTCCGATGTGCGGTACGACTGGGCAACGGGAGTCCGGTTTACCCTCACGGTGGCGGGCGTGGATCATCCCGTCCGGCTCCGGTGGATGGGCACCCATGCCGTCGTTCCGGCGCTGGCGGCATTGGCGGCCGGGGTCACCTCGGGAATTCCGGTGGAACTGGCCGTCCAGCGGCTCGAACAGGTCGGGTCGACGCCCGGGCGGCTGGAGTGTTCCACCGCCTTGTCTGGCGCGGTCCTGATCCGTGACGACTACAAGGCAACCCCGGAAACCGTGATGAGCGCGCTGGCGGTGCTCCGGGACCATCCTGCCCGGCGGCGGTGGGTGGTGATCGGGGATCTGAACAATCTGCCGGACGCCGACGAAGCCGGGGCGTACGCGGCCGTGGGTGCGGCGATCGCCGGGTGTGCGGATCGGGTGGTGGTGGTGGGGGATCGTGCCGGGGACTATGCGATGGGGTTTGCAGGGATGGCGCGATGGGGTGCCCGGTTGGAGGCGGTGCCCGATGTGGCGGGTGCTGTCCGCCTGTTGCGTGAAGCGGTTGGCTCCGGGGACGTGGTGCTGATCAAGGGATATGAGGACCAGGGACTGGCACGGGTGGCGCTGGCGTTGGAGGGAAGGGAGGTGCGGTGTGGCGTGGAGTGGTGCGTGATCCGGCACCAGCGCTGCGGGGACTGTCCCTATCTGGGCGATCCGGATTCTCCGGGAGCCCAGATTCCGCGATGGCGGATTCCGGGGTGGGCCCGGAACGCTCCGGAGGCCGGGCAATGAAGCCACCGGAAGTGGTGTTGCTGGATGCACCCAGCAGCCTGGGCGTGCAGGTCGTCCATGGTTTGCACCACGGCGGTTTCCGAAATCTCACGACGGTATCGGCGGAACCGGAGAGTCGGCTGCGTTTCTCACGCTGTTGCCGGCATGTGATGTTGGCGGGATGGGACTGGAATTCGGGGGTGGAGGCATTCGACGCCCGGATGCGGATTCCGGAGGGCGCGGTTGTGCTGCCCATGACGACCAGCGCCGTCCGATGGTGCCTGCGGCACCGGGCGGCACTGGAGGCGCGGTGGCGTCTGACGCCTCTGCCGGAAGGGTCGGTTTTTGAGCGTGTCATCGACAAGGTGCACCTGGGTGAACTGGCCATGGATGCCGGTGTTCGGACACCCCGGAGCTTTCGGTTGCGGCCGGGCGGGCAGGACGAAACGGAGGCGCTGGAAGGATTCGTCCGGAAGGTGGGGTTTCCCCTGCTGCTGAAACCGGTGCGTGGATCTGGCGGCATTGGCATCGTCGAGGTGCGGGACCTGGGCGAGTTCTGGCGTCACTGGAGTGGCCTTCCGGAGGACACGGATTACTGCGTCCAGGAATTCGTGCCTGGCGATGATGTCAGCTGTGGGGTGGTGGCGCGGGAGGGGAAGGTGTTGGCACAGGTGCCCTATGAGCCCCTGACGCGGAGGAATCGATTCGGCACCTTCCGGTCGTTGTGGGCGCAGGAGGATCCCGGGGTGGAAGCCGAGGTCTGCCGACTGATGGCGGCGTGTCACTGGAGTGGTCCTGCGTGCCTCGATTTCCGGAGGAGGAGTACCGGGGAGTTGTGCCTGCTCGACTTCAATCCGAGGCCCTGGGGCAACATGCGGAGCCTGCTGGGGACGGGAGTCAATTTTCCCGCGATGCTGTGTCGGATGGCGCTTGGCGAGACACCGAAGGTGGATCGGGTTTTGCCGGTGGAATACCTCAGTCCCGGCGACGCGCTGCGGACGCTTGTGGCGGTGCGGTCGGGCTCGGGTGATCGCGCGTCGGGCAGGCCTGGAATCAGGCGCAATGGTTGGTCGTTTGTGTTTCGGGATCCCGGATTGTATGTGGCGTTGGTGATGCTCGCGGCATGGCATCGGGTGGTGCGGGATTGACGCGGACACGCTGAAGCAACTTCCGTACGGTGCGGGGCGGCGACGTCCGCGTTGCCTTGGGAAAAGGCTTTGGAACGGCAACGAGGACGTCGCCACCCCGTCCGTGAGCGGGGAGGCGATGTCTTCATCGCCGTGAGGGGAGCTTTGGGACAGGGCGACGAGGACGTCGCCTCCCCGTTCCATAGGGGGCCCGGTTTCGGGCTCGCCGACCGCAGGGGGGTGATGTAAGTCAGACACATGGATTCATCCGGAAACCGAACGGCTTGGGGTGCGTTGAAGGGCGGCCTGCTAGTGGCGTTGGTGTGGATGCTTTCGGGATGTGACAACGCGGCTTCCACAGGCAAGTCCGGGAATTCGCCGGCGACGGCTCCGCTCGATTACCTCGCGGCGCAGGGGCAGGCGAAGAAGCATTCCGAGAAGGTGGTTTCCCTGGCGCAGGTGCAACAGGCGTTGCAGCAGTTCCAGGCCTCGGAGGATCGATGGCCGAAAGATCTGCAGGAACTGGTGAAGGCGGGATTCCTGGCCGCTGTTCCCGTGGCTCCTGCGGGTCAACGCGTGGTGTATGATTCCAATGCCGGCACCGTGCGCATGGTGCGGGTGCAACCCTGATTCCCCGACAAACCACGACCATGAAATACCTGATCCGCGAGAAGCTGATGTGTCTCGGAGACGACTTTGTCATCCGGGATGAGTCCGGGCGTGTGCGTTACCAGGTGGATGGCCGGGCGTTCACCCTCCTTCGCGAAAAACTGTCCTTCCAGGACGCCTCCGGGAACGAAGTCGCCTTCATCCGCGAAAAGCTGCTGGCGCTTCGGAAATCCTACGAGATCCACAGGGACGGCGATCGCGTCGCCCTGGTGAAGAAGGATCTTTTCAACCTGTTCCGGGTGGGTTTCACGGTGGATGTGCCCGGCCCGGACGACTACGAGGCGACCGGTTCGATCCTGGACCACGAGTACACCTTCCGGCGGGGTGGCCGGAAGGTGGCGGAGGTTTCGAAGAAGTGGTTCACGCTGCGCGACACCTACGCGGTGGAGATCGAGGACGGTGAGGATGACGTGCTCATCCTGGCGGCGGCGGTGGTGATCGACCAGATCTGCCACGATCGGGATGGCTCGGATTCCGAGGACTGATCGAGGCCATGGACGAGGGCACACCCATGGTCCGGCGGGAGTTCCTGACGACGCAATGGAGCGTCGTGCTGCAGGCACGTAACCCGAGGGAATCCCAGGCCGCGGGTGCCCTGGAAACCCTGTGCCGCTCTTATTGGTTTCCGCTCTACGCGCACGTGCGGCGTCAGGGACAGAGTCCGGCCGATGCCCAGGACACGACGCAGGCGTTCTTTGCCCGGGTGCTCGAGCGCCGGACGCTGGAGTTGGCCGATCGCGAACGGGGACGGTTCCGGTCGTTCCTGCTCGCGTCACTCCGGCACTTCATGGCGGACGAGAGGGATCGGGTCACGGCCTGGAAGCGCGGCGGCCGGGTCCAGCATGTGCCGCTGGATCCGACCGCGGCCGAATGCCAATTGGAACAGGAAGGTCTCGCCCAGGGCCCGGACGAATTGGGATATGATCGGGCGTGGGCGCGTTCGGTGTTGGAGCGCGTCCGGGAACGGTTGCGGACGGAAGCGGACGCGGGATCGCGTCGGGCCTTGTACGACGCGCTGCATCCGGAAGGCGGCAGTGAACTGGAATCCTACGAGGTGATCGGGTCACGGTTGGGGATGTCGGAAGGCGCCGTGAAGCTGGCGGCCTTCCGGTTGCGCCAGCGCTATCGGGATCTGATCCGTGAGGAAGTGGCGCAGACGGTGGCGGATCCCGGCGAGGTGGATGATGAGATCCGGCATCTGCTGAGGGTGCTGGGAGGTTGAAGCTCGGACTTTTTCCCCGCATCGGGATTCGATAGGGTTTCGGAACGGCCATGAGGAAGTTCCGAACCGAATCCAGCGCTTCACCCATCCATTCCCGCTCCTCCAGGCGGGATTCTGAGGGTTCGGGCCGGGGTGGCGAAGGGGATCGTGGTTCGTCGCGAAGGGGGCGGCGGCGGGAGTCTCGGCGGGAAGGTTCGACGGATGATCCCCAGGGAAGGCGTGGCTGGTTTGGTTTTGGGCTTCTGGCATTGATCGTCCTGGGAGGTCCGCTTGTCTGGCTGCTGGCGACTGCGGGGCCGGAATTCCACACGCACCGGATGGAACGGTGGTCGCGGGAGGACAAACGCTTTCGCAGCGCGGGATGCGCCCTGAGGTCGCTCCCGATGGAAAGGAAAGCCGAGGTGGCCGATGGGTTCGTGCACACGCTGACGTTCGCGGAGACCGATGGCATGCCGCGCGAAGGACTTCGCAGCATCGAGTTGCTGTTTGACGTGAGGAAGCCGGATGACCTGCACGCCGAGGAGAAGCAGATCACGCGATTGGTCCGGGGGGAAATCCGGGACCTGGAAACCGGGGAAGTCTGGACGGCGCGTCCGATCCGTCGGTTCCGGACGGAGGACCGGGCGGTGTTTGAGCGTGCCCGCAACGGGGATGGCGCGGGGGGCGAAGTCTCGTTGGCGGGATCCACGAACGTGCTTCGAGGCTGGTCGGTGACGTTGTGGACGGAGGATCTGGTGACTCTCGCCGTGCGATGCCATCTGTCCGAAGAGATGCCCGAGGGTTTCCCTCCGCCGTATCCCGGCGAGTGGGCCTACCGGGTTCCGACAACGGTGGGGAAGGTTCAATGGGCGTATCCGCATGGTCGGTACACCACCTGGACGGAAGGAAAGCCGATGTCCCGTGCGCGGGTGATGGCCGCCGCCTGGGACAGGCACGGGGCGGGATGGGTTTGGGGTTGGATGTCGCTGGCGCTGGGGATGGTGGTGGTGGGCGTGGCCGGCATGGCCGGGCGCGTGGAGTCCGGTGTGCCGGTGGGGCCATGGCGGACGGGACTGAGTCTGGGGCTGGTCTTTGGAGGGATTGGATTGGTCCAGGTGATCCTGCGGCCTGCCGGCCAGGGAATCGACGAACGGGCAACGATCCAGTCCTGGCTTTCCGCGGCGAATGATGAGGCGCGGGTCGCGGAGACTTCCGGATTCTTGCGCAGGGTTCATTACGACCGTCTGATGGCGCGGCCCCACCAGCAGTTGACCACGGCGGATGTTGGGCGACCGGATGACTTCCAGGCGGAGTCCGTAGGTGCCATGGGCT
The DNA here is from genome assembly GCA_027489875.1 of Verrucomicrobiales bacterium. Taxonomy (GTDB): domain Bacteria; phylum Verrucomicrobiota; class Verrucomicrobiia; order Limisphaerales; family UBA9464; genus UBA6176. The sequence continues at coordinate 10,397 of JAIXZE010000036.1, forward strand.
CACGGCCGTTGATGGAGTCCGCGACTGGGAAGCGGGTTTCGAGGATCCTGCAGCGGTGGGTTTCGGGAGTCCCGCCGGCGGTCCAGGTGTTCCGGATGCGGTTGGCCGGCCTGATGTGGGTCAGTCTTTCGCTGGTCGTTGCCGGTGTCCTGCTGGCCCGTGGCCCGACCGCCCAGGCGGGCGAGCATTGGCTCGGGTGGTGCTTCGTCATGGTTCCGTCGCTGGCACATTTCGCCACGGGGGCGGGCGTGGATCCCATCCTTCTCGCCTGTGTCGTGGTCCTGGGCGCGGCCTTGGCCTCGATGGTCAACCGCGCGGACCAGAATTGGCGGGTGATGCTGCTGGTTGGCTGGACCTTGGGGATCCTGGTGCACACGTCCGTGGTCGGCGTGCTGACCGGGGCGGCTGTGGCCGCGGGGTTGCTGGGGCAGGCCCTCTTCCGGTTCAAGGATTCCACTGCCGAAGTTTCCGACCGTTCCGCGGCAGCGATGGGTGCCATGGGATGGGGAGGGCTGGCGATCGGGCTTTTGTCCGCGAGGGTGGTTTCAACGGATGCTTACGATGCGGTCGTAGGCCCGCTGGTCCGGTCGCTCTGGGGAGGAGCCTGGGTCCCACCCTATTGGATGGGGGTGGTGGTGGCGTGTGGTGGCTTGTGGGTCGTGGAGCGCGTGGCTGTGTCCCTGAATTGGTTGAGTCGCGAGGGCCAGGGTCGGCGCCCCCTCTGGCTTCAGATGTTGGCCTTGGCGATCCTGCTGGGACTTCTGTGGAACACCTTCCGGACTGCCCCGAGGCTCGGGATGCTGACGGAGGCGGTTCCGGCGTGGGAAATCCTGACGGGGCGGGAACGACTCCTGCCGCCCATCGGACTCCCCGTACCGGCGGCAATCGTCCCCTCCACCGTTGTCTATGTGCTGAGTCTGGTGGAATCCTTTCTGGCATCCTGGGGCCCCGGTGATGCGGATCACCTGACGTCTGCGTTGTTCTGGCAGATGGGGGGGGCACCGGAGACCTTGCTGCCCTCCTGGATACGGCAGTGTCTCACGACGCTGCTGGCGTGTGGATTGGCGTTGTCGCTCTGGCGGATTTCGGAGCGGCGCAATTTGGGGCGGTTCGGAAGGTTGGTGATGGCACTGTTGGGAGTGGCGGGCACCTTGATCCTGCTCGCCCTGTGGTCCAGAAGCTCCGTGGAGTCGCCGAGCTTCCATGGGCGACACCTGTTGGGCATCTACGTCCTGCTGATTCCCATGATGTTTCTGGGATGGAAGGGGCTGATGGTGCGATGGGAGAGGACGTCTCCGAGGAAACTGGCCTTCGTCCTGGTCGTGCCGATGCTTTTCTTCCAGACCGCGGCCATCGTCACCACGATCCACCGGTACTTCGGATGAAAAAGGCCCGGTGTCCTCGCGGGAACACCGGGCTTCGATGAGGGAAGGAGATGGGCTTGTCCTGAACTGTTCCTTTCCGGTTGGAGTCGTGACCGCCAATCGCTGCTTCACGTCTTCCACCCGTGGGGAGCGGCGCGTTCCTGGTCATTCGCGACCGCGGCCATGGCGTCCACCGGCACCCGGTCCACGCCCTTCGGGACGGGCGATCTTGCCGGCTTCCATGTCGGCGTGGAGCGCGGCGCGTTCAGTCTCGTCGAGCTTGCCGTCCTGGTTGGTGTCGTACTTGGCGACGACTTCAGGAGGCGGACCCTGGCGGCGGGGACCGTTGCCCGGGCCGCGGCCTTCGGGGCGGGCGATCTTGCCGGCTTCCATGTCGGCACGGAGCGCGGCGCGCTCGGTCTCGTCGAGCTTGCCGTCCTGGTTGGTGTCGTACTTGGCGACGACTTCGGGAGGCGGACCCTGGCGGCGGGGGCCAGCGCCCGGACCGTGGCCTTCGGGGCGGGCGACCTTGCCGGCCTCGATGTCGGCGTGGAGGGCGGCGCGTTCGGTCTCGTCGAGCTTGCCGTCCTGATTGACGTCGTACTTGGCGACCAGTTCGGCGGGCGGACCCTGCCGGCGCATGCCCTGGCCGCGGGGGCCGCGGGGGCCGCCATGGCCACCGGTGTTGGTGGTGTCCTCGGCGAGGACCGAGGTGGAGAGGGCGGCAGCGAGGGTGGCCGCGGTGCAGAGGATCTGGAGTGTCTTCATAGGATCGGAGTTTTTGATGTGACGCTTGTTTCTCTCTCGGCCGGTCGTCTTCGTGGCGGTCGGTCGATCTGGTGCGACGCTAGCCGAGTTGTGGCGGGGTTCGACGGGGATGGGTTCGAAGCGGGGATTGGTGATGCGAAGGGGGGATTTGGAGGGGTGAATCCGGGATCCGACGAAAGGCGGAGGTCTGGCTGGGGTGCGAAGGTTGATTCGCAGGGGAGGCTCGTCATGATCGCGCGAGCGTATGGAATCCTTGCAATCACAAGCGTTGGTGGGGTCGGCGGGAGCGAAGGGGGGCGGACCGGGTTCGGAACCTCTGGCACCGGTGGCCAAGGGGTGTCCGTTTCTAGGGAACACCTTCCAGTTCCTGGAGGATACAACCGGCCTGCTGCGGCGGTCGCATGACACACTGGGTCCGGTATTCCGGCTGAAGGCGTTGTGGTTGAAGTACTCGGTGATCTCGGGTTTTGCCGCCCGGGACTTCCTCAAGCAGCACAAGGACGAGGCGTACCTCTCGCGCACCTCGGTCTTCGCGGCGGTGGGGCAACAGTTGGGGGAGACGCCGTTGATCCTTGGAATGAGCGGTGGCGATCACGAGTACCTGCGGCAGGTGCTGCACGTGGTGTACTCGCGGGAGGTGGCATCGCCCTGGGTTCCGCGGTTGGTGGAGGTGGTCCGGGCACATGTCCGCGAATGGCGGGCGGGTTCGGTCCACGGCGTGATGGATCTGGTGGAGCGCCTGGGCTTCGAGATGTATTCGCAGATCGCCTGCGGCCAGTCCCTGGGCGACACATACGACGACATCCTGCGGGTGATGCGCTGGAACATGAACACGGGTGGGCGCGTGTGGCCGTTCTGGTCCTACCGGATTCCCCGTTATCAACGGTCCCGCCAACGGTTGCTCGACCGGATGGGGGCGGTGGTGAAGGAGCGGCGGCGGACCGGGATTCCGGCGGGGGAACCCGCGACGATCCTCGACACGCTGTTTGCGGCGAAGGATGCGGCCGGGAAGGGGTTCTCCGACGACGCGGCGATCTGTTACGCAACCTATGGGTTTGCCGGGAGCTGCTGCTACATGAGCCGGTTGCTGGGTTTCCTGATGTACGAGATCCTGACCCGACCGGAGTTGATGCGGGAGTTGGTGGAGGAGGTCGACCAACACTTTGCGGATGGGATCCGGGACGCGGCAGACCTGCGGGACATGCGGTTGCTGCGGGCGACGTACCTCGAGAACCTGCGTTTTCATCCGGTGTCGCAGGGCATGCCGTTCCTCGCGGAAAAGGATTTCGCGTGGAGCGGGAAACGCGTGCAGAAGGGGGATCTGGTGGTGTTGTCCCAGGTGCCCATGCTGTTCTCGGAAACGCCGTTCCGGGAGCCGGACCGGTTTGATCCAAGCCGTTGTCTTCCCCCGAGGAATGAGCACGCCCGAGGTGACGCGTTTCATCCGTTCGGGATCGCGCACCGGACGTGTGCGGCGATGGGGTTGGTGGAGACGATGTCGCTGACGGCGGTGGCGACGCTGTTGCATGAACTTCGGATGGAGGTCGCGCCGAAGGGCTACCGGCTGAAGATCCGGGTGGAGCCGTTGCCCGGACCGGATGCAAAATTTGGAGTGCGGGTGGCCGCGCGCCGGGGCGCGGGAGACCGTGCGGTGATGGCACGGCCAGCGGGCGAGGATCGGGTGCTGGCGCAGTTTCCGGGAGCGGAGGATCCGGAGGTGCAGCGGTTGCTCGGATGCGCGACCCGCGTGGTGCTCGGGCCGCGGGAGGTCATCGTGCGCGAGGGCGACGCGGCCGATGCCCTGTTCATCGTGTTGCGGGGGGAGGCGCACGTTTCGCGCACGACGGGCAAGGCCGAGGATTCACAATTCCTCGCACGGTTGGGTGAAGGGCAGTTCTTCGGGGAGATCGGGTTGCTCCAGAACGCGCCGCGCAATGCGACGGTCCGTTCAGGGCCGCACGGTGCCACCTTGTTGCGCGTGGACCGCAAGACGGTGGACGCGCTGCTGGCGGCGAATGACTTCGTGATGGAGGAAATCGTGCGTTTGCTGCGGAAGCGGCTGGCGGCGGATCATCTGCTGGAGGCGTTGCCGGAACTCAAGGCCGGAGGCGCGGCGCGGTGGTTGCCGGAGTTCGAGTCGCGCACGGTCCCGGCAGGCACCGTTTTCGTCCGCGAAGGGGAGTCGGCTTCAGAGTTCTTCGTCATCACCGAGGGGGAAGTGGTGGTGGAACAGGAAACGAACGGAATGGTTCGTGAACGGGCGAGGTTGTGTGCCGGGGAATATTTCGGTGAAATCGGACTCCTTCGGGGGACACCGCGGACCGCGACCGTGCGGGCGGCGTCTCCGGAGGTCACGGTGCTGGTGCTGGATGCGGCCGGGTTCCGGCGACTGGTGGGAGAGCAGGGCGGAAGCCGCGGCGACCTGGCCTTGGCGTTGTATCGCAGGATTTCATGAAGCGGATCATCACATTGGATGGAGGGGCAGCGACGGGGAAATCAACCGCCATGCTCCGGCTGAGCCGGGCACTGGGGTGGCACGGCATCTCGACGGGGCACGTCTACCGCGCGGCCACGGTGCTGGCGATGGCCGAGGACATCACCCCGGAGCAGGCTCCGGAACGGTTGGTGGCACGGTTGCAGGAGGGTGGGCTTTCGTACAATCAGGCGACCCACAGCTACTTCCTCAGCCGTCCCGGTCTGGGAGCCCGGCCATTGCCGGTGGAGGTGCTGACGTCGCCGGAGGTTTCGGCGAAGACACCTTCGTACAGCCGGGTGCCCGAGGTGCGTGCGGCGTTGCTGGACTTCCAGCGGGGGTTGTACCGCGATCCCGGCTTGGTGGCGGATGGCCGCGATTGCGGGACGGTGGTGTTTCCGGAGGCGCCTTTGAAGATCTGGCTGGAAGTGGATGGTGTGGAGGCAGCGCGGCGGTTGAACCGGGGGCAGGGCGTGCCCTTCGAGCAGGCGTACGTGGACGTCCTTGAACGGAACCGTCTGGATCGGAACCGGGGAACGAGCCCGATGGCCGCGGCGGCGGATGCGATCGTGGTGGATACGACGCGGTTGACGGCGGACGAGGTTTTTGCGGTGGTTCTCGAACTGACGCGACGTCGGGGATTGGCTCCCCGCGTTGGCGAATGACCGGGGCGTAACCGGGTCGGGGTTTCCGGCGTCCGAAGGATTCAGACGGCAATGCAATCAGCAGGAGTCACACATATGAAGCACTCGAAGGCATGGCTGGTGGCGGGAATGACGTTGGCGGCGTTCAGCGGCGTGGTCCACGGCAAGGAAGCGGAGAAGGATGCCGCGCGGCCCCGGATGAATGTCCGCAAGGTCATGACCCAGTTCGACAAGGACAAGAACGGGAAGATCGAGGGGGCCGAAGCCGAATCGCTGCGGAGGGCTTTTGAAGGCGACCTGAAATCCCAGCTGTCGAAGTACGATCGCGACGGCAACGGCAAGCTGGATGACGCCGAGGTCGCTGCGATCAAGGTGAAGGCCGCCGCCAACGCGGGCGGTGTGGCCGCGCCAAAGGGACCGCCCAAGACCAAGCGCCCCGGCGAAGGGGCCCCGGTGGAGTAATCGGCTCCCTGAAAAAACAACGGGCCCGGTGCAGTCACCGGGCCCTTGAATCCAGAACGTTTTCCACGCGCCCGCCGGCCGCGGATCACCACCAGAACGACGGGTCACCGGTCGTCCGCACCCGCATCTGCTGGAACTTCACCCAGGCGGTGTGGCCGTCGAGGTAGAGCAGGTTGCCGCCCGCGGGAAGCGTCCCGTTCAGGTGCGCCGTCTGATGTCCCCGCCAGCCACCGTCGATCTTGGTGTAGCGGTTCCGCGTGCGGTCCGCGCTGTTGCTGCCGATCGAGATGGTGGCGTCCGCGATGATGACGCGGTCGGAGGGGCCAGGCTCGACCTGCACGCCGCCGATCGTCCATGGGGCCGGGTTGAGGGACTCGGTGATGTTGGTCCGCGCGATGCGGCCGGAGCCACTGAAGGCAAAGGCGTAACCGGCAACGCGATACCCGTTTTCCGAACGGGTCAGTTCGTTGGTGGAGTCCGTCGTGAAGCGCCAGAGCTCGTCGTTGTTCTGCTTGGCGAAGGCCGGGCAATAGAGGATGCCGCGCTGCCCGCCGTTCTTGACGATGGCATTGGCCGCCCGCGCCGGGATGTCCCAGGGCCAGGCCGCGCCGGAGCAATCGGGGAACCGATCCTTGTTGTCGTGGGCATACATCAGGGAGGCGATGCCCAGCTGCTTGAGGTTGTTGTTGCACCGGACGGCGATGGCCTTGGACTTGGCCTTGCTCAGCGCCGGCAGGAGCATTCCAGCCAGGATCGCGATGATCGCGATCACGACCAGCAGCTCGATCAGGGTGAAGGCCGCCTTCAGGGACGACGGCCCGCGGGGGTCGGTTTTCATTTTACGGACAGGGTCATTGCTCAAACGCGTGTGGTGGATGTTGTGACGCTGCCGTTCTTCCTGCGATCCTGCCATGAAGTCTTGCGGAATAATTCATGAGGAATTTTCCCCGGAGTCGACGGCCCGGCACTTCTGGGGTGGAATCCGCACGTGAAGTCCGGACTCGCGATCGCCGCCGTCCCCGCTGGTCCCGTCCACGTCCTCGTGCGGGGCGAACGGCGCGCGTACTTCGGGGGAAGCGACTATTTCCGGCTGTCCTGGCATCGGGAGGTCCGAACGTTTCTGGCGGCTTCCATCCGGCAGGGGGCGGTCGACGTGGCGGCTTCGCGGGTCACGACGGGAAATCTTCCTGTCTATGTCGAGGCGGAGAAGGCGTTGGCTTCCTGGATGGGGACACCCATGGCGGTCCTGACGTCCTCGGGGTACAGCGCCCCCATGGTCGCCGCGCAGGCGTTGGCGTCCCGGTGCGACGGCGCCGTCCTGGCGCGCGGGACGCATCCGTGCCTCCGGGATGCGGCGATGGCCAGCGGGTTGGAGATGGCGGTGGTTTCGGACCCGGCCGAAGTGATGGAAACCTGCCGGACGAAAGGTTGGCAGCGTCCCCTGCTGTTGCAGGAAGGGGTGGGGCCGTTGACGGGGCGGATGCGTCCGCTGGCTTCGTGGCTGAACGCGCTCCCGGCAGAAGGAACCTGCCTTTTCGACGATGCTCACGGTGTTGGAACGTTGGGGGTTCGCGGGCGCGGTGCCCTGGAATTGGAGGGCCTGCGTGACTCGCGCGTGGTGGTGGCGTTCACCTTGAGCAAGGCGTTCGGTCTGTACGGCGGGGCGATCGCAGGACCCCGGTGGTTGCCGGCGGCCGTCTGGGGCCACAGTCGGGCGGCCCGCGGCGGGACCCCGATTCCTCCCGCCTATGCCGCGGCGGTCCCGATCGTGCTCCGATTGCTGTCCGCCGAGGGCACCTCGTGGCGCGCACGGATCGAACAGCATCGGGAACGGATGTTGCCGGTGATGGAAGGCGCTGTCGGCGCGGAGGCGTCCGGTCATGTGGGCCCGGTGTTCGGGATCGTACCCAAGGACGCCGCGGCGCAACGGCGGCTTTCGAAAGGGCTGCGGGCCGCCGGCATCGAACCGCCCTTCATCCAATACCCGGGCGGACCGGAAGCGGGGTTGTTCCGGTTCTCCCTTTCGTCCGCGCATGCGTCGACGGTCGTGTCCCGGCTGGCAACGGTGCTTGAGGACCGACGCGGCGAATGGCGGATGTGGTGAGAATCGAAGGCTCCGGCATGAAGACGTTTATTCAGGCGGTTCTGGCAGTGATTGTCTTGTGCAGCCTGGGGTGTTCGTCGCTTAAACACCGAAGCGAGAGTGCCGTGCAGGTTGGCAGGATCCGCAATGCCGAGGTGACCTGGAGTTTCATTCATCACCTGGGATGGATGCCGTCATTCACTGGGACGACGGCTCACATGGCCCGCAACTTCCGGGCGGAGTTCATTCCACACCTGGTTGAAGCCTTGAAGGACCCGGATCGATTCATCGCCGCCCACACGATTTTGACCGGTAGCGCGAGCTCCAGCTACCAGGTTGGCGATCATGAGTTCAACGGTCTCGCGGTGGAGGGTGAGCCCGGTGAAACGGCTCTTGTCCGGCCGGAACAGAGGTTTGCCCTGTATCGGAAATGGTCGGACTGGCTCGCGAATGAATCAAGGAAGCGTCCTCAGCGTTGAGGGAACCGTGGATTGATCGTCACCAACGATTGGGGTGAGAACTTCACCGCGTCGAACCGGTTTGTTGTGAACACGAACGCGTCTGGTGACCGGCTCGTCAAATGCGGAGTCTACTCGGGATACCGACTCTGGTTGAGCGATCGCTATCAGCTTATCTTCGAGAAGGACGCGAGATAGACGGATGGGCGCTGATCCTCGACCAGCACATCTTGACACTGCCCCCGCATGCACCGGGGTGGCGACGTCCTCGTCGCCGTCCCGGAGCCATTCCCA
>JAIXZE010000376.1 GCA_027489875.1 Verrucomicrobiales bacterium
GCCCCTCTGCGCGAGATTTTTACTGCATGGATACGGCTGAGTGACAGCACCCATGATCGGAGGGAAAATTCAGTGGCGGATTTCGGCCGCCAGCTTCGACTTTAGGGCAGGAATGGATGCCAGTGATTGGGACCTGCTCACACGGTATGCTCGGGATGGTGACGAAGATGCGTTCGCCACCGTGGTCAACCGACGCCTTTCGCTGGTTTACTCTGCCGCGCTGCGTCTCGTACGCATCCCAGCCTTGGCGGAGGAGGTTTCCCAAGTGGTTTTCCTCGAGCTGGCTCGTGCAGCTGGGAAGTTTCGGCCTGAGGTCGGTGTGGTCAGTTGGCTGTACACAGTAACCCATCGGCGAGCCGTTGACGTCCTTCGTCGGGAAACGAGCCGCCAACGTCGGGAAATGGACGTCTCCACTGTGGCGCAGAATGAAGGCGAGTCCGATCTGGATCTGCTCGAACGATGCCTTGATTCCGTATTGCTCGAATTACCTCCAACGGATCGTGCAGCTCTCCTGTTGCGCTACATTGAAGGAAAGTCCTTGGGCGAAGTAGGTCAGGCGTTGGGTATTTCTGAAAACGCTGCCCAGAAACGCGTTGGCCGAGGGCTTGAAGTTCTCCGTGCCCGCCTCGTTTCCCGGGGTGTTCGAGTCGGTGTCCGTGGATTGATTCTGGTGCTCAGTGACCCGGCACCGAGCTCCCCCTCGCCGAAGCTGGCGGCCGCTGTTGTTTCGGCTGCCGGCTCTCTGGTCGCTCCCTCTTTCAGCACCGTTGCAGCCCTTCCTGTTTCTGTCATGACCATCAAAAAAGCCATTCTCGTTGGAGCCGTCGTCCTTCTCTCAGGCGTTGCTGTTTACCTCGCTCGCGAATCGAGCCGCCTGCGGCTTGAGTTGGAAGAACTGCGCAAACAGGTTGCGATGGCTCAAGGCCCGGAGACTCGCGATCAAGCGAACCCACCTCCCGTGGACGACGGTAAGCAACGTGAGTTTGAGATCCTCCAATTGAGGGGGGAAGTTGCCCGATTGGGGAGGGAACTTGCCGAATCCAAGTCGAAGCTCGCCAATCCAGGCCAAGTAGCGGAATCAGCAGCAGCGATCCCGGACGATCTTACAGGTCCGGCGGCTACCATCGAGGCCAGCCTGCAGCGCCTCCTCAAGAACGCTCAGTTCAACGACATGGACAGGATTCGGCCGTTCATATCCTGGAAGTTCGATGAAGCTGTGCCGGCCAAGGCTGTCGAGGGAATCAGCAACGCTTTCCCTCGCGCAATTCTCGACACATTTGGACCCAACGGGAGCTCCGTTGGGATCGAGGTTCTGGATCACTGGGAGGAATTCCCTGGCATGATTCGTGCCCGAGTCGAGGCGATTGGGCGGGACGGCCGGAAGCGACCATTGGAAATGCGCTTTGCGGCAGAAAATGGGGATTGGAAGCCAGTGATCACGGTCGAGCAGAGCCCTGCTGGGAGTACGGGAACCACGTTGTTCCTTCCGAGATCCAAAGAGCAGGACGCTCCGTAACTTACTCCACCAAAGGGTTTTTCCACTTCAGTCCACGAAAGCGGGAAAAATCGGCATCCGTCGAGCAAAGCACGCAGTTGTGTTCCACGGCGAGCGCGGCCAGATGGGCGTCGGAAACCAGATTGCCCACGGCATTTCCGGCCGACAGCATTTTCTGGAAGATGGCCCAGTGCTGATCCGTCGGTTGGAGGATGCACACGCACGGTTGGTTGAACCAGTCGTCCACACGTTCCATGGCTTCCTTGAGGGTCAACGGCCGTCGGTGGAGACGGACGTTGGTCCCGATGCGGATATATGCGTTGATGACCGGCCAGCAGAGCGCCACCGGCTCGGATCCGCTCAGTTGTTCATCCCACCAGACCCGCGCTCTCGTGTGCTGTTCCGACAGACTGTCCTCCGCGTATAGGAGCAGATTGGCATCCACGAGAATCACGAATGGTCCTCCCCCTCCGCGGCGGCGATCAACTCGGAGATGTTGTCGTAGTTGAAGCCTGGACGCAGCCCCATCGGTCGCGGCGTTGTCCGGTAGGGTTTGGCTGCGGGTGGCTTGAGGATCGCATCCAGTCCGACGCGCAAGGCGGCATTGATCACCTCTTTGAAAGGCTTGTGCAATCGGGCTGCGCCCTTGCGCGCCTTGGCGGCAACGTCCGGATCCAGCGTCAAAGTGGTTCGCATCGGAGCATCATGATGCCTTAGATCCATCCGTCAACGCACTGATGGGGAAAGGCAGTGGGCGAGCCCGCTCCTTCTTCGCGGCTTTTCCGATTCTTGTTCCTCCGTGCTGTCGGGTGCTGGAGGCGTGATCGGATGTCGGTGGGTTTGCGGCCCCTGACTTTGCGACCGCGTCTGCCGTGCAGGCCAAAGTTACACTCGCCAGTCCCGGGCTTCGGGTCCCAGATTTCGGGACACCACCATGGTGCATGAAGTCATTCACCCTTCCTCCGGGGCTGGTTCCGTAGAAGCCAGTCCCTCCACGCCCTCCTGCCCGTCAGGTCCTCGACTTTCGGTGGTCATCACGACGGACACCTTCGAGACCGTGCGGCGTGTCCTGGAGAGTTTTTCCCGTCAGCGGGATCCCTCCCTGTTGGAGATGATCCTGGTGGCTCCCCCGGGCGGGCTCTCCCGGACCGACGGATCGTTGCTCGCCCGGTTTGGTCGGGTGCAGTTGGTGGAGGTGCCGGAAGTGCAGCATCTCGCGCAGGCCAACGCGGCGGGTGTGGCTGCGGCCACTTGCCCATTCATCTGCCTGGGTGAGACCCATTGCTTCCCGGCTGCGGGCTGGATGGAGGCCCTGCTCGCCGCGCACGCGACGGGTGCCACGGCGGTGCTGTGCGCCATCGACAACCTCCGGCCGGACAATCTTCTCCACACGGCTGGCTATGCCCTGGACTACGCCCGGATCGGGTCCCACCACGCCTCGGGACCACGCCCGTCGGGTCTTGGACACAACACTTCCTACCGGTGCGAATACCTGCGGGCGCTGGGGCCGCAGCTCCCGATCAGCCTCGACTATTTTTCCGAGCAGGCGCACCCGCTGTTTGCCGGTCTGGGTGGGACCTTGTTGTTCGCCTCGGATGCGGTGGCCCACCACGCGAGCGTTGGCGGTGGGTTCCATGCGCCGCGGTATCGCTTCATCGTGGGGTTGAAGCTGGGTGGTAGCCGTCGTCGACGGTGGCCATTCCTCCGGTGTTGCCTGTACTTTCTGGCCACACCGGTGCTTCCGTTCCTCATTGTCTGGCGTGAACGCGCGCACGGCGTCGGAATCCCGGACCTGCGTTTCCCGCGTCCCTTGCTTCTGGGCACCATGCTCTGGCTTTCCGTGTGCAAGTGCCTTGGCGAAGCCGTCGGGCTGGTTTTCGGAACGCCAGCCTGGGCCAACGCCACCGAGCCCGCCATGGAGACACGGCGCCTGGATTTCGGTCACGGTTCCGAGCCCGTGGTAGCGGAACCCCGTCGATGAGGCATCGGGCGACGGACGCCCGGTTCAGGGCTTGTTGGTGATCGCGGGCCAGTCGTCGGTGCGGAAGGGCGACGCGGGCAGGCCGGCGCCGTTGGCGAGGTTGACGACGGGGAAGTCAGCCCATCCGTAGCGCACGGCGACGGGTTCGGGGACGTCGGGGCAGGAGACGACGACCTGGTTCGGGCCGCGGAACTCGGCGGTGGCCCAGTGCCACTTGCGGTCCTTGCCGGCGATGGAGAAGCCCTTGAGGGCGGCACCGTCGCTGGTCTTCATGCCACCGGCGAGCGAGGTGAAGTTCAGGTAGACCTTGCCGTCGGCGACGACCTTGGAGTGGTAGACGGGACCTTCGGCGGTGACGCGCTTGCCGTAGCCGATCTTCTGCGCGAGCAGGGCGAGCCGGGCTCCGACGGGTGCCTTCTGGGTGGGGTGGATGTCATCCTTGTCGCCGACATCGGTGATGACGGCGACGCCGACATTGGGAAGGACCTCGGTGGCATGGTTCTGCGCCTCGCGGAGTTCGGCCCAGTCGCTTTCGCCGGGTTCCTTGGTGATGTCCTCGAGCGAACGCTTGCGGTTCTTGTCCCACGGAGCGAGCTGGACGGCGAGGAAGGGAAAGTCCCCCTGGCAGAAGGCGCGCCGCCAATCGGTGATCATGTCGGCGAAGAGGCTGCGATACTGCCAGGCCCGGCCGGCATTGGACTCGCCCTGATACCAGATCGCGCCGCCAACGGCGTAGGGCAGCAGCGGTTCGATCATGGCGTTGTAGAGATCGCTGGGGAGCCATCCGGAGAAGGGTTTGCCCGGAACAGGCTTGCCGGCGGCGGCGGCCGCGGCGGCGTCTGTTTCCCACTTGGCGCGGGCGGTCTTGCGGTTACGGAGCGTGTTGACCGCATTGGGCAGGATGTCGCGGGTGTAGACGTGGGTCTCGCGGAGCGTCTGCGGACTCGTCCAGGCCTCGGCCGGGCTGCCGCCCCACGAGGTGTGGATGAGGCCGATGGGAACGCCGAGGGCGGCCTGCAGGTCGCGACCGAAGTAATATCCGACGGCGGAGAACCCGCGGACGGAATCCGGCGAGGCGACGGTCCAGGCGTGTGCGGCGGGATTGGAGAAGTTGGAGAGGCGCTGGGTGGACGTGTTCTTCTGGACGGTGAAGAGCCGGATGAGCGGGTTGGCGCTGCCCTGGATGTCGGCCTCGGGGTTGGCGCTCGCGCGCATGGGCCACTCCATGTTGGATTGTCCGGAGCAGATCCAGACCTCGCCCACGACGACGTCCTCGACGCGGAGGGCGTTCTTTCCGGTGACGTGGAGGGTCCGGGGGGCGGCGGTGGCCTTGAGGGACTTGAGGTTCACGGACCAACGGCCGTGATCATCCGCCACGGTGGCGTGGGACTGCTCGCCGAACTGGACCGCGATCTTCTCGCCGGGATCCGCCCAGCCCCAGACGGGCACGGGCTTGCCCTGCTGGAAGACCGTGTGGTCGGTGAACAGGGGATGGAGGCGGACATCGGCGTAGACGGCCGAACTGACGAGGGCACCGGCCGAAGCGAGGGTGCAGAGCACGACGCGATGGCCCCGGGAGGGAGTCAGGGAGTGGAACATGCGTTGGATGCTGGAGGAAGGACCGGCGGTTTTCAAAGTCCGGAGTTTGGAGTTTGAGAGTTTTGGCGGATGGGCAGTCTGTAAGCCATGGCTGACAAGGCGACACACGAAGGGCCGCGGTATCCGTGGCTCCATTGGGGAGCGATCATGACCGGGTTGTACCTGGTCCTTTTGCTGACGATGACGATGCCCTTCCTGATGGCTGCATTCCCCCAGCTTCGGCAGATCGAACGGATGCCGTGGGAGTTCTTCCTCAACGTGCCGTTCCCGCTCTTCCTGGGTGTGGTCCTGATCAGCCAATTCCTGCTGATCCGGGTGCCGGTGCGGTTGCAGGTGGGACGGCCTGTGTCGCGCTCCGGGCTGTGGTTGCCCATCCTGGCCACGGGATTCTGGATGGGCTGCCTGCTGATGGGCGGGATCCTGAGCGGCATGGAGTGTTTCATGACGTGGGACGCGGTGGAGGATCCCGGCGACTACTGGCTGCTTTGGACGGGGCTGCCGCTCCTGCTGTGGGTCGTGTGGGCGGTGGTGTTCTGGCGCTGGAGCGGTCGGATGGATCCGCGGTCCCTGATGGAACGTCAGCAGAAGTGGATGCTACGCGGCAGCGTGCTCGAACTGTTGGTGGCGGTCCCGACCCATATCGTGGCCCGGGGCCGGGCAGAGTGTTGCGCCGGATTACTCACGTTCTTCGGGCTGACGATGGGAGTCACCGTGATGTTGCTGGCCTTCGGCCCGGCGGTGTTCGTGCTGTTCTACGCGCGCTGGAAGCGGTTGAGGGGGTGAGGAGAGTTCCGAGTTCCCAGTTTCCAGGTGCCAGATGACTGCGCCGATACCCGGGTCGTGCGAAGCACGCACCCGGGGAACAGGGGCTCGATTTGGAATCCGTACCCCGGCAGGGGTACGAAGGTTCAGGAGGCTGCAACCCCTGCCGGGGTAGGTGATCCTTGGGTACCCGGGACCCGGGGTTGCTTCGCACCCCGGGCTACCCGCTTCAACGCCTCCGGCGTAACCCAGAGGCAGATCACCGGCTTCAGGTGGTCGTGCCTGCCGTGACAACGTTCATCCAGGACGTGACATGGGGCATCGGGAAAGCGCCGGGTGAGGGCACCCGGCCTACAGCCTGGGGCGGCCGTTACTTCCGGACGAGGAGCAGGATCGCGGTGCCGAGGAGGATCCGGTAGATGGCGAACCCGGTGAACTTGTGGGAGCGGACGTAGGCCAGCAGCCAGCGGACGACCACGAAGGCGGACAGCGCGGCCACCCCACCGGCGAGCAGGATCATCGACCAGGGTTCGTGGGGTTTGCCTTCGGAGGTGAAGTCCCAGATTTCCTTGGCCCCGGCCGCCAGCAGCGTGGGGATGCCCAGCAGGAACGCGAACTCGGTCGCGGCGGGGCGGGAAAGCCCGAGTGCCAGGGCAAAGAGGATGGTGGATCCGGAACGGGAGGTGCCAGGAAAGGCGGCTGCCACGAGCTGCGCGAGACCCACCGCAATGGCTATGGTCCAGGTGACGTCCTCGGAGGGCTTACGGTCCTTGAAGGCGTACTCGACCGCCAGGAACAGGAACCCGCCGATCAGCGTGGCCCATGCCACCGGGGCCGGATCCGCCTGGAGTTCGAGGCCGGCCTTCTTCATGGCCAGCCCGCCGACGGCCGTGATCAGGAAGGCCCCGGCGAGCTTGAAGAGGTAGTCCTGGTTCTCCGGCTTGCGCCAGTTCACGAACAGGTCCGTCACACGCCGCAGGAAGACGGTGAGCACCGCCAGCACCGCGCCGGACTGGATGACGACGTTGAAAAGCTCCGATCGATGCCCGAGCCAATGCTCCGCCAGCAGGAGGTGTCCCGTGGAGGAAACAGGCAGGAACTCGGTGATGCCCTCAATGAGGCCGAGAAGGATCGTTGAAAGCCAGGTAGGCAACCGTGTGGTTCAACCGGAAAGGAGGGTGAGGGGCAAGTCTGGAGTTCAGCGGACGTCGACCGCGACGAGGTCGCCGCGGGAGTTGCGGCAGTAGATCAGGCCACCGGAAAGGACCGGGGCGGTCCATGTCTTGCCGCCGAGGACCTGGGCGCGGGCCGTGGGCTTGAAGCCCTCGGGGGAGGCCGGAGCGACGCTGAGTTCGCCGGTGCCGTTGAGCGCGATCAGCTGGCGATCGGCAATGATGAGCCCGCCGGAGCCAAACCCAGGCTGACTCCACTTTTCCTTGCCCGTGGCGAAGTCGAGGCACTTGAGGGAGGCCTTCTCGGTGGTGTCACCGTCGACCCCGTAGAGGTGTCCTTCGAACAGCACGGCGGCGTTCATCTGGGAACGGAGCGACTTCGATTTCCACAGCATCTCGGGTTCGCCCTTGCCGAGCTTGAAGAGGGCCGAGCCCTTGCCGTACCCGGACGAAATGAAGAGGCGATCGCCCTCGAGGATCGGGTCGGCAGCGTTCACTCCATACTGCGTGGTCCACTTCACCCGCCAGGCCTCCTTGCCGTCGGAAGGACGGATGGCGACGTAGGCGTCGGTGTTGCCCAGGATGAGGACGGAGCTTTCACCGGTCCCCATGGCGAACGGAGTCGAATAGCCGGCGCTCTTGGTGGACGACTTCCAGACGACGGCTCCGGTGCCGGCATCGAGGGCGAGGCCCGCCTCACCGACGTTGAGATACACGCGGCCGTTGGTGACCACGGGAGCGCCGGTGAAACCCCAGTCGGGTACCTGGGCACTGGTGGTTTCCTGGACGTTGCGGTGCCAGACGACCTTTCCCGTGGCGGCGTCGAGGCAGAAGGCCTCGCCCCAACGGTTCAAGGCGTAGAGCTTGTCACCGACCAGCGTGGGTGTGCCGGTGGTGCCGCCGTCGAAGTACTTGTCGCCGAGTTCGGCGTCGAAGGAGTGCTTCCAGACTTCCTTCCCCGTGACGGCATCGAAACAGAAGATCGTGTCCTTCTCGTCGGCGTGACCGAGGGTGTAGGCGCGTCCGGCACCGACCACGATGGACGAGTAGCCCAGTCCCACCTTCGCCTTCCACGCGATCTTGGGGCCGTCGGCGGGCCAGGTGGATTTCCAGCCCTTCTCCGTGGAGACGCCGTTGTTGAGGGGGCCGCGCCATCGGGCCCAGTCCTCGGCTGAAAGGTTTGGTGCCAAGGCCAGCGCCACGCAGCCCGCCAGGAGGATTCCGTTCCACGTTGTCATCATGAAAGGGATGCAGGAGACCGGCGGAGCGTTCAAGTCCGAGTCCGGGGGTGATGGATTCTGCGGGCCCTTACCGTGGCGTGGCTTTGGCCCTCGGTGAAAAGACCTTCGGGCAAGGGATGGGTGTGGTATGTAGGGTATCCGCCTACGAATCCTTTCCAATCCGATGCCGGAATAACCATGGCCGGCCTTAGGAATACCTGTGGTTGGATAGGTATCGAATCGGCAGCAAAAGGGTGGGTGACCTGTTTGGGGGATGCGATTGCCGGGTTGTCGGACGAGGGTGAATCAAGTGCTTCTATCTGTTGATGATGAATTGGATATAAACTCAAAGCCAACCTTCTTCCGGGGTTGTGTACCTGAACGTTGGTTAAGTTGTGTTACGAGTGTTAGGTAATATAATTAAATTCAATACAGTGCGGGGCATCAATTACCCAATGTATAGCTTTTGACTGACATCAAAGTAAGGGTAGCCATTACGCCGTGATTTGCGGCGGCTGTAGGGTTCTGGTGGATGGTTCACCAGAGTGCAGCTGCCAGCAGACCACGGAGGACTGATGATGAAGGGCAATGCGAGGAGCTGGACGAAGGCGTGGATCATGGCGGCGATGGGGTTGGCGTTGGCAGGTGGGGTGACGATGGAAGCCGCGGAGAGGGTTCGGCCTCTCGCCAAGTCCGGTACCCGCGCTGTGCCGCGCGAGGCGATGAAGGGCCGCGTGCAGGGCGTGGCGGTGGATCCGACGATGCTGTCGGAAGCGGATTTCGAGGTGACGCTCTTTCCCGGTCAGACATTCCGGGTGGAGCGGGATGGGGTGACCGAGCTGCCCGGCGGAGACCGGGTCTGGAATGGACGGGTGGTGGGAGAGCCGTTGAGCCGTGCGACGTTCGCGTTGCGGCGCGGGGTGGTTTCCGGGGTGATTGACCGGGCCATGACGTCGGGCAACGAACTCTACGAGATCCAGCCTCTGGCGAAGGGTGGGTATGTGGCGATCCAGCACCGGGAGAGTCAGGGCTCGGTGATGGGGACGGAGACCATCGTGGTGGACGGTGGAGCGCAGCGTCGTGCGACACCGGTGCTGGATGAAGGCGACTGCGGGGTGCGCGTGGTGGACGTGATGTTGCTGTACACGCCGGCATCCCGGGTTCGGTACGGTGTTGCGGGCATCGAGGCGAAGATCCTGCAGGCGGTGGCGGATGCGAACGCATCGATGGCCAACAGCCAGATTCCGATGCGGTTCTCCCTGGTGCACCTGGGTGAGGTGGCTTACGTCGAGACGGGATCGATGGGTGGGGCATTGGCGGCGCTGCAACGGAAGACGGACGGGTTGATGGACGAGGTGCATGCGCTGCGGGATCAGGTCGGGGCCGACCTGGTGACGCTGGTGGACGAGGATACTTCGAGCTGTGGGCTTTCGTACCTCATGTCGGTGCCGTCGGCGGGTTTCGAGGCGAACGCCTTCTCGGTGGTTTACTCCGGCTGCCTGGCGTCGCTGAGCCTGATCCATGAGTGGGGACACAACCTCGGGTGTCATCATGACCGGCCGGATGCGGCTGGGCCGACCTCCTTTCCCTTCGCGTATGGCTGGCGTCAGTGTTCCACCAATTCGCCGATGTTCCGGACGGTGATGGCCTACGCCTGTGGGAGTGCGATCCGGATCAATTACTTTTCGAATCCCCGGTTGAGCTATGCGGGGATTCCGTTGGGGGTCGATGAAGCGCTGGACCCGGAGAATGCAGCCGACAACGCGCGGGCGATCGGTCTGAACGGGCTGATTGTGTCCGGTTTCCGGAACGTTCCGGGACAGGCGGTGCCGGCCGCACCGACCGGTCTTGGGATTGCCCAGGCAACGGCCACGGACGTCACACTTTCGTGGGTCCGCGGGGACCTGTCCGCGGTGCATCACGTGGTCGAACGATCGGAAGAAGGGGGAGCGTGGGTGCTCGCGGCAATCCTCGGCGCGGATGCGGTCGGCTACGTGGATTCCGCAGTGACCGTGGGCAATGGGTACGCTTACCGGGTCCGTGGGGTGAATGGCGCGGGGCTCTCCATCGGGTCGAACGAAGCCTCGGTGGTGGTGCCGGAACCGGTGCCGGCGGCGCCGACGGGATTGGTGGCGGTGCTTGGGACGGGGATCGTGGATGTAACGTGGGTGGATGCCTCGGCCGCTGAGACCGGTCATCAGGTGGAGCGGTCGGTGAATGGCGGAGCCTGGGCTGTGTGTGCGGTGCTGGGCGCGGATGCCACGCGCTTTGTGGATGTGTCGGTCGTGGCTGGAAGCAGCTATTCGTACCGCGTGTTTGCGGTGAATGGTGCGGGGCTGTCGGTGGCTTCGAACGTGGGCACGGTGAGCATTCCGGTGCCCTTGCCTACGGCCCCCACCGGCCTCGCGGGTGTGGCGGTGTCGCGGCGTCAGATCAACCTGAGCTGGACGGATACGTCGGCGAACGAGACGGGATTCAAGGTGGAACGTTCGACCAACGGGACGACGTGGACGCAGGTAGGAACGGTGGGCGCGGACATCCGCAGCTATGCGTCCACGGGGTTGGCTTCGAACACGACCTACTACTTCCGGGTCCGGGCGTTCAATACGAATGGAAACTCGGCCTATACCTCCGTGGTCGTCGTGA
>JAIXZE010000068.1 GCA_027489875.1 Verrucomicrobiales bacterium
GTCTCATTGGCAGTCTTGAGCATCGGGTGCTTCTCCGGGTACTGATGAGAAGAGTCGAACCAGTCGGTCCAGCGAACGGGCACCAGCCGGCACGCCGAGTGGCGATGCGGACGTCGCCGGTGGCTGGACCCCGTCGCTGACCTTGGCGTTAGCCGCCGCTCGCACATCATGACTCTACGCCTCGCAGTTTGCCCGAGTTGGGAGGACGGATTCGGCGTCGAGATAGTCGAACAGCGGTCCGCCAGCGTCGTGCAGCCATCAAGCGCATCCTACGTCATCCGCACCAAAGGATTGTCAGGTTCATCCATCGTTTCTGCCGCCGAGTTGGCAGCCCTGTTTTCCCCACTTCGCACCAGTCAGATACTCACTGCCGACGACGCAGCTCCAATTCCCGAACTCGTTCGTAGCGTTCGTGTCGGCATTCCCACGCAGGAGTGGGTCACCTGCGACGGCACACCTACATCGCTCTCGATCGAGTGCGGCGATCTCTACCTCGCTCTCCAATGGAACTCAGAGCCACCCGCCGAATGGCACGGCATCAACGAGCTTGTTGCCCATCTTTCGGCGCTCTATCCACTGTATCGACACCAAAAGACAAATGACCGCAACGGCTAACCAGTCGCTGCAGCCAACGCCGGATGGCGCTGGCAGTTCCGCATTCGCGGTTCACGTCACTAGTCCGGCGTGGCTGAGCTCGGGTCGTTGGGCCGCTCGATCGTATGGCTGACCTGATCGCTGGCACTGAATTCGCGAAGACCGTCCGCTCCATGAGTGGACAGTTAACCGATTGTCACCTTCGGCAATTGGTATTCAAATACTGTCAGCTGTATCAGAACGTTTATTCGTTTGGTCAGCTTGAGAACGCCTTTGCATTTATTGAGATCGCTCTCACCGAAAATCGCAATGCTGTGGAAAGCGACTTGCCGTCAGTTCGGACCGAAGTTGAAGAAGCGATGGGCGAATACTTAGAGAGCCTAAACGAAGTTGCGAGGGCAGTATTTCGTCTTCTTGACGACCGTCCCATGACGACAGACGACGCGACTACGGCGATTGCCCACGTTTGGAATGCCCATGCGTGCAATGAACATCCCACCGAGTTTCGTCACCGTGAAGATGGAATTCTGTGCGCATTACTTGCGAACGCGAAAGTATCACAATAATGAAGCGGCCAACCAGTCGGTCCAGCGAACGGGCACCAGTCGGCACGCCGAGCGGCGATGCCGACACCGCCGGTGGCTGGCTCCCGTCGCTGACCTTCCACGTTAGCCTGTGAAAGCATCCCACTCAATCTGGCAACACTCCGAAGCGTGGCCCCCGCCGCCGACGGAGATCGAGCACGGACGGGTCGTGGATCTGCGGGCGGCGCTTGAGCTTTTTGATGATGTCGCCGTGCGGTCTGGAGGTGGTGGAGGAGGGGTTTCCTTCATTGATTTCCCAAAGGCCTTCCACATCTACTTTGATCGTGCGCAAGGGAATCCCACCTACGAGTTGTTTCTAGCAACTGAGAGCATTTCCGGTAGTGCTGGACTGGCAACGTTGAAAGAAGCAGTGCCAATTTTCTTCTCGGCCATTTCACCAGTCGCCTTCCTGCGGTCTGACTCAATCGAGGTATATGATACGGAAGGCTAACCATCCTGCTCCAGTGAACGCGCCGGTTGCGTCTCGGTCCCATTCCTGTCCCTCATGGCGGCGCGTCACTGAGCAGTACGTTAGGCGACTATGCACGCCGTCACCATCCATGACACGGTTACCCGCGACGGAGTCCAGTTCCTTGGCTTCGACTTACGCGACATTCTCGGCGTTGCACGTGATCGCGTGATCGCGTCCGTTTGGGTCTGCGAGCATGTCGAGTGCATTGGAAGCACTTCGGACGATGTTCATGCGGCGAGTGCGTCTGGTGCAGAGTTGCCGGGCAGCAGACTTCTTGAGATGGCGGACGGCATCGACCAGACGATCGACGGAGCGTTCAGCGCGTATCTCTCGTCGGAGCGACCTTGGTGCGTGATTCGTGCGATTGACGGTTCGGAGTTCGTTGTGATCACCGACGACATGGCGATTTTATCTGAGCTTCGACGGCGCTTCGCCGATGTTCGCGATTCACCGGAGGATGTTGCGTATGTCGAACCATGGCGGTCCAGCGAACGGGCGCCAGCCGGCGCGCCGAGTCGCGATGTCGGCGCTCCCGGCGGCTGGCTCCCGTCGCTGACCTTGTCGTTCGGTCCGCAAGCCATGAGCCTTTCGGATACCATTGCCAAACTTCGCAGTTTGAATGAGCCGCTGCCGCGTCCTGCTCGGCTTCCGTCCGATGCTGAAATCACGCAGATAGAGTCTGAACTTGGAGTAGTTTTCCCCGCTGATCTTAGGAGCTACCTGCGCGAAGCCAGTGATGTAGTGTTTGGCACGCGTGAGCCCGTCACGGTGACCATTCCCGGTAGCCACACCGATTTGCGATTGGTCGCTCGCGCAGCTTGGGACACAGGAGTGCCCAGGGACTGGATTCCGGTCTGCGAGGACAACGGCGACTTCTACTGTGCGAGGCCAGATGGCAGCATTGCCTTATGGGCGCACGACGGCGCGTCAGGCGAGACTTGGTCGTCGTTTGCTGAGTGGATTGAGCAGGAGTGGATTGCGAAATGAAAAGACCGAACCAGACGCTGGAAACGAACTGCCGCCCCGCCACTCCGCTCAAGGTGTGGCGGGAGTTCGGACGCGCCGTGCACGCTCAACCTTGCATTTCCGGCGGCAGTCGCTCAGCTCTGCGTTGGGCCTTTCTATGAAAACCACACTATGTCGGCGGTGATCAAAGCAAGTGGGGAGCAATTTGACGTCGATGCCTTTCTGGCCGGCTGTACTCTACCGGTGTGGACGGTCTACCGGAGGGGAGAGCGCAGATTCCCAGGCAGCCAGACCAACAAAGACCAACTGACAGCCTCTGGTGTGCATGTGGTCGCCAGCAGCGCCGATTTCGATGAATTCCCGAAGCAAGTAGCCGAAGCTACTGAATTTCTCCGGGCTCAGGCTAAGGAGTTGCTTCGCCTGCGAAGTTTTCCCGGAGTCCAGATGGTGAATATCGACTTCGGGGTTGAGCGACGCGACGTTGCCATTCAATGCGATTACCTTTCTCAGGAACTAATCGGCCTTGCCGGCTCGCTCGGGATGGGCATTGCGTTCTCAATCTTCCCGGGTCAGTGGGAGACATCAGAAGCCCAACAAGGCGGTCCAGCGAACGGTGGCCGGCCGTCGAGTCCGGACTCCTCGTCAACCTCTCCGGCGGCCGGCCCCCGTCGCTGACCGTTGACTTTAGCCGACGTGAGCCACTCGTGATGCGCACACCAATTCCAATCGCAGGCATTGTCGGACTTGCTGCTTCGGCGCTGGCGATTGGCTTGTGGACGGCGGAGCAGATCACCGGACAGCTGGCTTTCGAGTTCCTCACCATTCCATTCAAGCTGGCAGTGCTGGCCGCGCCGCTTTTCTTTCTTTCAGATTTATCAGCATTCCTGCACCAACGACCGCGAGTCGCGGTCGGAGTTTGCTTTGCTCTCGTCGCGGTCACGCTTTGCGCGATGCTGGCCTATCTACCTTGGCGTTCATCTTTCGCGGAGCATTTCAACAACGGCATGTATCGGTGGTATTACGCGGGTATGCCCAGGCCCGAAGGCGACTTCTCGGATTGGGAGAGGGTTTGGGCGCGTCGCATTCCACACATGATTGAGGCAGGACTCGTTTTGGTTCACTACGTGGCCCTTGTCATGGCTTGCACCGTCTGGCGGCTGCGCAGGGTCGGCGGTGCTGTCGTCGCTGTCGTCGGCTACTTGTTTCTCTTCCTTGTTCCTATGTTCACCGGCCTTATCCTTTGGGACTACGACACGTTTCTGAAGGGCATCGCGTTCGACAGCATCTCGATGGATTTGTTCCCGGTTTACATCTGGCACGCTGGGGATTCTTCCATCTTCCTGTATGCGTTCATGCTCATATTTTTCGGAGTCAGCACCGCATCCTTCTACGTCAGTCCACGAAACGCCGGCTCCAGAGAACCCGGAATGGCGTCGCAGTTTGCATTTGTTACGTCCCGTGCGCCGGGTCGGTAACCTTGAGCGTTAGCTGCATCCCATGAGAGCGCCCATTCTATTGATTGCATTGCTTGTGGCAGCGAGCGGTTGCTCGAAGCAGCCGGAGAAGGCAGCACCGCCATCCACCTTTGCTCTGCCTCCACGATTGGACTCCTATTTCGAGCAGTATTGTGATTACACTGGCGGCTTGGGTATTGGGTTTGTTGCCACGCACACCTACGACTACCGATTCCGCCAGCATTTGAAGAAGACGCACGACCCTGAACTCAAGCGCCTGTTTGTCCTTCAGCATCTGAATCGGGACGTTGAGTGGGCTCTGGACCATTTCGAGAAGGGAATCGTCCGAACAGGGAAGTCTTCGGCACGACCACTCACACTTTTAGAGTGGGAGGATACGCAGAAGAAGATTCAGGCGCAGATTGATGACCTCGCTACCTATTACGCTTTCACCAACTTTGCGACGACGAACCGCGACCCCTTTGATCCTCCAGACCCAAAGTTGGACTCGACGTGGATTGAGGAGTTTCGTGAGAAGCTGCGGAGTATCACAAACGCACCAGCAGCAAACCAGGGCGCTGCAGCGAACCGCCGCCCCGATGGGCAGGCGGACGGTTCGGGTAATTTGTCAGCGACTGTTGCAGGCGACCGGGCGTTTCCGGCAGCGGTCGCTGACCTTCTCCCTTAGCACTCATGCTCGCCACGTATGAAGAGATTGAAGCTGAGTGGGAGCGTTTCGCGGCGAAACTTGGACCGAAGTGCCCGCCGGAAGGAAGGGCTACGATGACAGCTTGGATGCAGCACACAGCCAGGTTGCCTGTCACCGCCCGCTGCATACACTGCGGTGGGTTGATGAGTGTCACCGACTACGGCCAGGCTTGGACCGTGAGCTGTCCTTGCGGACGGTCGAAGGACACGATGAAAGGACTATGAGTGCTAACCATGCCGGTCCAGAGAACGCCAGCCAGCCGGCACGCCGAGTGGCGATGCGGGCGTCCCGGGTGGCTGGCCCCCGTCGCTGACCTTCGACGTTAGGCTGCATCGTGAGCCCCCTTAAGAAGCTTGGCGTTTTTGTTCTCATCGTTGTCCTTGCCGTCCTTGTCGCCGGGCTGTACGGCATCGTGCACAATCAGATCAGTTACACCATCGCACCGGAGTATTTCACGAAGTTCAAGTTCCGGCAGTTTGGCTTCGTTGACACACCGCTTCCCGATCGTGTTCGTGCCTCGATGGTAGGATTTCTTGCGTCGTGGTGGATGGGTATTCCGATTGGCGTGCTCGTCGGCGGGGCTGGGTTTATTCATCGTGGTCCGAGGAAGATGCTTCGCGTGTCGCTTTGGTCGGTACTCGTCACGGTCGGGTTTGCACTCTTGTTCGGTCTCTGCGGTTTGGTCTACGGCTACATCCAGACATCGCACATTGATGTCGCGGAGTATCGTGATTGGTTCATCCCGGATGATGTCACCGACCTGCGCCGGTTTCTCTGCGCGGGTTACATGCACAACTCCTCATACCTTGGCGGAGTGCTTGCCATTCTGGTTGCTTGGGCGTTTCATATTTTCGTGAGAGTGAGGACGAAAGATGCGGGTTAACACATTACGGTCCAGCGAACGGCAGCCAGCCGGCACGCCGAGTGGCGATGCGGCGGTCCCGGGTGGCTGGCTCCTGTCGCTGACCTTCAGCGCTAGCCGAAATCGCCCACATTTCGACATGATTACCCGAAAGCAGGCAGAGCAGGTGCTTTACGAGCACATAAATGTTCGCAACCCGCAGTGGCCTGACATGCCGGAGATGATCATTGTTCGTGTTGACGAGCATGAGTTGGGATGGGTCATGTATTACACCTCCCGGATTTTCCACGAGACAGGAGACTTACGGCACGCCCTTGCTGGCAACGCGCCATACCTTGTCTCTCGTGAGGACGGCACGATGATTCCGACTGGCACAGCACCCCCCTTCGCGGAGCGTTTCCGCGCCGCCGAGCAGAAGATGAGAGAGCATTTGGCAGGGAGGTCTTTCAGTTGAAGATGTTGGCTATCAACCGGCTGCGCCGAACGCTAAATGGCGTTGCGTGCGGCGTCGGTGGCTTGCCCCCGTCGCTGACCTTCAACCCGCTCTGACAACCGCATGGTCACCTTTCACACAGTCCTGAAGTTTTTGGTGGGACACATCCTCGCAGGAGCGGTTGTCATCCTTGGGACGCTGCTCGCGACATTCGTGTGCTACATCATTGGGCTTGTTACGGCATCTGGTGGCGTGGACACCCCGATGGCAGAGATTCCCCAGTTCCTCCTGTTGATGTTCATGGCTGGTGTTGTCGCTGTCAGTGCTTCGACTGGTTCCTTCCTGATTTCGGTTCTGCTGACGTGGTTGCGATCCAAGCGGCGTTTCCCCGCCTGGCTTCCAGTCATCGCCGTTCCTTTGCTCGCGTTCGTCGTCGTGTTCCTGATTCATGGGCAAACGAAGGACATGGCCTTTTTGGCAATTGTGACCGGTGCAGTCTTCGCTTATTTCGGGACCTATTGGACGCTTCTCACGTCATCGTCGGCTGTGCTGGATTACCTCAGACGCAAGTTCATGGGAGAGGAGATGGCATGAGAATCGGGCAGGCTGTTCCATGGAACGCGCCCATTGCGCCTCGCGCTGCATTCTGGATTCACCTTCGAGACGATTTTCGATGACAACCCATCTCCATCGCATCCTGGCGGGAGGACTCTGCCTCCTCGGGCTGTTTCTCAACGGCTGTGTGTCACCGAATCATCGATACGCCGAGATGGGTCCGGTGTCCGCTCGGGCGCATCTTCGCAAGGGGCTCGCCTCCTACTACAACATCGAGATCCAGCGGCCGACGGATGCGTCAGCACCTCTGTTCTCCCTTCGGTTGCCGGATGGACCGATCCTTCGTCGCACATCACTGTCCTACGATGCATTGAAGCGGGCTGGCTTCTCGGATCATAAGCTCGATTACCAGACGCAGTATTCCCATGAGCTTATAGGCCATGGTGTTTCATTCCGGTTCAGCAGTGACACACTCATGGTCGTTCAGTTGAGCGATGTTTCCCGGATTGGCGGAGGAGGGGTTGGGATCGGGCGGGACGAGGGGAAGCATTTTTACGTGCTTCCATTGACACAGGAGGAGTTCGAGAGCGTGTTTGGCCGTCCGAACAAGACTTCTGATGGACACTTCTGGTGAGGGTCCACCCGGACTAGACAGGGGGAGTTGCCAGTCGCCAGTTGCCAATTCCTGGAAGGGTTCGCCGCGTGGGGGCACGCGGCCTACACAGGGGGAGTTGCCTCTTTCCAGTGGCCAGTTACCAGGTTCCTGGGTGCTCGCCTGGTCCCATCGATATCAGACCCGCTCCCACGCCTCGGGCAATCGGGCATCCCGGAGGGATGGGAGCGGATAGCCCCGGGTCGTGCGAAGCACGCACCCGGGGAAAGGCGCGTTGTCATGGAATCCGCACCCCAGCGGGGTGCGAAGGCTGCGGATGCTTCAACCCCTCCAGGGTTGTTGCCTTCTTCAATGTGAACCCGGGGTGCGCTTCGCGACCCCGTATTGGCTATCCGCTCGAATCCCTCCGGGATAAGGAAACAGCCTACGAGGAACGACTTCGCCGTGTTCAGGGCCAGCACCGGTACCGCCCCCAACTCGGACTCGATTCCGAGCAGGACCCCACCGGCCACATGCCGGACCGCGTCGATGAGGATGCACAAGGAGTCCGGTCGTCCACACTTGCCGCACGCGTCGGGATCGGTAGTTGGAATGCATGGCTCCAACCGCCCCTTTCCAGGTTGAAGCGCCCAACAGCAACCAGCACCCTCGACCCATCGGACCGAGCTCGCAGCTCCGAGCGCCTCTAGCGATGAACATTGCGGACTACATCATCTCACAGGAGCGCCTGCATTTTGCCGACCTCGCAGATGATCCAGACACCTTTGGTAACTGCCTATCTGGATCCCGTCGCTGACCTTGTCGTTGGCCCACATCATCACTCCATGATTCAAGATCGATCGAAAGAGCAGCGTGAGCATGACCTGACCATGCATGTGTTCACGATTTCGGGCGGACTGGTCGGGGTGTGCCTGACGGCCATCGGACTGCTCCGCCTTCTGACCCAGCACACGCAAGTGGCCACGGTCGCCGACGAGTTGCTGGCTGCGGACGCGGTGCTGTTCATGGTCTGCTGCTTCCTCTCCTTCTGGTCGTTCAAGACAGAGAAGCCCCGCCGCAGACTGGTGCTGCGCCGCACCATTGATTGGCTGTTCATGGTGGCCTTGTTCTCCATGGTGGTTGTGTGTGCGCTCATTGCCTATGCGATCATCTAGAGGCATGCGTGCCGTCGCCCTGTTCGAGGCGGCCAAGGGCGGGTTGGTGCTACTGGCCGGTTGCGGGGCCCTGGCCTTGGTGCATCACGATGTTCAGGCGATGGCCGAGGCCATGGTGCAGCGGTTTCACTTCAATCCGGCCAGCCGGTATCCGCGCATCTTCGTCCATGCCGCGAGCGCGCTCACGGATGCCCGATTGTGGCTTTTTGCGATGGGTGCGGCGGCCTATGCGGCGGTGCGTTTCCTGGAGGCCTACGGCCTCTGGCGACAGCGCCGGTGGGCGAAGTGGTTTGCCGCCGTCAGTGGCTCCGTCTACATCCCCATCGAGTGTTACTCGCTGGTTCAAGAGGTCACCTGGCCCAAGCTTCTCGCGATGATCAGCAATGTGGGGGTGGTCGCCTACATGATCCATGCGTTGCTGCAAAGCAGGCAGAGTGATGGTGAGACTTCCGGCCGGCCATGACGGTCCCGCGAATGGGGGGCAGGGTGAGGTGCGGCAAATTGCCGCGGCGGGGTGTGGGAGGACGGGGGTAGGCTCGTCGACGGGGAAGACAAGGTTGCGCTGGGGGGTGTTTGGATGCTCCCTTAGGCCACCGGAACGAGAGAAGGAACGGACATGAAGTCGAAGCAGTTGGGATTGATCGCG
This sequence comes from Verrucomicrobiales bacterium, assembly GCA_027489875.1. GTDB lineage: Bacteria > Verrucomicrobiota > Verrucomicrobiia > Limisphaerales > UBA9464 > UBA6176. Next base: position 9,043 of record JAIXZE010000068.1, read on the forward strand.
GCGGCGGTGGTTGGATTGGTGGCCACGGCGGGTGTGGCGTGGAAGTTGCGCCCGGTTGATCGGGGGGAGGCGGCGGTGCCGAATGGTTCCGCGACGCTTGATGTGACCGGCATGCATTGTGATGGCTGTGCCGGTGGGTTGACCTCGGAGTTGCGTCGGGTTCCCGGGGTGTGCTCGGCGGAAGTCAGCCTGACGAACCGGACGGCGGTGGTTGCGTACGATACGAACCGCGTGCAGACGGCGGCCTTGCTGAAGGCAGTTTCCGAGGCGGGGTTCGAGGGACGGCTTCGATGACGCCGCAGCCGCCAGAACCGGAATCCCGTACCGCGCGCCTGATCCTTGGCGGCATTTTTGTGCTCCTGGTGGCGGGGGCGATGATTGGCGGTTTCTATGCGGGGCGCCGGCCGGATTTACGGCTGCTGCCGGCGGCGGCGGACCAGACCCTGGGGAACTTCGCGCTGGTGGACCAGTTGGGGCGTCCGCTTACCGAGGCTGACGTCAAGGGGCGGGTGCTGGTGGTGAGTTTCGTCTTCACTGCGTGTTCGGCCACGTGCCTGCAGGTCAGTCACCACATGGCCCGGATCCAGGAAGCCGTGTCGGGCGCGAACGATGTGCGTCTGGTTTCGATCAGCGTGGATCCAAAGGGGGATACTCCGGCGGCGTTGAAGGATTTTGGGACCAAGTTCAAGGCAGACGCCGGCAAGTGGATGTTCCTCACGGGTGAACCGGTGGCTGTCCATGGGCTGTTGCGGAAGAGCTTTCTCCAAGTGGATGAGAGCGGCCAATACAACCCGATGCCCGGTGGCTACGTGGATGCTGACCGTATCGCGATCGTGGATCGCGAGGGGCGGGTGCGCGGTTTTGTGCGGGGGACGCGTTCGGAATGTGTCGATCAGGTGATGGCGGCGGTGAATGCGATCCGCGCCGGGGGGCGATGACAGGAGGATGAGATGACCGAAATGAAACGATGGGTGTTATTCCTTTGCGTGGCAGGCATTGGCCTGGGATTTCCCATGGGTTGTTCCAAGGACGGCCCGGAACCTTTGGTGGCCGAGGCGTTGGTTGCGGATCGTAGTTTCCCGACGCGTGGGGTCGTGCGCGAGGTGGCGTCGGATGCGCGGAAAGCGGTCATCCGGCACGAGGACATCCCTGGGTACATGCCTCCCATGACCATGGAGCTGAATGTCCGGAATCCGGACGAAGCGCGTTCGCTGAAGGCGGGAGACACGATTGAGTTCCAGCTGAATGTGAACGGGCAGACCCACTGGATCGACGCCATCCGGAAGGTGGCGGCCGCGACGAATGTGGCGGTGGTGGAGAAACCGACGAACGCCGTGCCCCCCCACCTGGAACCGCTGCTGGAAGTGGGGGGGCAGTTCCCGGACGTAAGCTTGCTGGACGAGGACGGACGAACGTTCCGATTGTCCGATCATCGCGGCAAGGCGGTGGCGCTCACGTATGTCTTCGCGCGTTGTCCACTGCCGGATTTCTGTCCGCGCATGGGGCAGCAGTTCGCGTCGGCACGCCGCAACCTGAAGGCGGGAAGCGGGGCGACGAACTGGCAGTTCGTCTCCATTTCGTTCGATGCCGCGAACGACACGCCGGCGGTGCTCAAGCGGTACGCGGGGAATTACCGTGGCAGCGACACGGACCGGTGGTTGTTCAGTTCGGCGGAGCCGAAGGAGGTCGGGGTCATGGCGGGAAAGATCGGACTGACGGTGGTGGCGGAGACGGGAAGTTTCTCCCACAACCTGCGGACGATCATTTTGGATACGCGGGGCCGGTTGCACAAGCGGTTCGATGGGAACCTGTGGACGGGAGCGGAACTGGCCGCGGCGATCCGGGAGGCGGCGGCGGTGCCGGTGGGACCGTAACGCCTCGGCAACCCTGGAACGCATTGCATGGCGTCTCCCCTTCAGTCCGGCCGTGACGAATGGTCGCTGCGTTGGTTGCGCAACCTGCGCTGGACGGCTGTGGCGGGGCAGACGGCGACGGTGTGCTTCGTCGTGTGGGTGCTGGGGTTGCGGTTGCCGTTGGCGCTGGTGTTTCCCGTGATCGCGGTGACGGCCATCTCCAATGGAGTGCTGCACTGGGTTCCAGCGGCGCGCTGGGAACGTCCGGGTCCGGTGACCGGCTTGCTGGTCTTCGACGTGCTGTTGTTGACGGCGATGCTCCACGTCACCGGCGGGCCGCACAATCCGTTCACCTTCTTCTATCTGGTTCACGTGGCGCTGGCGGCGGTGGTGTTGCCGGCGAAGGGATCGGCCGCGGTGGCCTCGGCGTGCGTCGCCGGATATGGGCTGCTGTTCGTGGGACTCGATGTGCGGTGGCGTCCGGGCGATGACGTCTGCGGCGTGGGACCGGGCATGCCGTTGTCGCTGCATTTGCGGGGGATGCTGGTGGCGTTCGGATTGTCGGCGGCATGCATCACGTTCTTTGCGGGACGATTGCAGGCGGCGTTGAAGCGGCAGGCGGAGGAACTGGCGAAGGCACGGCTGATGGCGGCTTCGAACGAACGCTTTGCCGCGATGGCAACCCTGGCGGCGGGCGCAGCGCATGAATTGGGAACACCGCTGGGAACGATTGCGATCGCCGCGGGGGAATTGGTCCGCAACGTACGCCAGAGCGGCGGATCGGCCGAGGTGGTGGAGGACGCTGACCTGATCCAGGAGGAGTCGATCCGTTGCCGTGCGATCCTGGATCGATTGCAGGCGCAGACGGGGGATGCGGTGCGGCGCGTGGGTGTTTCCGAGGTGGTGGCTGGGGTTGTGGGACGGTTTCCTGCCCACCGGGTGGAGGTGTCGACGATCGAGGCTGGGTTGGAACTGGAGGCACCGCCGGAAGCGCTGGGGCAGGCGTTGGCGTCGCTGGTGAAGAATGCGTTGGATGCGTCGCCCGCCGAGGCGGCGGTGCGCATGGAGATCCGGCGTGTCGGGGAGCGTGTGGAGTTCGCGGTTGAGGATCGTGGGGCTGGACTGGACTCGGCCGCCCGTTCCCATGCCGGGGAGCCGTTCTTCACGACGAAGCCGCCCGGGCAGGGGATGGGGCTGGGATTGTTCCTGGTCCGATTGCTGGCCCAGCGGTTGGACGGCGAGTTTCGGCTGGAAGGTTTGGAACGGGGTGGAACACGCGCGGTTCTCAGCCTTCCGGGCGGAGGCGTGCGATCGGGGGGACTTTGAACATGGAACGATTGCTGTTGGTGGACGACGACGCGGCGTTCCGGGAGCGGTTGGCCCGGGCGTTGGGAGCGCGTGGACATGCGGTGACGACGGCCGCGGGCCTGGATTCTGCGCTGGCGTTGTCGAAGACCGGGGACTTCACCGGATTCGTTGTGGACCTGCGCCTGGGCACGGACAGCGGGCTGAGCCTCGTGGCGGAGTTGCACACGCTCCTTCCGGCGATACCCATCGTCGTGCTGACGGGTTTCGGGAGCATTGCCACCGCGTTGGAGGCGGTGCGGCTGGGAGCCAGGGATTACCTCACGAAGCCGGTCGAACCCGACCAGATCCTGCTGGCCCTGCGCGGGGAGCGTGATCGCCGCGGGGCACCGCCTGAAACGGAGTTGGAACCGCCCTCGCTCGATCGGGTGGAGTGGGAACACATCCAGCGCGTGCTGGCGGATACCGGGAACAACATCACCCGGGCGGCGAAGCTGCTCGGGATCGATCGGCGTTCGTTGCAGCGCAAGCTGGCGAAGTATCCGCCGCCGCGCTGATCCATGGATGACCGGAGGCATGCGGCAAAACGCCACACGCGCGTTGCCCGTGGGTGGCTATCTTCCGGTCCGTATGAGGCATTGGATCAGCATCGGTTTGGTGGCAGCCGGAGTCCTGCGGAGTGTCCACGCGGCGAGCATCCCCGACGTGTTGCAGAAGGTGGACCCGGCGACGGGGAAGGCGTCGGACACCACCACGGAGTTCTCCGTGAGCGGCATTGTGAGCGCACGGGCGACGCTGGCCGGGGACGTGGTCCTGGCGTTCGTGCAACCGCCGGGCGGGGTGGGGCTTCCCGTCGTCGCTTCGAAGGCGGATGCGGCGCTGTTGGCACCGCGCAATGAGGTGACTCTGGCTGGCAAACTGGGTGATGGGCCGTTCGGTTGGGCAGCGTTGAAGATCAATTCCGGCTCCGTCACCTTGCAGGCGACGAACAAGGCCTTTGGTGCGTCGGAACCGCGCGGTGTGGCGTTCTTCAAGGACGCGTCGGCGTCGGAGGGCCGATACGTGCAGTTGACGAATGTCACGCTGGCCGCGGGCAAGTTTTCCGGCGGCACCCTCCAGGCGACCGGCGACGGTGGCGAGGTGACGGTGCGCGTGTCGACGGCGACAACCGGACGGGATGTGCCGACCGCGAAGGTCAACGTCTTCGGCGTGCCAGTGAAGGTGGACGGGAAGTGGGAATTGCTGGCGGCGCGCATCCTGCCGGTCGACGGCAGGACCGCGCAGACGCTGGCGGCGAAGCACACCTGCCTGACCTGCCACAACCCGGACACGAAGATGGTGGGGCCGTCGTATCGCGACATCGCCGCGCGCTACAAGGATGACGCCGAGGCTTTGCCGAAGGTGCTTTCTCAGATCGAGCGCGGTGGAACGGGTCGCTGGGGTACGGTGCCCATGCCGCCACTGGGCGCGAAGGTTCCCGAGGCGGATCGCAAGGTCCTGGGTGAGTGGATCCTGTTCTACCGCTGGGATGCGGTGTTGGCGGACTGAGGTTGTTGCCTCATCGTGTCCGCCGCACTCGCCAGTGGTGCTTCCGTGTTGTTGTCCGAGGATCTTCAGGAAGGTCGCATCATCCTGGGGTTGACCATCCGGAATCCGTTCTCTCCCCTCGACCGAGGCAGTGGTCATTAGCCGACTGGCTCGCCAAACCTTCCGCAGGCCCGGAGGGCCGAAAGACGATAGCCCAGCGCGTGAGCGCTGGGTTCCGTCTCCCCATGCACAGCCAGCCCCGCCAGGGGCGACAGAACCCCTGCTCCCACGAACACCGTATCCGTCTCCATCGCCCGACAACGCCACGGAACACGAATCGGAGACGCGGCATTCATGCAGCAGATATCTCGGGCCTCCGAAACCTCCCGACCCGACATGCCCACCTCGGACGAAAAACCCGCCCGGCAAACCCTCGCCGCACGCGTCGGGATCGGCATCGGTATCGAAAACTCAAAGCGAAAGATTCGGGTTCGATCCCGATCCCGAGGGGGCAAAGCCATCCGCAACATCCCGATCCGAAACCCCCACGACGGACGACGAACCCGACCAGCCACCCCTCGCCCCACGTGTCGGCTTACTGCGTCTCCTGTGTTTCTTGCGGCAAGAGAGGTTCTGGATTGTTGGGGCGTGGCCGGGGAGTGTCTCACGCAAAGAACTGCCCCCCTACGGAAAGGGTGTGACTTGCAGCAATGAACTGGCGGTCTGCAGCACGGCTACAGTCTTCAAGGCATGCGCCGGGTGAGGGCACCCGGCCTTCAGCCTCGACTCATTGTAGGCCGCGTGCCCCCACGCGGCGCGGCTTCCTTCAACTCCCTCTCAACGCCGGGTGAGGGCACCCGGCCTTCAGATCCGTGGCTCCGACTCAACGAACGGGGGCTCAGTTCATTGGTAGCAAAGAAGGGTCCCAAAACCCGGTCGACCCGGGGAGTAACCGGGTGAGTTAGTCAGGAGACGCAAAGACGCAAAGGGGGAA
>JAIXZE010000011.1 GCA_027489875.1 Verrucomicrobiales bacterium
GCCCGCGATCCGCGCCTACCAACGCGCCGGCTTCGTCCAACTCCGGGACCTGTGCGAAGACATCGGAAACGGGTTTGTCATGGACGACCATGTCCTCATGCTCCCCCTCACATGATCGAGGTCGAAGGCCTGACCAAACTCTACGGTGATTTCGCTGCCGTGACCGCGCTGTCCTTCAGCGTGCAACCCGGCGAACTCCTGGGTCTCGTCGGGCCCAACGGTGCCGGCAAGACCACCACCCTCCGCTCCATCGCCGGCATCATCCCCGCCACGCGCGGCACCATCCGCATTGCCGGACACGACCTCGCCACCGATCCCGTCGGGGCCAAGCGCGAACTCGCCTTCTTCTCGGACGAACCCCGGCTCTTCGAATACCTCACGATCCGTCAACACCTCGACTTCACCGCACGCCTCTATCAGGTGCCGGACGCCCCCGCGCGCTACGCCCGGCTGCTGGAAGAACTCGAACTCACAGCGAAGGCCGACCAACTCCCGGGTGACCTCTCCCGCGGCATGAAGCAGAAGGTCCAGATCGCCTGTGGTCTCCTGCATTCGCCCAAGGTGATCTTCTTTGACGAACCCCTCACCGGGCTCGATCCCCTCGCCATCCGCCGGATGAAGGACACCATCCGCCGCCTCGCCACCGAGGGAGCGTCGGTCGTCCTCAGTTCCCACCTGCTCCACCTCGTCGAAGAGCTCTGCTCGCGCATCCTCATCCTCAAGAACGGCACCAAGGTCGCCCACGGCACCGTGGACCAGATCCGCAGCCAGTTCGCCGCCGATGATGCCGACGCGGACCTCGAGGAGGTCTTCATCCGCATCGCCACAGGCACCGGAACGCCACCACCGCCGCCCGCGCCCCCGGCCCCCTGAACCCCGCGCCCATGGGAAACAACCTCCTCCCGGTCATCTCGGCGCTGTGGTTCCTTCAGTCGCGCAGCCTCTACAACGCGGCCAAGGCCCGGCTCCTTCGCCTCCGCCAACCCCGCTACCTCATCGGCGGGATCGTGGGCATCGGGTACCTCTGGGCCGTCTTCTTCCGCCGCTTCTTCCAGACCCGCACCACGGCCAACATCGGGGGATGGGATTTGTCCCCGGAAACAGCCGGATGGATCGAAGCCGCCGCGGCCCTCGCGTTGGCCGTTTATGCGGTGAGCGTCTGGGTCTTCGCTGGGGATCGCGCCAGCCTTGCCTTCACCGAGGCGGAGGTCTCCTTCCTCCTGCCCGCGCCCGTCAGCCGCAGTGCCCTGCTGAACTTCCGGCTCCTCCGCGCCCAACCGGGCATCCTGCTTTCCACTTTCTTCTTCAACCTCTTCACCGGCCGCTCCCACTCGCTCTTCGAATGGTTCAGCCACGGCTTCACGCTGTGGCTGGTCTTCACGCTGCTCTTCCTGCATTCCATCGGGGCCTCCTTCGCCATCCAACGACTGACCGAGCGCGGCCTCGCCGGATGGCGCCGTCGGCTCGTGGTCCTCACGATCGTCCTGTGCCTCGTCGGCGCGGTCTACGCGTGGATCCAGGCCGCCCCGGCCGCCGCGCCCGTGCGCGACCTCGACGCCCTGCAGGACCGGATCCGCGCGCTCATGTCCGCCGGGCCCGCCCCGTGGCTTCTCGCTCCGTTCCGCTGGGTGGTCCGCCCCTGGTTCACGCGGTCGCTTTCCGAGTTCCTCGTGGCGCTGGGGCCTGCGCTGCTGATCCTCGTCGGCCATTACCTCTGGGTCGTGCGCGCCAACGTGTCCTTCGAGGAAGCGGCCATGGAAGCATCGCGCAAGGCTGCCGTCATGCTGGCCGCGGCACGCTCCGGAAACCTGCACCAACTCGCGCCACCCAAGGTGCGACGCGACCCGTTCCCACTGCCGTCCCTTGGATTCCCGCCATTGGCCCTGCTGTGGAAGAACCTCATCGCCGCCGGCCAACTGTTCACGGGACGCATCTGGTTTTTCGCCCTGCTCGGCATCGGCACGTTCGTTGTCACCAGCGCCCTCACGCGCGATTCGTTCTCCGGGCTCCAGAACGCCAGCATGATCGCCACCTCGGTCTCGATGATGCTCCTCTTGATGTCCCTCTTCCTCGGAGCCCAGGTGGTCCGTCATGACTTCCGGTCCGACCTCGCCCAGATGGACATGTTGAAGGCCCTCCCATTGCCTGCGTGGCAGGTCGTGCTCGGCCAACTGCTCGCGCCCATCGTCATCCTCACCGGCTTCCAATGGCTGTTGCTCGGGGTGCTGCTCGGGGGTTCGCTGGGCCTTTCCGGCAAACCCGACGACGCCATCGCCCCTTGGCGTTTCCCCGGGGTCCTCGCCGCCGCGTTCCTGTTCCCCGGAATCAACGCCTTGGTCCTCCTCCTCCCCAACACCATTGCCCTCCTCTTTCCCGCATGGGCCGGCACGCAACAGGGCCGCGGTGGCGGCATCGAGGTCATGGGCCAGCGCCTGGTGTTCAGCCTGGGCTTCGCCCTGGTGCTGGTGATCGGACTCCTGCCCGCGGGCATCATCGGTGCCCTGTGCTGGTGGATCGCCCAGCTTGTGGTCGGCCCCGCCTGGGCGCTGCCCATCGCGGCCCTTCCCGCAGCCCTGGTCCTCCTCGCCGAGTTCGCAGCCGGTATCTGGGGCCTCGCCTTCGCCTTCGACCGCTACGACGTCACTTCGCCGTGAGACGCCCGGCCCGCGCACGTTCGATCACGAAGTCCACCAACTCGGTCGAACGGAAGAAGCCCTCGAACATGTTGTGCCCCTGTCCGGGCAGCACGACCAGCTTCACCAAGGCGCCGGCGCCCACCGCCTGATACCGGCGCACGAACTCCCCCGAATTCTCCGGCAACGGCACCACGACATCCTGATCGCCATGGATCAGGAACACCGGTACTCCCGCCCGCGCCAGCACCTCCACCCGTGAGATCGGGTTCAGCTCGGACAACCGCGCCGTCAATTCCTCCGGTGTCACCCCATACGCGGGGGCTGCTTTCGTCACCCCCGGATAACTGCGGACGTCGTACACCGGATAGATCCCCGCCACACCGGAGATCCACTGCGGCCGCATCGTCCCCCAGCTTACGGTCAGCAATCCGCCGCGGCTCCGACCAAGCAGGCAGCCCTTGGACGCAAACCCGCGTCGCACCAACTCCGCGTGCAACGCATCGAAGGCCACATGGCTCTTCGGACTTCCGTACGCCTCGCCCACATCGACCCCCACCACTGCCACACCCGCCGCCACGAACCGCTCGTGCATCCATCGCTCCGCCTCATCCGGAAGCGGTGGCAACGTGGGACCATACAGAACCCACGGCTGCGGGTTTGTGCGCTTCTCTTCGGGCGGCATGTAAACAAAGGCAGGACGCCCGGCCACGATGAAGTTCTCCGTGCCCGGGAGCTTCAATCCCGGCCAGGTCACCGGACTCCGCCGCTGCGTCTCCAGCCACGCACCCACCTTTTCAGCCCACATCCGGCCATGCTCCCGCAACCCGGGACCACTGAAGTGCACCCCCTGCCCTGCCGCTTCCCGCATCGACCCCACCAACAGGTCCGTGTTCGGTCCCTCCAAGGCCACTCCCGTCGTCCACAACGCCGCCTGCGCCCGACGGATGTCCTCCGAGCCCGGATCATCCGGCGTGTGGTAACTCGCCTGCGCCACCATCCACGGCACCTCCCACCCGGCCTCCCGCCGCACCCCGCGGATGACGTCCCCGAGATACTGCGTGTACAACCCGCCCACCAACGTCCGCGTCGTATCCCTCTGGTTCGCGTCCGATTCCCCCTGATGCCACAGCACCGCCCGACAACCGCGGATTCCCAATCCCTTCACCCGCGCCGAGAGGTTCGCGAACAGGCCTCCCTTGCTTTCCCATACGCCCCCATCCAGCGCGCGCACGTTGGACAGGACCGTTGGCGGATTCGTGAACCGGGCTCCGGCCGGAAGCCACTCCCGCACGCTCGTGCCACCTGCGCCCACGGCCACGAGGCCCACCGGCACCCCGAACCGCTGGACGATCGCCTCCGCAAACGGCGGCATGAAACTGCCCCCACCCCCACCCGCCCCCGGCTGCGGATCATCCGCCACCTGCCATCCGTTCGGCCCAAGCGCCGAGACCATCCCCGACGTCACCCGCTGCCGCTCCTCTCCGTGGTTCGCCGAGTTCGATTGCCCCGCGACCACAAACACCTCCCCCACGCCCACCCGTTCCACCTCCCCGATCGATTCTTCCCGCGCCCCGTCCCGCAATCGGACCGAGACCCGGTACCACCCGCCAGCCGGCACCGTGACCGTTCCATGGAAATGCGTGGCCCCGGCCTCCAGCGATTGCACCAACACCCACGCCCCCGCTGCCGTTCCCCCGACCGCCCGCGCCTCCACAACGCCCTTGGCCCCTGCCGCGAGCGTTCCCGACACCGGGATCTCACCCGCCTCCCAACGGGCCCGCTGGATCACCTGCCGATCGGTCGGCTCCACCAACGCCCCTTGCACCATCGCGCCGCACGTCAGTGTCATCCACACGACGATCCCGCGACGCCACCCCCGCCAACACTTCACCGAACACCACACTCCCAGGGAATCCATCCCGAAAGACTAGGCCTCCACATCCCCACTTCCCAGCACGCTCTGGAATCTGGGAACTGGGAACTGGCAACACCCCTTTGAAGGCCGGGTGCCCTCACCCGGCGATCTCACCCGCATCGGCATCTCGCATCCCGAAAACGCCACCTACTCACTCCCGCCATCATCCCGTCACCCCAAAGTTGCCTTCCCCTTCAGGCTCCGGACTTGCCGCCCCGCCGCCATCAAACGCATCTAGGAGGAGATGAAAGGTTCCCGCTCCCTCCTCGCCCTGGCCATCGGTCTCGCTGCGACCGCGGCCCAGGCCCAGGTCACCCTCAACGAGCTCTACATCAACCCGCCAGGCACCGACAACGGCCTGGAGTTTGTGGAGATCCGGACCTCGCTGCCCTCGACCTTGCTCGACGGCATCTGGTTCGTTGGCATCGAAGGCGACGGTCCCGCCGCCGGCACTGTCGATTTCGCCTACGACCTCAGCGCGCTCTCCAGCGGTGCCAACGGTTATCTCCTGATCCGCGATGCCGCCACCGCGCTCGCACCTGCACCCGACGCCGCCACGGCCGTTGCCGTCCAGGACTTCGCCCCCGACATCGAGAATGGATCCAACACCTACCTCCTCGTGCGCGGGTTCACCGGCAGTGTGGGCCAGGATCTCGACACCGAGAACGACGGCACCCTGGAAACCAGGCCGTGGACCGCGACCCTCGATGGCATCTCCCTGATCGAGAACGATGGCACCGCAAACATCGGGTACGCCGCCCAATTCGGCTACACCGTGTTCTCCGCCCAGGCCACCTTCAACGCCGACTCCCTCTTCCGCGTGGAAGGCGGCGGATGGGCCGGGGCCGACACCCTCGGCACCGCGCCCGGTCCGTTCACGATTGATGCCACACGCGCCGCGCTGGCCGGTGGAGCCCCGGTCGAGATGCAGGGAACACTCACCCCGGGCAGCCCCAACGCTGTCGCCGTGGTTCCCGAACCCGCCACCCTCGCGCTCTTCGCCCTGGGCGGTCTCGGACTCCTCGCCCTGCGCCGCCGCTGATCCTTCCTCCCGCCCACTCCTCCAAACCGCCGCGCTGTCCCAGCCCGGCGGCTTTTTCTTTCCCCGCCCGTCCCCTTTGCGGCTTCGCGGCTTCGCGGCTTTTCCCTCCGTTCCGTTCCCGCACAGACGGGGAAGGCAAAGCCGCCAAGCCCCAACGGGGCATCCTACGAAAGCCCGGGGCAACGCCCCGGTGATCACGGTCCATTCATGATCCCCACGAGCCCTGAAAGGGCGGCCCAATCCTTTCCGGACGGGTGGTCGCGACTCTAAATTCCAATCAGGAAGATGACCCGGGTGTGGTCGGTCGAAACGGCCATTTCGACGTGGCGCAAACCCTTGACCGGCAAGTGATAGGCCTCGAACTGGGCTGAAGCGTCCGGCCAGACTGCGCGAAAGTGCCGTTCCGCCTCGAAGTTCCCGATACTGAACCCATTGGTCCACGCTCGTGCTTGAAGAAGTCGGCTGAAGTCCTCCGACGCAATGGAATAAGCCGCCATGCAACTCCCGTCTCCCGTCGAGGGCTTGAAAAGCCGGAGGGTCTTCACGTGTCGCAGAGTGGTCGGCAGGGGCGAAACAATCTCCTTGGAAACGTAGTCGTCCGGATGGCCGGAGCGACGCCAGGGGACCAACACAATCGCGACGAACAGACCCATCAGAACCATCGAAGCCAAAGCCAGGATCCATCTCTTCATAACAACCAGGTGGGATCGCTTCACGAGAAGCAACTGCAGATTGGACACCCGAGGTCCACATGTGAACCCTCATTTCCATGATCCGCTTGTCCCAGTCTGACGATGCAGCCGCCGGGCGTCGCAGTGTGGCTGCCTTCTGCGTTGTGGAAGTAAAGCTGGCTTGGTGTGAACCACCCATCACCCGACGGCTGCTCGTTCCCACCGCTGCCAATCTCGGCTGGATGCACGCCGTCCTCCAGACCGCCATGGGCTGGGAGGACGAGCATCTGCACGTGTTCCGCGCTGGCAAGATCTGCATCGGGGATCCAAAGCGGGACGAGTATCAGTTCACCAGCGGTTCCGCCTCCGACGAGCACACCGTCACACTGGCGGATTGCATCCAGTCCGATCTGAAACGATTCGAGTACGTGTATGACTTCGGAGACACCTGGAAGCATCAGCTGGTCCTGAAACGGATGACCAAGGCAATGGTCCCGATCGAGAAGCGTGCGGTCTGCCTTGCTGGAGAACGCGCCTGTCCTCCCGAGGACTCCGGAGGCTTCCCGGGCTACATGAGGTTTGTTGAAGTCCTCGGAAATCCGGAGCACCCCGAGCATGACGAGTTGCGGGAGTGGTTCGACCGGCCCTTCGATCCCGAGTTCTTCTCGCTCGAGAAGACAAACCGATTCCTCGCCAGGCTCCCATGGCCGAACGTTTCCCCCGCCGCACTCACCCGGATCCTGCGCGCCCGGGACAAATCCGCGACCTGATCCTGCCCTCCCCTTCGCGCCCTTCAGGTGGGGAGCACCGACAGACAGTAGCCCACGGCGTCAGCCGTGCGTTCCCTCCCTCGCCGGATCCAGCCTCAGACGGGGCGACAGACGGAATTCCCGCCCGTCCCCTTTGCGGCTTTTCCCCTCCGTTCCGTTCCTTCACAGACAGCAAAAGCAAAGCCGCAAAGCCTCAAAGCCTCGAAGGGGAAATCCTGCGAACAGCGTGGGACCGAAACGTCGCGTCCTGCAACGCCGCCAAGGCAACGCCCGCACCCATCCGTGGCCACAACCGCGTTGCGGTTGATGTTCGAATTGGCATCCAACCCAGGGTTGTCCTCGTGCCTCGGACCAACCCTGGGCTAGAGGCCAGAACGCCGTTGGCGTACGGAACGGGTCGGAAAGCCTGCGTTCGACAACACGACCCCCTCGGCGATCTCCGCGGCTCCGCGTGAGAATTTCCGCCCCGTTCTCCCGCAGGGACGCAGGGAAGTCCGAACACCCGGAAATCCGCAATCCATCGATCCGCAATGGACAGGGGGAAATGCCGGGATCCGACCCCGGCCGCAACCCCACGTTGTGGGCGGAGGGTCCATTCACCCGACGAAGCGGCTTATCTGCGTCATCTGCGGATAAAACCGCGGCTTCCCGGATCACACCTTCTCCCCACCCCTTCCCCTCCATTCGCGGATCATCAGGAACAGCACGGGAGTAACGATCAGGATGTGGAGGAGGCTGCTGATGCTGCCGCCGATCACCGGCACGGCCAACGGCTTCATCACCTCGGCCCCGGGACGCGTGCTCCACAGGATCGGGACGAGGCTCGCCACGGTGGTGGCGACGGTCATGAGCTTGGGTCGCAGGCGCAGCCGCGCGCCGGCCATCACGGCCTCGACCAATTCCGCAGACGTCAGTTCACGCCCAAGCTCCGACCGGGCCTTTTCGACGGCCTCTTCCAGGTACACCACCATCACGACGCCGGTCTGGATCGCGATGCCGAACAGCGCGATGTAGCCGATCCACACCGCCACGCTGAACGGGTATCCGTACCACGCCTGCAGGAACACCGACCCGCTCAGTGCGAACGGCACCGCCAGGATGACGTGGGCGGCTTCGATGGCGTCATGATACGCAATGAACAGCAGCAGGAAGATCACCACCAACGACACCGGCACGATCATCCGGAGCGTCCTGCCTGCGCGGATCAGGTCCTCGAACTCGCCGCTGTACTCCAGCACCACGCCCGTTGGCAGGCGCGGCTTCAGGTCCGCATCCATGCGCCGCTGCACCTCCTCGACGAATCCACCGAGGTCGCGTCCCTGCACGTTCGCCTGCACGAACACGCGCAATCGCCCGTTCTCCGACGCGATCTCGCTCGGTCCCAGCACGCGCTTCACCGTGGCCACCTGGCCGAGCGGGACCGTGCGACCGCCCATGCCCGTCACGGGCAGGTCGGCCAACCGTTCGATGTCGTCGCGCGCCGACCGATGCAGCCGGACCTGGATGGGGAAGCGCTCGCGGCCTTCGATCAACGTGCCCACGTTCAAGCCGCCGATGCCGGTTTCCACCACTTCCAATACGTCGCGGACGTTCACGCCATAGCGACCGGCCGTGACGCGATCGACCTCGACCTCGACGTAGGGCTTGCCTTGGACGCGGCTCGGCGCAACGCCGGAAGCCCCACGCACGGTCCGCAGAACCTTCTCCGCCTCGAAGGCCCAGTGCTGGAGAACGTCGAGATCATCGCCGAGCAGCTTCACGCCGAGTTGCGCGCGGATGCCGGTCGAGATCATGAGCACCCGGTTCTCGATCGGTTGGAGGAAGCCGGGGGCGTAACCAGGAACGACCGACAGCTTCTCCTGCAACTCGGCGATCAACGCGTCCTTCGTCAGGCCCGCCCGCCATTGCGAACGGGGCTTCAACTCGATCGTCGTCTCGATCATCTCGATCGGTGCGGGATCGGTCGGTGTCTCCGCCCGGCCCAGTTTCCCGGCGGCGCTCACGACCTCAGGGACGCTGCGCATCACCCGATCCTGCCACGACATGATCCGTTGGATCTCGGGCAGCGACGTGCTGGGCAACAGCACCGGCATGAAGAGCAGCGCACCCTCGTCGAGGGGGGGCATGAACTCGCGTCCGAAGCCCGCCATCCGCTGGGAGGCCTTGTTCCAGCCCGCCGCCTTCATGCGGTCGAGCACGGGCTGCGGAAGCCCGAAGGCCACGGTCAGCGCCGAGCCCAGGATCAGGGCTGCCAGGCCGATCACGGCACCGCGATGCGACAGGGCCCAACGCAACACCGGTGCGTAACCCCGGAGCATCCAACGCATGAGCCGGTTGTCTTCCTCGCGATGGAACGGGCCCTTCACCAGGAAGGAGCACAGCACCGGCACGACGGTCACCGCCAGCAGCGTGGCCGCCACGCAGGCGAACGTCTTCGTGTAGGCCAATGGGTGGAACAGCTTTCCCTCGCGTCCGGCCAGCGCGAACACCGGCAGGAACGCCAGCACGATGATGGCCATCGCGAAGAAGATCGGCCGCCCGACCTGCAAAGCCGCCTCGCGCGTGCAGGCCATCGTCTCCACCGCCGTCAACCGCCGGCCGGCAATGCGTTCGCGTTCCTCGCAGTGTCGGATGACGTTCTCCGTCATCACGATGCCCGCGTCCACCAGCACGCCGATGGCGATCGCGATTCCTGAAAGCGACATGACGTTCGAGGTGATCCCGAATCCCTGCATCAGCAGGAACGCGATCAGGATGCTCGCGGGCAGCGGCAGGGTGACGATCAGGATGCTCCGGAAATGGAACAGGAAGAGCACGTGCGCCAAAGTCACCAGCAGCACTTCCTCCACCAGCGCATCCCGCAACGTCGCCACCGTGCGACCGATCAATTCGCTCCGGTCATAGAACGCCCGCACGGTCACGCCAGGCGGCAGGCTGCCTTCGATCGACTTCAACCGCTCCTTCACCCGTTCGATCACCGCCATCGCGTTCTCGCCCGTGCGCATCACGACCACGCCACCCACCACCTCGCGTCCGTCGACATCCAATGCGCCGCGTCGGAAGTCGCCCGTGATCTCGACCTGGGCGACGTCCTTCACGCGCACCGGCACGCCGTTGGTCTCCATCAGGACGATCTCTTCGAGGTCCGCCACGCCCCGCACCAACCCGACCCCGCGCAGCACGAATTCCATGCCGTTCTCCTCGACGGCTTTTCCTCCGACGTTGAGGTGGTTCTCCTGCACGGCCGCCACCACCCGCGACAACGGCAACCCCGTCGACTTCAGCCGGAGCGGGTCGACCTCGACGGAATACTGCTTCACGAAACCGCCGACCGATGCGACCTCGGCCACGCCGGGCACGGACTGGAGTTGGTAACGCAGGAAGAAATCCTGCACCGCGCGCAACCGGCCCAGATCCGTCAACGCCTCCACGCGGTTCGTGTCGACGTGCAGGTAGTACTGGTAGACCCAGCCGAGGCCAGTGGCGTCCGGCCCCAGCAGCGGCGTGACGCCCGACGGCAACTGCGCCGCCAGCAGGCCGAGTCGCTCGGACACACGTTGCCGCGCCTCCAACGCTGGAACGGCGTCCTCAAACACCACCGTCACCAGCGAGAACCCGAACATCGACGTCGCCCGCACGGCGCGCACGCCGCGCAATCCCTGCAGGTTCACGCTCAGCGGATAGGTCACCTGGTCTTCAACCTCGCGCGGGCTGCGGCCCATCCAGTCGGCGTAGACCATGACCTGGTTTTCCGACAGGTCCGGGATCGCGTCGACGGGCGTGTCCTTCAACGCGCGCATTCCGAACGCGGCGACCAGGAGCGCCCCGCACAACACGAGGAACCGGTTCGCCAGCGAACCTTCAATCAGTCGACGGATCATCTGACCTCCGTTCCGCAATCGAGCATTTCCGCGCCGAACCACGGGTTCCGCAGCGGCCCACCGAACTGCCACCACACGGCCTTCGCCGGCGCCCCCGGAAAGGCCTTCGCCGTCATCGGACACCGGTAGACTTTCAGTTCCCCGAAGCCTTCCTGCTTCCGCGCGCCCATCACGACCGGCGTCCACGCCTCCACCAGCCCATGGAAAGCCTTCCGCGCCACCGCCAGGTCCCGCGCCTCCGGCAACTCCACGAGCATCCCCTCCCGGTAGCCGCCGACATCCGGAGGCGCATTCGTCCCCTTCCCCCGCACCTCCGCCACCGCCTTCCCCCATTCGACCCGCGCCCGGTTGAACCCCGCGAGGTCATCCTTCGCCAACTCGGCCGCCACCCCCGCCAACAGCCGAATCAGTCGCCCATGAGCCGCATCCGGCTTCCCAACGGGCAACTGGGAACTGGCAACTGGCAACTCCCCCCCGCCCCCCTTGAAGCTTGAAACTGAAAACTCGGAACTCCCTCCCAACACCCCCGCGTTGAGCACGACGCGCTCTCCCGCATCCAGGCCATCGACCACTTCCCAAACGGCATCCCCGACGCGGCCCACGCGGATCGTACGCTCCTGATAGCTTCCCGCGCCGAGCTCGACCCAGACCCGCGCCACGCCTCCGGGATTCAGCACCGCCGATCGCGGCACCACCAACACCGGTTCGCTTTCCAAGCGCACCTGAGCCTCCGCATACAGCCGATGCCGGAACACCCGCCCGCGTCCTTCCCCCAGATCCGGGTTCGGGACCTCCACCCGGATCCGGGTGCTGCGGGTCATCATGTCGAGGTTGGGATCGATGAAAGCGATCCGGTTCGTGAACAGGCGACCGGGCAACGAGGGCGTGGACCACACCACCTCCTGGCCCACGCGCAGCCAGGGCAGGTCGCGTTCGTAGACATCGCCCTTGAACCACATGGTGCCGAAGTCTGCGACCTCGAACATCGGGTCGCCTTCCTTCACCCATTGCCCCGCGTACACCATCCGTTTCACGACCGTTCCGGACATCGGCGAAAGCCATGGCAACAGGCGTTGCTCCGCGGCGAATCCGGCCGGCAACGCCTTCACCTGCGCCTCGCCCATTCCCATCTGTCGCAACCGGAGTCCCGCCGCCGCCAGCAGCGGGCCCGTCTCTCCCCCGGCTACCAGCGACACATACTCGCGCACCGCGCCCAGCAACGGCGGGCTGTACAACGTTGCCAACTCTGTCCCCTCGCGGATCTCCACGCCTTCCGCAGCCACGGCCAACGTCTCGATCCGTCCCTCGACGTACGCCGACAGGATCCGATGCCGCGAGTCGTCGTCATCCAGCGTCCCCGCCAATCGCAGGGACTTCGTGACGCGCCCGATCCCGACCGACGCCGAGGCGATGCCGACAGCGGTAATCGAATTGCTGCCCAACCGCAGCACGCCCTCCGCCGAATCCAAGCCCGCCTCGCCCTCGTACACGGGCACGAGCTTCATGCCGCAGATCGTGCACAGGCCCGGTTCCGGCGACGTGATCCACGGATGCATCGGCGACTGATAGATCCGGACCTTTCGCGCTCCCGGCACCGCGCCACCATCCGCGTGGACGTGCGCGGATTGTCCCCGCCACCACCAACCCGCACCAAGCCCGACGCCCACCAACACCACCGCCAGGACTGCATTCATCGCTTTCATCGCTTCATCCCTCCTTCCATCACCGAACCACCCACCAACTCCCGCACCGTCTCCAGATCCTCGAGCCCGCAGCACAGCAGGAGCTCGGACACGGCCATCCAGTACTCCGCTGTCGCCCGGACCTCGGCCATCTCGGCCTCGATCCGTTGGCGTCGCACTTCCAGCAGGTCGCGGAGTTCCGCACGCCCCGACGTCCACAAACCCTCCAGTGATTCCTGCAACCGACGTGTCCGCGGCAACACGACGTCGCGCATCAGCAACGCCTCGCGCCGCCCCGCGTCGATCTGCGTCACCAACCGATGCACCTCGCGGCGCACCAGCACCCGTGCGTCCTCGACCTGCGCTTCCGCGGACGCCAGCCGCGCCCGTTCCCGTTCCAGGTCCCGTCGATAGTTCGCCCGATTGAACCACGGCACCGACATCGTCACCGTGAGCATGCCTTGCGCAGCCGTGCCGGTGGCCGATTCGTGATACGACTGAACGCCCACTGCGAAGTCGGGACGTTGCGAGCGCCGGGTCACCTGCACCGCCGCCGAAGCCACGCCGATCTCGCGTTCGCGCCGCAGGACCTCCGGTTCGGCCCGTTCCGCAAACCGCACCAGCACCGGACCAAACGGTACCGATTCCGCCACCGGTGGGAGAGACCAGGACTGGGAGAAGCCAGTTTCCAGTTCCCAGTTGCCAGAGGGGATTTCACGGAACGGGGTGGCGACGTCCTCGTCGCCGTTCCGGAGCCCATCCCCGGGCGATGAGGACATCGCCGCCCCGGAACGACGCCCAACCAGAGGCCGTGTCGAAATGCCCCCGCTTGAGCCTCCCGCGCCTGAAACCTGAAAGGCCACCAATGCCTCGGCGTCACGCCGTCGGGCGACGGCGTTGGTCCAATCGAGGCGACGGCGGTCGAGATCGTTCTCCAGACGCAGCACCATCGCCGCCGGCTCCGTGCCTGAGGCCACCCGCGTCCGGCCGAGTCGCACCTGTGCCTCCAACCACGCGACATCCGCGGCGATCAGCGCCGCCTCCGAGCGCGCCTCCGCCGCGCTGAACAAGGCGACGGCCAGGTCTCGTCGGAGTTCCGCGAACCGCGCCTCCACGCGCACGCCGGCCGCCACCGCATTCGATGCCGCCAGCGCCCGGGCGGCCTTCTCCTTGCCCATCAGGGGCAGCTTCTGTTCAACGCCGTAAAAGAGGTCGCCGTTCTCGCGCGCCATGTCGGCGTACCGGTAGAGGCCGCCGCCGAGCATGACGTCCGGATCCGCCCAACGCCGTGTTCCCTCCGCGTTCAGTTGCTCGGCCTTCGACGCGTGGATCAGCCCGCGCAGTTCCGGATGCCGCTCGCGCATCTGCTCGGAGAGCCGTCGCACGAGGTCCGCGGTCACGACCTCGGGCGGCGGTTCGGGATCGGCCCGGACCACGACGCAACACAACCAACCCGCCAACATCAACCAGGCGCGGTTCCGACCGCACCCGACACCACCAAAGGAAAAGGACATGGAGCCATGGGAAGAAAACTTAGGAAACGCCCACGAACGGATCCGGAGGCGTGCCGGCGCAGGGCACACTCCGGGCAGGGACCTTCCCCAAGGCTCAGATCAGGAAGACGCGATCCCGCAGGAAGAGCGGGACCGGAACCACGAAACACTCATCGACCGACGGAGCCACCGGCGTCACTCGCGGCAGCGCGAGGTCCGGCAACTCCAGAAACGCCACCAAAGTCGGCACCCACTCCGGCAGCGGCGGCACGGATGGTGGAACCGGAAGCGCCGGCATCGAATGCCGCGCATTGGACTTCTCGACCACGCAGCAGTCGGCGACCTGCCCGGGAGCCGCTTCACAACACGGGGCGATCTTGATCTTGCGGGCGCAGCAGCCTGCGCGTTCTGCGACCGGCGTCCCCCGGAATCCCCCAACACCCGCGCCCAACCCGCACACGACCAACCACAGCCCCAGCAGGGCTGCGATCGATCGGACGAACGAGTTGGAAGATTTCAGTTTCAAGATTCAAGCCGGGCCAAAAGCAGTTCCCAGTCACCAGTTCCCAGATTCCAGAATGAAGGGCGGCGCTTTGGGAACTGGGATCTGGCCTCTGGCAACTCCCATCTGAAGGCCGGGTGCCCTCACCCGGCGCGGGCCAAAAGGAGTTCCCAGCCGCCAGTTCCCAGATTCCAGAATGAAGGGCGGTGCTTTGGGAACTGGGATCTGGCCTCTGGCAACTCTCATCTGAAGGCCGGGTGCCCTCACCCGGCGCGGGCCAAAAGGAGTTCCCAGTCGCCAGTTCCCAGATTCCAGTCGGACTGGCAACTGGTGACTGGCAACTGGCTACTTTCTTCCCCCCTCACTTCCCCGCCAGCTTGGCGATGAACTTCGCGGGTTCCTTCTCGAAGTCGGGCTTGCAGCTCTTGCAGCACAGCTTCACTTCCTGGCCTTCGTGCTGGAACACCACGGGCTCGCCCATCGAACCCAGCTTCTCGCCGGACACCAGGCAGACGTCCAACGGGTAGGCCTTGCCACCCGCGGCCGCAGAACCACCCGTCGTCGTCGGCTTGTCCTGGCAACCCGTCAGGGCCAATGCGCCCGCGAAAACCACACCTGCCACCAAACGCTTCAGATTCACGCTCATGACCAACCCTTAGCGCATCGTCCGAAAC
>JAIXZE010000257.1 GCA_027489875.1 Verrucomicrobiales bacterium
GCGAAACCGGCCAATGGCTCGACTGGCTTGCCACCAGTGGGATGCCGGGTGAGGTGTCGAAGGAGCGGGCCTTCCAGCTCGGTGCAGAGTGGGCAGAGAAGGATTACCTCGCCGCCGGCAAATGGCTCAACAGCGCCCCCGACAGTCCTGAGAAGTCGGCGGTCGCAGGCGCTTACGCCGCCAAGGTCTATCCCTACAATCCAGAGGCGGCCATGCAATGGATCCAGACCCTCCCGACGGGTCCCGACCGCACCAAGGCATTGCAGACGATCTATCAGGGACTGCGGAAGAAACAGGGTTCCGATGGAAGAGTCGCCGAGGCCTTTGCTCGCCAGCATGGGATCAGGGAATAGGCCGTGGGGAATCCTGTCTGCCTGCGGGTGAGGACGAGGGAAGAGGTTCTGTCGCCCGCTGCCGGGGCTCGGTTTCATTTCGGGACGGAACCCGGGCTCACGCCCGGGTCTACCGTCTGTCGCGCCTCCGGCGCTGGAGCGTGATTCCGGGTACGGGCAGGGGGGCGATGCATCCGGGTTGTCGGCTGGGTCAGGCGTCGATCCGCAGGTCGAAGTAGAGGGGGGTGCCGCGGGTGCGTTTGGCGAAGGCGGGGTCGGTCCGGATGGCCGGCGTGTCTTCGAGGCGGGTGTCGGTCTGGAGCACACGGCCCGCGCATTTCTCCAGCAGGGCGGTCTTGATGGCCGGTAACGGGTGGTTCCATCCGTCCTGTTCGAGGGCCCACGACCGGACGGCGGTGATCAACGCGGTGAACTCGCGGGCACTGGATCCCTGCGCCATCCAGCCGAGGTTGGGGTGCGGGTCGGTGGCCTTGCCGTTCAACGTCGCGTTGTGGCTGCCGTGGTGTCCGACCTTGTAGACGACGGTCCGGCCGAGGAGATCCTTGGCGGTGACGGTCTGGTCGCCATCCTTCCAGGTGCCGTCCTTCCAGGAGATCCAGTTGCCGCGTTGGGCGTCGGCGGCGAAGAGCAGGACCTTGCCGCCCTTCCCGAGTTCGAACGCGAGCACGAGGCTGGTGTTGTTGGTGGCGTTGTTCCGTTCGATGGCAATCTGCAACGCCGACTGAAGCCATTCGCCGTCGATGCGGCGGGAGGCTTCATTGGTCGCGATTTCGGAAAGGTTCTTTGGAAGTGCGGGGAGTGCTCCCGACGCGGTCGGGACGCCGTAGCGATCCCGGAAGAAGTGCCCGAGATCCGGATCGTTGGCGGCGGAATCGAGCGGGAGGCCCAGCGCCGGATGGAAGGGGGAACGGACAACGACCGAGTCTCCCGCATCGATGGACATGGCGTGGGCCGCGCCGAAGGCGTGGAACTCCTCGATGCCGATGGGATCGACGTCGAGGATCTTCTTTTCCTCACTGGGCGGGCCCAGGACGAAGGCCCGGGCGTTGCGGGCACCGGAAAGGGGAATGGGTGCCCCGTGGGGCTTGAGGTAGCGCGGTCCCTCGGAGGCGAGATCGCGCAGGAGCTTCATCGACTTCTTGTTCGCTGATCCGCTGGCATCGCTGTCTGCGGCCAGGATGCGTGCGGCGGAAGCCGGATCGAAGGTCTCGGATTCGCCACCCAGTTCGAAGGCGAGGAACTGATCCATCCAGCGGACCTCGGCGGAGTTGCCGTCGGCGGCCAGGCGGTTGCGGGCCTGGAGCATTCCGAGGAGCTGATCCTTGAACTTCTTTCGGAGCGCGTTGGCAACTGGGTTGTCTGGATCCTCGGTCCACGCGAACCAGGTCTGACGGATCTTCAGCTTCGAGAAGTGGGTCTTGGTGAAGCCGTTGACATGATCCTGGTGTTCGTGGGTGACGACGGCGATGTCGACCGTGCCGCCGGTCGCCTTGAAGATGTCGGCGGCGACGTCCTTGGCACCGAGCGCGGGCGTGCGCTCGATCTTGCCGGACGAACCGGGTTTGAAGCCGCAGTCGATCAGCACGTAGACGGGTTTCCCCGCGGTCTTCCCGTCGAAGGCGAGGAGGAAGCAGTCGCCGTGGCCGATGCGATACATGCGGATGACGGCGCCGTCCTTGGGCGGCAGGAGCCGGCCATCGGCGGTGGGAGTGGCCGGCTTGGGCGCGGGGGTGATCTTCTTGGCAGGCATGGCTTCAGTGGTCGCCGTGGCGATGGATGAGGGCGAAGGGTTCGCGTCGGTCGAGCTGGCGCTGGGGTGCTTCAAAGGCGTTGGCGGGTTCGAGACCGCCCTCGCACAGGAAACGGCGGACGGCTTCGAAGCGCGCGTTGTCCGTGATGTCGCCGGGGGTGCGGATCACCCGGACCCTGCTCGGGCAGCGGGACTCGGCGTCGATGATGAGCGTGCAGCCAGCGCGGTGGATGAAGTCGCACTTTGGCGGCATGGGTGAGCCGGGGGTGAGGCTGTCGAGGCGCTTCTGGACCTCGGGATCGAAGAACCCGCGGCGACGCTGGGTGATCTCGACGACGAGGTCGGTGACGGTGCTGCCGCGGGCCGTGCGACGTTGGGCGGTGCGGACGGAGTGGACCTCGATGGCGAGTGTGCCCGGGTAGGTTTCCGACTGGAAGATGGTGGCGGGGGCCTTCCAGGAATCGACGACGAGGCCGAGTGCCGGGGCGAGCTGCTTTCCGGGACCTTCGACGAGCCAGTTCCAGAGGATGCGTGCGTTGGATTCGGCGCCCCTCCACGTCTGGTAGCGGTCGCCTTCGAGGTTCCACGGCTCGAAGTTCCGGATCCGTGGCGGTCGCGGGTTGAGAGGATCGTGGTCGGGTGCCTTCGTGGCTGCCTCGGTAGCGTCGAAGAGCGATCGCAACACGCCTGCGGCGTCGCATTCGGTGGCGGCATCGGCGGATTCCCGCAAGACCTGGGCGAGGGTTGGCCACAGCAGCGATTCCTCCGAGTAGACGCGCAGGCCTTCCGGGTGGATGCCCCACTGGCGGAAGCTCTCGAGCATGGCGAGTCGGAAGCGGGAACTGTCCTCGGGGAACAGCGCCACGTCGGCGGTCAGCATGGCCCGGAGGTAATCGCCGAAGGTGATCCCCACGGGCGGGCAGTAGTCGATCGCCCGGATGCACATCTGGAGGATGGCCTTGGCACAACCCTCCGCTTCGGTGGCCAGCCGGTGGGTGAGGTCGGGATGGATGGCACCGGCACGGAGCACGCCGGTGCCATCGGACGCGATGCGGTAGAGGTCGGCGGTCCTGTGGCGATAGGCCTTGAGGAACGCTCCGAAGACGGCGGCCACGAGGATCGCGCCGCGGTCGTGGGGCTCGAGGGTGGTGTCGAGGGCGCGGACGCTGGGCTTGCGGGGACGCCATTCGCCGGTGGCTTCGTCGACTTCGCCGAGGGCATCGCGCAGGGCACCTCCGCGGCCGCTGGCCCGGCCGAATTGCTGGGCGAGTTGGCCGAGAAGGCTCTCGCCGGCGAGGTCGCCGCGCGTGCGCCGGATCTGGTCGCGGAGGACGCCCGGGTAGGCGAAGTGCTGGAACAACGCGACGATGTCCGAGAAGGCCTCGTGGAAGGCGAGGACGTCGTGGTTCACGGGTTCGTTGAACCGCGGGTGGACGCCGTCGAGGAGCGCGTGGGTCGTCTCGTGGGCGACGATGTCGTGGGAGAGCGCGGTGAAGACGAGGGTTCCGGGCGTGTTGTGGGCGTCGCGCGTGGTGGTCGGGAAATAGCCGAAGAGAAGGGCCTTCTTGTCCGGACTGTAGAAGGCGTTCCGGTCGCGGAGGGCGTGCGGATAGATCCGGAGGCGTCGGACGAACTGTCGGACCCGGCGGTTGGGTCGGTGCGAGGACCAGAGGGCGACGCGCCCGAGCGCCTGTTCGAAGTGCGCGATGGTGGCCATCGCCACGGCGTAGACCATCTGCTGGTGGAACTGGGGGTTCGACTCCGACGGCGGCAGTCCATCCTGGGCGAGGATGCGGGGGTCGTTCAGGTCGACGGGCGGATAGAACAGGTTGCTGGCGGGGTCGACGTCGACGACCTCGATGTACTCACCGACGGGGCCGGGTTGGAGGTCGGGTTCCCACGGGATCGACACGGCAATCTCAGCGATCCCGGCGTTGTCGATCTGCGTCGCCAGACTCGGGTCGAAGGCGAAGACCCGGAGGGTCCGCGAGGATGGTTCGGGGGTGAGGTCCGGTCGTGGCATGGCTGGGAGCTTCAAGGTGGGAGATTCAAGTTTCAAGCGGGCAGAGGGGTGTGGGTGCCACGGAGGTTGACCTGCTGCCGGGGGACGGGAATACGATGGAGCTACCCGATGATCCTTCCTCACTCCTCCAGAAGTCTCCTGAGGTTCTTGCCCGCCGGTCTCTGGGTGCTGTTCTCGGGGTTGGCGGATTTCGCCCTGGGACAGGTGCCGATTGTGGACCATCGCGTGTCCAGGGACGGAATGGTCACGCTTACGGCCGGCCTCGACAACGGCAGCTACCTGGTGCTGCGCACGGGCAGCGAGCTTTCGAACATCTCGCGCCCCTTGCAGATGATCGTTGGAGGGGGGCTGTGGAGATTGGCGGAGCTCAGCGGCAAGGGACCCGACGGGGAGGCCGGCTTCTTCCGGGTGGAAAGCCGCTTGATTGGAGAGCAAGCGGACATGGATGGGGATGGCCGGGGCGACGTGTTCGAGTGGGCCAGACCGGGTCTGTTGGATCCATTTATGGCGGAGCGGAATCGAACGGTGCAGGTGATGGGAACCGTGGTGGATGAAGCGGGCCTGCCTGTGACCGGGGCGATGGTCCAGATCTATGACCTTCCGGCACCGGCGGTGAGGACAGGACTGGATGGTCGGTTCGTGCTTCCGGCCGAGGTTCCCGGAGCGAGCGCGGTGTTGGAAGTGCGCTGGACCGATGGCGTCAGACCGTGGGTGGCGTTGAGGAACGTGGATGCCTCGGGGGCGGCACCGACGGACCTTGGCCGGGTGGTGTTGGGAGCTGTTCCCGACCTGGAGCCGACGCTCGTGGCGGCGAACCGGCAGGCTTCCATGGCTGTTCGGGACGGTGGAGAACTGTGGGGGTGGGGAAACAACTACTACGGGGTGCTGGGCGCTGCGGGTGGTCCGACCCCCGCGCCCGTGACCTCGGGCAGGGAATGGCGAAGCCTGGTGATGTCTGTCTTTGGTGGGATTCAGGTGTCTTACGGGATTCGCGACGACGGCAGCCTATGGTCCTGGGGTTGGGCCACCGCCGGGGCCCTTGGCAGGCCGTTTGAACAGGAGAGTTCCGATGTTCCCCAGAGGATTGCTCCCGGGACCCGGTGGAGAAAGGTGGCGACGGGAGGCTGTACCCTTGCGATTCAGGCGGACGGCAGCCTGTGGTCCTGGGGATACAACGAATACGGACAGCTTGGAATCGAGGAGAACTTCACACCCATCCCGGCTCCGGTGGAGACCAATTCCGTCTGGCTGGACGTTGGGGTTGGGGAGAGGCATTCCGCTGCCATCCGGGCGGACGGCTCCCTCTGGACGTGGGGAAACAACCAGTACGGTCAGCTGGGTGATGGGACAAGGGCCCCATCCTACGCACCAAGGAGGCTTGGAACTGGTACGTCTTGGAAGGCGGTGGCTGCAAGCGCCTGGGCAACCTTCGCCATCCAGGCCGACGGAACCCTCTGGCAATGGGGACGAAGCCTGGATCTTGCGGGGGAGCCCTCGGTGACGCCGACCCGGGTTGGGACCCAAGGGGGGTGGACGCGGATCTGGTGCGGCGAGTGGCACGTGGTGGCACTTCGCGAGGATCACTCCCTCTGGACCTGGGGGATGAACTTCGAAGGGCTTTTGGGAGATGGGAACAACGGTTACTCGACGCAGCCCATCCGCTTCGGGACTGGAACGAACTGGGTCGCGGCCGCTGCGGGTATGGCCCACTCCGTGGCCCTCCAGTCCGATGGCACCGTGTGGAGCTGGGGGAACAACATCTACGGGAGCCTTGGAATCGGGTTTGCGGTCGAGGAACTGCCCCTGCAGCAGTACGGAACAAACACGAACTGGAGAATGGCCGCGGCGGGGAAGGACTTCAGCGTCGCGCTGGACTCCTCCGCTCGTCTTTGGGCGTGGGGCCGCAACGCGGAGGGTCAGTTGGGGATCGGATCTACCCGAGGCAGATACTTCCCGGAGAACATCTCGCAAGGGTCGAGGTGGCGAGCCGTGTCCTGTGGAGATGCCCATGTCCTCGCGATTGCCGAAGACGGCAGCCTTTGGTCCTGGGGAAGCAACTCTGTTGGACAGTTGGGCGACGGGACCCTTGTGTCCCGAAGCTCCCCGGTCCGGATCGGATCACAGAGGGACTGGGCAATGGTCGCGGCAGGCGGCAAAAACTCATACGCGCTCCGGCAGGACGGCAGCCTGTGGAGTGTGAACGGAACATCCGACAACCGCCGTCCCGTCCAACTGGCGCCCGGAACCCGCTGGAAGTCCATTTCAGCCGGCAGCGCGCATGCTCTGGGAATCCTCGACAGCGGACACCTTTATGCGTGGGGAGACAATCAGTCCGGGCAGATTGGGGACGGAACCGTGTCGTTTGTGCCCCGACGCATGACCCGGATCGGAAATGCCACGGGGTGGACCGCGATCGATGCAAGCCGCGTGACCAGCATGGCCTCGGATTCCGCCGGCGGAACCTATGTGTGGGGTGCGGGCGCTGGTGGCCTGGCACGGTCTGCGGGAACTCCTCCCTACGACCCGACCCGACCGATGCGGATCAAAGGAGTTCCTCCGGCGAGCTCGGTGTTGGCCGGTCCGGGCTCCTGCATCCTGGGGAACGACGGCAGCCTCTGGGGATGGGGTTCCCTGTACGGCCCGTCCCATGTCACCGATGTCCCGGTGAGATTTGCCGGGGATCGTCCATGGGCCGGGGTTGCCTCGGGTACTGATCACCTTCTGCTGGTCGGCGCAGACGGGACCCTTTGGATCCGGGGAGGGGTCGTGAAGGGGCTGCAGGGAATCCCTGCGGCCCGTGTCCTGGGGGATTCGTGGGGCCTCTCCCCGGGTCGTTGAGCCAGAGCACACCGTGCCGGCTCCGGTGCGGTCGAACAGTTGGGGGCTCCTTCCCAAGCCTCCGGACGTCGTCTTCTACGCTTGGACGGGTAGCAGCGGATGTCAGAATGCCCGGAAGAGTCGAATCAAACGGCAGGCGAGGGTGATGGGAAGTCCTCGGAGGGCCCAATGGCCGAAGGAAAGCAGGTTGACGACGCGACCGAGCGGGGTTGAGACCGTGGTCCAGGGCAAGGGATCCTGAAGTGGGCCGCGGTAGCGCCTGACGTGGATGACGTA
>JAIXZE010000104.1 GCA_027489875.1 Verrucomicrobiales bacterium
CCCGCCATCGAACCGGGCGCTGGCACGACGGAACCGTCGCCCGCGACGAACTCGACCTTCACGGAGCCCTCGATGTTGCGCGGCACCGTGACTTCGCCCGGAACCACCGCGAGGCGCGTGCCCAGCACCCGCAGTTCCAGCGTGGTCAGAACCGCCGCCGACACCGTCGACGCGACAAGTAGCCAGAGCAGGAGGAGCGGTCGCAGGAACAGGGATCCACTCACCCCAAGCGGAGAGGCCATGTCCTCATCGCCATGGGAACGCCCCCCGACCGCCGATGCATGCGCTGCGAATCCCCCCAAGGACGGGGTGGCGATGTCCTCATCGCCCTTTGGTGCGGCATGACCAGGGCGACGAGGACGTCGCCACCCCGAATCCGTCTTCCCCTCAGGGCCAAAACCCCGAGGACCAACCCCATTCGTTTGGGTGCCTCTTGAAACCACCCCTGTTTGAGAATGGGAACGGGGCGGCGATGTCCTCATCGCCTCGGCAAAGGGCTGTAGAGGGCGACGAGGACGTCGCCACCCCGAATCCGTCTTCCCCTCACGGGCAGCACCACAAGGCACAGCCCCATTCACTTTCGGATACATGGAAATCATGGCTGGGTCGGGTTCAACGGATGAAGAGCGTGCGTCGGGTCCAACGCTCCAGGAACTCACGCACCGAGACGTCATAGACGCCCATATCCGGATCCCGGATGCGGACGAAGTTCCGAGCGGCATCAAACTGCTCCACCACGACGGCATGTCGCGAGAGCTTGGCATCCCCCGGGAACTGCCGGGCGATGCTCACGATGACATCGTCGCCCTGCTGCAGGGCCTGGATCAGGGCTCCCGGTGAACTCCTCCCCTCGAACGTCGCCTGCACCGTCCGTCCATTGAAAGTCAGGCCATCCAACACCTGCGCCGCATGTTCCAACCGGGTGCCAGCGGCGGACGTCCCCATGGCATCCCCCAGGTCCTTCACGGCGATGTCGATCCCGTGCTTCCGCAGTACCACGCGGCAGCTCGATGGAACACAGGCCTTGTCCGGAGCCGCCATGTCGCGCTGGAGCATTTGGTAGACGCCCGTCTCTTCCGTCACGACGGGCCGGATCCGATCAAAGTACCCCGTTGTCCGAACCGGGAACTCCGCCACCGCGGTGGTGTCCTGAACGACCATCATCCGGGAGGGAGCGACGATGGCCGTCGCCTCGCGCCGTGCGATCGCGGTCACCGGTTCAAATGGGACGTATCGGTTGGGTGCATCGATGGCGGTACGTTCGATCACGAGGGTCTCCGACACCGTCCTGGATCGCGTCGCGGCGAGCACCGACGTGGTTTCCGCGCTGGCGGCACGCGTCGGAAGACCGGCAGGTGCCCTCAACGCAGCCGCCAAGGCCTCGCGTGAGGCTGTTCCGGTCTCCCGCGCCACCGCACCGACAAACTCCTCCTCCGCCATCCGCCGTGCCTGGAAGCGGCTGATCAGGCGTTGCGTCCCGCTGGCCACCTTGCTGGCGGCCCATGAAGCGCCGTCCGCCGCGAGTTGGGTCATTTCGCGGGCAACCACTTTGGCGGCACCGCCAATCAACGGAATCCCGATGCCAAGAGCGACCCCGCCCACGGCACCGCCGACCATTCCCTCGGCCTGTCCGTGGATGAACTGCTCCTTCGTCTGGGCCCGGCCCGTGAAGGTCAACGCGTCCATACCCGCGCCACCCAGCCCCCCTCCGAGTGCCATCCCAAAGAGGCCGCCGGTCGCCATGATGTCGATCGAGGCCCCGGTCTCCAGTCCGCCGATCGTGTTCTGCAGGATCACCGCTCCCATCTCCGTCAGACTGGCTCTCCGTTCGTGGTAGAGGCTGTTCGCAGCCCCGCCGATGGCCTGCCCCACGCCCCACGCGAAACCCAGCGCGCCGCCGACAAGCGTCGCGCTGTGCCCGTCCTCGTCGATATAGCCCGTCGGATTCGCATGCGCATACCCGAAGCGGTTCAGCGACGCCGGATCGCCGTCATCGCCCTGATATGGATCCTGGGAGATGAAGCGCCCCTGGCGTCCGGAATAGTACCGCGCCCCGAAGTACTGGAGGCCGGTCTCCGCATCCGCGTACTGGCCAGTGAAACGCCTCCGGTTTTCCAGGACCGAGTTCTGGTCCGTGACCTCACCCCACGGATCGTACCGGTAGGTGTTCTGCAACGTACCGTCCGCCTTCACCACGTTGACCGTGCTGCGGAGGACATCCTGCAGGTACCAATGCCGCTCGGCCTGCCCGGCGGTGATGGGCGAAACCGCGAGCAATCCCTGGCCCCGGTCATACCGCCGGACGGTCCCGAACGCCGTCTCCGCCGGACCGTGCTCCGTCAACACACCGCCGTCGTCGTGCAGGTATCGGAGTTCGCCGTTGGTCCCGCGCTTCTTCACGCGTCGGCGATGGTCGTCGTTGTCGTATCGCACCACGCCGAACTTCGTCTCGCTCCGGATCAACTGGTCCCGTGTATCGAACCGGTATTCCTCCCGGCTCCCGGGCGCGACGCGGGCGACCTGGTTGAGGTTCGCGTCGTACTCGAAATCCACGTGGGCCGCGGCCGGCGTCCGATCCTCGATCCGCGAAAGCGCATTCACCCCGCTGAACGTGACCGTCGGCCGCGCGGGATCCGCAGTGTAGTGGTACCGGCGGCTGACGACGTTCCCCGGCAACGGAAACTCGCCCGCTTCCGTCAGCCGACTGTTGTTCGGCAGGTACCCGTACTCCAGGTGCCCGCCGGTGCTCAGGTCGACCCGCTTCAACCGGTTCATCCGATCGTACTCGTAGCGCGTCGTGAGGAACGCCTGCGGCAACGCCGGAAGGTTCTCCAGCTGGTTCGTCCGATTGCCGTTCAGGTCGTAGTCGTAATCGAACCGCGAGAGGATGGATCCCTCGTTCCGGTTCTCCACCGACTTCATCCGGTCGGCCGCGTCGTAGGTCCGGACGCTCCGGACTCCGTTCGGGTACTCGACCCGTGCCAGCAGGCTGTCCGCTTCGTACCGGTACGTGGCCATCAGTCCGCCCGGATCCAGCACCGCCGTCATCATGCGGTTTCGCGCGTCGTACGAGTATCGTGTGTCCCGCCCGTCCGGGTCCGTGACGCGAGTGCGATTCCCAACCACGTCGAAGCGCACCTCCACCAACCGACCCACGGCATCATCGTGATCGAAGCGGCGGATGGATCGCGGCCGGTCGAGGGCATCGAATTCGGTCTCCGTCCGCTCGGAGACCACGATGCCCGACAGCATCTTGACCTCGACCACCCTGTTCCGGTTCCCGTTGCCGTCGATCTCGTACTGGATGCTGATCGGTTGATGGTCGAGGAGGACGCCAGCGGCATCCTTCTCGGTGTGGTTGGAGTACGTACTGGCCACCAACCGGTCGAGGTGGTCGTATCGCAGTTCCGCCTCCTGCCCGCGGGCATCGATCACACGTCGGATGTTGCCGTGTTCGTCGCGCTGGTAGTTCCACGCCAGCGTGGCTCCACCGGGCGCGACCGGCGCGTGCCCGTTCACCGCGATCGGGCCGGGCACCACCAGATGCTGCACCGTCGTGGTCATCCGATGCAGCGCGTCGTACACGAAGGTCGTAAGGTTCCCGGCCGCGTCCTGCCGTGCGAGGAGGTTGCGTTGCGCGTCGTAGCGGAAGCGCGTGATGCCGGCATCGCCCACCCCCGAGTCCCGCGCGGATTCGTCCACGCTCAGGAGCTTGCCGAGTTCGTCGTAGGCGTAAGACGTCACCCAACCCAGAGGTTCGCGCCGCTCGATCACCAGGTCGCCGGCGTCATGCCGGAACCAGGAGACACCACCCACCGCATCCTCCGAGAGCACCACGCGATAGCGGGCGTCGTATTCCCGCCGCAGGTCGAACGGCCCGCCGTGGACGCGCCCATCCTTCACCGTCACGATGTTCCCGACGCGATCGAGCCCGTAGCGGGTGGTGGATTCCACCGGGCTGCCCTCGCCCTCGACCGTCGCCACGCGGCGATCCGCCCCGTCGAAGTCCTGGCGGATGGCATTGCCGCGGCCGTCCCGGACCCGGATCACGTTGCCGTTGCCATCGTACTCCCGAGTTTCGAGGAGCAACGGATCGCTGCCGTACTGGGCAAGCAGGCCGGGACCCGACCGCTCCTTGCGGACGACGCGGCCGAGGGAATCGAAATGAACGATGTTGGTGAACCCGCGGCGATCGATGTCGAACCGCTGGCGAAGGTCATCGCGGAGCACCACGCGGCGGCGCGTGGCCACCGTGCCGTCCGCATCGAATTCACGAATCTCCACAACCCGGTTGAGCGCATCGTAATCCATCTCGCTGCGGAGTCCCCGCGGGCTGATCTCCCAGCGGACGTTCACGCCGTCATGGCCGCGGCGCGCCACCGCCCCCAGTCCATCGGTGATGCGCTCGGCCCGGCCCAGTCCATCGCTCTCCGTGCGCGTCCGCGTGCGCTTCGCGTCGAAAGAATCAACCGCCCGCGCGGGATCGTCCCAGACGTTCTCCGTCATGGTCAGCCACGCTCCGCCGCCCGTGATGGATTCCTGCATCTCGGCCACCAACACCCGACCCAGATTGTCGTGGCGACGACGCACCCGGATGCCTCGGGGATCCCGCGTCTCAGTCACCAGCCCGCCACCGTCGTAGGTCGTGGTCGAGTACACCGGCAAACCGCCATCGTCCGGCGTTCCCACCCGATCCGACCGGATGCGCCGGCCGAGTTCATCGTACCGATGCGTGAGATCGACATCCCCGCCTTCCGCGTCCCGAACGGTCAACGTGTTGCCGGCGGCATCGTGGGTCGTGAGCGTGAGCAACCGCAGGCCCTCGATGTCCTCCTCGCTCTCCACGATCCGGTCGAGGCCGTCCTTGCGGATGCGATCGCGCTTTCCCCGGGCGTTGGTGACAACGGATTCGTTCCGATCGTCGTTCCACTCCGTGGCGGACGTGTAGCCCGGCGCCGGGATTCCAGCGCCCAACTGTCGCTGGAAGGTCACCCGACCAAGGCCGTCGAACCTCCGCTCGACCGTCAGTCCGGCAATCGCCCGGACCTCGTTCGTCACGTGACCACCAGCGTCCATTGCGTACTCGGTCGCGTTGCCGAGCGGATCCGTCGTGCGGGTCATGCGGCGTTTCGCATCGAAGGTGTTCCGCGTGATGTTTCCGTTGGCATCGGACTGCTCCCAGGCGTTGCCGAGGAGATCGAGCCGCACCGTCATCACCGCATTCGTGAACGGCAGGCGTGTCTCGACCACGCGATACAGGCCGTCGTGGATCCGGGTCGTGACGTTCCCGTGCAGGTCGGTCTCCGTGCGGACATTGTCCATGAGGTCGTACGTGCGCCCGGACACGAGCCCGCTGAGTCCGACGACCGGCCCGTGCGGTCCGATGACGCGGGTCTCGGTGGGGCGGTTGAGGTCGTCGTATGCCTGCGTGCGGGTCACGCCGCGGGCGTCCGTCGAGGTGAGGGCGTTGCCCGCGGGATCGTACGTCCACGCGTTGGTCAGGTTCTGCGGCGAACCACTGGCCTGGCTGACCGCCAACTGGATCTCCCGCACCCGCTGCCCGAGGGCGTCATGGACTGTCTGCGTCACCAGCCCGAGCGGACTGATCGTCGAACGGATCTCACCCCCCGGATGGTAACTCGTGCGC
Organism: Verrucomicrobiales bacterium; assembly: GCA_027489875.1. Taxonomy (GTDB): domain Bacteria; phylum Verrucomicrobiota; class Verrucomicrobiia; order Limisphaerales; family UBA9464; genus UBA6176. Next base: position 5,648 of record JAIXZE010000104.1, read on the forward strand.
GTGACCGACGGGACGCCGCCCAGGTCCGAACCATCGGCGAGCCGCTCGCTCACGATCACGCGGTCCAGCGCGTCGTACGTCTCCCGCGTGTGATGCCCGAAGGTATCGGTCGTGCCGGTGATGCGACCCCGGATGTCGAGGGTGCGCTGGGTCCGCACGCGACGTCCGCCGCGTTCGACCTCCGCTTCGATCCGCTGCGGATTGCCCTGGAGATCGTGGTCGAAGTAGCGCGTGATGAAGCCGCGTTCGTCCGTGCGCGATTCGAGGTCCCCGTTCGCCGCATACACCCAATGGGCACGGTTCCCGAGTTCATCGATCTCCTGCACGACGTCGCCGTACCGGGCGTCGACGACCTTCGACGTGGTGAAGCCTTCGGCATCCACGCGGTTGGTCACGATGCCGAACAGGGCATCGTGCTGCATCCGGGTTTCCATCGAGGGAACCACGAGGCCGGCGCGGTTCCGGACCGGAGCGTAACCCGTCGGGAAGACCACGCGTTCGCGCGTCACGTTGCCGCGCCCGTCGTGGTACTCCAGGAACGTCTCCCGGCCTGCGGCGTCCTTCCGATAGATCGGCACGACGTCGCGGATCGTGTTGCCGGCTGCATCCCGTACCGACCCATCCACCACGTCCACCGCCCAGCGCTGTTCCTCCACCTTGCCCATCGGCCATTCGGTCCGCGTCGTCGCGCCGTAGTGATTCAGCCGGTACTTGGTCGCTGGCAGGCCCGGTCGCGGATTGGAGACCGTGCGCTCGAAGTTGGCCCAGTCGTATCCGAAGTCCGACACGACATCGTGCGTCCCCTCGAAGGCATCATGCGCCGCGCCATGCCGGATGACGCGTTCGACGACCTCGTGCCGCGGCACGTCCACCAAGGGTCGGAGGGCTGCCGCGCCCAGATAGTAGGTGGGTCCCACGCTGCCGTAGACGTATTCGGTCCGGTGTCCGCTGGCGTCGGTGAAGAACCGGAGGTTGTGCCCGGTCTTCGAGGTTCCGGACGTGTAATCGTAACGCTCCACGCGCGTCTCCTCCGGCGTTGGTCCGCGACGCGTCGCCACGCGCAGGTTGGCGTCGGCGTCGTACTCGAACTCCAGATGCAACCCGAGCAGGTCGCCGCCGGTCTGCGCATCGAATCCATCGAGGAACCGCAGGCGCCGCTCGCCATCCACGACCTCGTAGCGGAACTGGAGTCCGCGTTTGCGCGCACCCAACGCGGGGTCGATCTCGGTGACCGTGTCGAGCGTCGTGGGGTCGGGATCGCCCGAGGTGTAGTCATACACGAGGGCGTTGCCATGGGGTTCGCGGATCTCCTTGAGCAGGTAAACCGTCGTCGATGCCGTGCTGAGCGCGGGCTCGACGACGAAGTGATACCGCACCGCGGACTTCGTGAAGAACCAGGCGTCCGTGCCGACGTCGGTGTCGCGTACGAGCACCGAGTGGAACCCGAGTTGCGGACGGAAGAATTCGAATCGCCCGACCGGCACCGGGAGCAACGCCCGATACAGGGCTTCCTTCGCGGGATCGACCGCCGGTTGGGTAAACACGTTCCCACCGCCTTCGCCGCCGATCACCGTCCAACGGCCGCAATCATCGTGGACGAGGCGGATCTGGTGGCTGTGGTTCCATCCGGCGCCCATCGGACCGGCCGAGCTGTCGCCCGCGCTGCTGTAGGTCCGGGTGAACTCCAGCGGCAGCCGACGCCCGGCATAGGTGAAGTCCTGCCGCGCCATCGCGAGGTGACCGTCCCAGAGGTCGATGCCCTGGACGAACGTGTGGCCGACCGGCGCGCGTTCCTGAATCTCGACTTCATGCTCCAGCGTTCCCGTCCGCGTCACCTGCGTGGACGCATCCCAGCCGTCGAAACGTTCGGCCCGGAGTTCAAAGGTGTGTTCGCCGGGTTCGCCCGCATGCTGGGTGTCGAGGAACACGCGGTGCGCACCAGCGCTCGACGGCACGTTCTCGAACAGCGGCCAATGCGTGCCTTGGTCGTCGGTCACGCCACGCACGACCTGGCCTTTGATCCGCAACGTGAGCCGGCAATCGAGGTTATGTGCGTAGTTCAGGAACGTGCCCGCCGGACAGACGTTGGTGTTGAACCGATCCACCACCGTCTGGATGCGCAGTTCCTCGTCCGCCTCCAACTCCGGCGCCAGCACCTGCGTGCCGCGCGACACGGACGACCCGAGCGTCAACGTGGTGCGGTTGGTGTCCGACAATTGCGACGCGGCCAGGTCGCCCGCGTACGGTTGCAGCACCGGATTCCCGCCCGCTTCCGCAGGGAAGCCGACCCGGATGCGCGCCCCCTGCGTGATCAGCGTCCGCGCCCGCGCAGACTGGATCTGTGTGACTTCGGCAGCTGTCAGTTTTCCGGCCACCACGGCGATGGGTCCGGAGAGATAGACGTTGAACGCCTCCGACCTCGGATCGTCGCTCAGCCGGCGCAGGAGCAGGTCGTTCCAGATCGCCGGCGGCTGATCCCCTGCATCGCGCGCGACGACGCGTCCGGCTGGGGTCATCGCCATCAGGCTCATCATCACTTCCTCGCCTGCCCCGCCCGGGATCTCGGCGTGGAGATAGACGTGACGGCCGGGTTCACCCGGTTCGAGCCCGCCGTTTGCGCCGGGTTTCACCACCGGCATCTGGTACGGCTCCACCAGCGACCGGATCTCCGGCAGGCGACCCGCGTAATCGTGCGCTGCAAAGGGATTCAACCACTCCGACGGCGACACCACCCACCGGATCAGCGGCGCCGTCTGCGAGACAACATTGCGCAAACGGAGGCTGGCCACCGCCGTCCCCGCGCGGATCACGCCGTACGGCACGTTGCCGCCGCCGACGCCCGGCTGGATTCCCTGGATCGCCGGATGCCACCCCACGGCAGGGGCCGGGTCCAGCAGCCGCTTCGGATCCACCATCACGAACTGTTCCCGTCCGCCGCCGTCGGCCGTCAGCAACACCAACCGCCCGCTGTCGTCCAGTTCCGCCCCCTGGAAGAGACCAAAGGTGTTCGTCGGAAACGGGATCTCGTTCACGAGGCTGACCTGCGGCGCGAACGTGACATCGATGACCGCCAACTGGTTCGTCTGTTCCCTCAACCCGATCAATCCCGCCACCACCAGGCGCCGGCTGCCCACGTCCACCCGCAACGCCCGCTTCGGATAGACATTCGTGAACTGGACCCGGAAGCGCTCCGGCGTCACCTGCCCCACGAGGAACCCGCGGAACTCCGCCGGCTTCTGCACAAGATTCGTCGCCGTCGGAAATGCGTACTGAGCGACCTCGACCTCGTTGTCGCTTCCACCCGTCACCAACGCCCCGACGAATCCGGATCCCCCATCCGCCACCACGTCCGCCAGGAACCGCGACGTCCCTTGCAGCAACCGGACTGCGCTCGCGCCCGCGATCTCGTTCGGCGCGAGCGTGAGCAACGTCACTTCGCCCGGCGTGAACTGCAGTTGGGGCCGCCCAAGCACCGGCAGTTGGTCGCCTTCCGACACGTCGACGTAGTCCCCGTCGCCGTTCACATCGATTCCAACTACCGCCTCCTCCGGCAGGATCGGAAACTCGTGTCGACGGATCAGCTCGCGAGCCCAGTCCTCGTACGCGAACCCGAGGAGCAAGGTCTGCAGATGCAACACGCGCAGCGACGGAGCCGTCGCGGTGTTCTGTGCCAGCACGAGGTACGGCGCCGACCACGTGATGCGCGTGATCCGCGCGGTCTCGTCGAGATCCACCCGCCCGCCCGCAACGACGGATTCCGGCTCGAGGGGTTGGCGGAGATCGATGACCCGGATGAATCCCGTTCCCACACCGGAGCCACCCGCCACCACCAGCAGGTCCCCCTGTTCGTGGGTGTCCGGCGGCGTCGGTCCCGGCGTCGAGCCGCCCGCCCACTTCTTCACCCACGCGTAGGCCGGTACCAATGCCATCGCGGTCGGCCGACCCGGCAAGGGGACCTGGCCGGCGAGGGACGGTTTGGACGGCACCGAGATGTCATACGCGGTGACGCGGCTTCCGAGCCGATCGATGACGTAGGCGTACCCGCCCCGGATGACCGCGCCGCCACCCTCCAACACGTCCGCGAGCGGCGTGCGTCGCTCCGTCGCTGTCCGGAATCGCAGGAGGTACGGTTCGCCCGCGGGCGAGGTCGGATTCGGGTCCTGGTCAAAGAGTTGGCCGGCCGCGTCGCGGATGCCCTGGATGGAAAGCGTGTGATCGAGCCCGGGTGCAAGCAACGGGTAGACCATCACCAACTCGGAGCCATCCCGCCCGAAGGTCACGCGCGGCGTTCCGCCGAAGGGCGTCAGCAGGAACAGGCGCGCCGCTTCCTCCGGCGCATCGGGCGCGAGGGGCTCGCTGAACTGCAGGACGATGGGCTGATCCGATGCCACACCCAGGCCGTCCTGGTCGGGTTGCGAATACAGCAGGCGCGGCCCGAAGGGATCGCCGGCCAACGGCCCGATCGCTGGGCGTTCGCCGAAGTTCACCGCATACCGCCGCACGGCTTCGTTCAGGAAGGCGTCGTACCCGCGGATCTTCAGCACCACGCGCGCCGGCCGGTCACATTCGAGTTCCCACACGCCCCCGCCGCGATCCACCAGCAGGGTCACGGCCTGCCTGGGTTCCACCGATTCAACCGCGGCCTGCGCCGGCTGGAATCCCGGCACCGCCGCGGGCCCACTCGCGTCGAGCACGCTCACGATCAGCTGCACGGAACTCCCCGGCGCGGGCAACGGATTGCTTTGGACCACGTTGATCTGGGGAGGCGTCCGGTCGGGCTGCGGCGTCCGGTCGAACACGATCTTGCCGCCGCCGAACGGATGGTTCGGATCGAACCGCATCCCTGCACCGCTCGACGCGAACCGCCCGGGGAACTGCGGATGCGTCGCGTTCAACGCATGCCCGCCATTCTGTTGCGCTGGCACCAGCATGCTGTACACGCCGTTGCCGTCGCTCACGGTGAACATCTCCCCGGTCTGAAGCGTGAACGGCAGCGGACTGAAAACGGAGTTCGCCCGCGCCCGCACCACGGCCCCGCCCAGCGGCACGTCCGTGCCATGGATCGGCTCGCTTAGATTGCCCAGTCGCGACACCACCAGCCCGGTCAACTCGGTGTTTAGATACTGGATCGTCCCGAAGAGCATCGCCCGTACGTTCTCCGTCCCCATCATGAAGACCGCGGAGGAGAGGAACGCGGGCCCCGCACCGCGCCGCGGGCCCGCGGCCCCACCCGGGAGGTCCGGCTGCAGCCGTCCGCCGAATTGGTACGCCACCACGTTCGTCGGCGTCCCGTCCGGAAGACGTTCCTGCATCTCACGGAAGATCCCTGCGACGAGCACCGGGTCGTTGGTGTCGCCACCGCCCCGACGCGGCACCTGGTCCAGCAACGCCTGGTTCAACGTCATCCGCAGCTTCACCGGCACCTGCAACGGATCGCCCTCCGTCGAGAACTCGACGATGCCCAGCATCGTTCCGCCGGCCGGTGGAACCCCGCGGCTCAGCGTCGGAAGTTCCGACAAAGGCCGTGGCTTCACCGAGAATCGCGTTCGTCCCAGCGTCGCCCCCGCGGGAACCTCCATCGTGATCGGTCCCAGCTCCGGCGTGGTCTCCGGAAAGGTCCAGCTCCCGCCCGCCGCGTACAGCGCCACGCTCCCGTCCGGGAACCGCTGAACACCCACCGGCACTTCCGTCCGCGTTCCGTTGCGGTTCAACAACACGACCCGCAGGCGATCCTCGACCGACGCCGGAATCGTGTTCGAAAAGCTCCCGTCCAACGCCGCCGTCCGCGTCACGACCTGCCCCGTCGTGTCGTTCACGAACAGCACCGCCGCTCCGCCTTCGGCAAATCCAGCCGTCGCCACCACGCGCGCCTGCCCATCCACGCCCGGTGCCTCGGAGTACAGCTGCGCCCCCGCCAATCGCGCAGGTGCCGGCGGAACCGTCGTGAACCGGAACTCACGCCCGCCCGCCAACGGCCGCCCGGAGGCATCGGCCAACCCCGCCGCCAATCGCACGCGATACGTCGTCTGCGCCGACAACACCGTCTCCGGCGTGAACCGCAACGCCCCCCAGCCCGACTCCCACGCCACCGTGCCGCGCACCGCCGCTCCAGCCGCATCCAGAAGCTCCACCGGAACCGCCGCCGAGCCCGGTGCCACAGGCCGGCCGAACCGGATCCGCACGACCGTGAGCAGCGGCACCTCGGACGCTCGATCCAGGGGAGTCACTGACAACACCCGCGGCCCCTCGGCCGCAACCACCGCATCCCGCGCGAGGGCTCCGCCCGAGGGAACCTCGACCGTCAGTCCAACGCCCTCGGCGCGCTGTTCGTCCCGGAAGGTCAAAGCCCGCGCGCCGCCCGCGCTCGCGATCCGGTAACGCCCTTCGGCATCGCTCACCGCAACCCACGGCTGTCCGTCGATCTGCACCCGCGCACCCGCAACCGGCGCCCCGGTCGCGTTGCGCACGATCCCGCGCACCACGCCCAGGCGTTCGCCCACGAGGAACCACGCGAACTGCCCCGCCCCGCGCAGTCCGTCGAGCCCCGTCCCATCCGACGGCTCTTGTGATTCCCACCGCCCGCCGCTCATCCGACGCCGTTCAACGACTTCCCAACCCACCCAGTCCGCACCCGGCACCGATCGGGCCAGCACGTATTCCCCTTCGGGAATCGGGGCCGCGATCCGCGAATCGAGCCGCGCTCCCGCACCCAGTCCACCGACCGTGATCTCGAACGCACCCACCAATTGCGCCCCGGCTGGCACCGACGGAACCTGCGCGCCTTCCAGCGGACGGCCTTCGACCGCCACCGTTCCCGGCAGCACACCCACCGCAGCGCCGACCCGCAGCGCACCCCAGCCGATCTCACCACCCGGCTCCAGCCGTTGGCCGTCGAAGCTGAGCGCATCCAGGACCTCCACCCGCACCATCGCCTCGCGCAATCGGTCCGAACCCGACAACAGCGTTGGGCGCAGCGGAAATGTCGCCCACAGCGGATCGCTAGCGCCTGCACCCGGAGCCCGGTGGAAGGTCAGCGTGGTGGTGTAGGCAGGTGCTTCGCGCACGGTTCCATCGACGAGCGCGTAGGTCTCCGTGACGCGGCAAGCCAATGCGGTTCCCGAGGGAAAGGTTCCGCGACCACTGAAGAGCCGGACGGTTGCACGCACGGTCACATCGGGCGCGTTCGTGCTCGCGGAAACCACCGAGGGCTCCAACGCACCGCGCGCCCCGAGCGATCCGACTTCCCCTGCCGCCACACCCGACAGAACCGTGCCCACGACCGCCGGAGGAGGCGTCGTCGGGGCCGCATCCGGGCCGACCACCAGCCACGCCCCGTTGGCCGTGACATTCCATTCCAACGCTTGCCCCGCGAGGGAACGCCCGATCGAACGGACCCGCCATTCGGCCGTTCCTTCGTCCAGTTGTACCACCGCCACATCGCGTCCCGGCGGCACTTCCATCCACGGCGTTCCCCGCACGATGAGTCCGCCCGTCTCTCCGGAGATGGTCTCGAACCATCCGCCCTGCAACGGAACCCAGCCCGGCGGCAACGGTGCCGGCAACATCTGTCCATCCAGGGCGGTCAACCGGACCTCGACCGCCACGGCCGACCGGAGATCGAGGTCGGTTTCAGGAACCGGCACCGTCGTTCCCGCCGCGAGTCGGATTCCCCCCGTCGGCTTCAAAGGAAGCCGTGGTGACATCACCCGCAAAACCTCGCCGGCCACCAACGTTCCCCGTTGCCAGGCCGGCCAACGCCCCGCCGCGCGAAATTCCCAGAAGTGTTGCCCCGGAACTCCGCCCAAGGTCGCTGCTCCCACCGTCGGTTCGACGGCCAGATCCGTCGTCCCCGACGGCCCGCGCTCCCGCACCGTCACGCCGCCCAACGGCAATCCCGCTTCATCCACCACCCGCACCCATCCCAGCGCGAGCCCATCGCCCATGCCGGCCGCGAAGACGCGCGCCTTGGGGTCTGGCACCGCGTTTCCACCTGCCGGACGGAACGACACGACGCGACGCGCCGTCGATGCTCCCGCCGCCAGCCGTCCCTGCGTCATCTGCGACGCCAGATTGAAGTAGGGCGTCACCCCACCCAACTGTCCGTCCGGATCCACTGCACCCGCAGTACCTGCCGTCGAATCCAGCAGGACCAACAACGGCCCACGCAACGCTCCCGATGCCTTCGACCGCACGCTCAACTCCACGTCCCAACGCTGCCGCGCCGGATTGAACCGCACCCCCTGCCACACCACGTCCGTCACCGACGTCACCTCCGACAACTCCGCCTCCACCGCCCCCAACCGGAACCGCTCCGCCCGCGCAATCCCAGTGGCCAGTCCAAGCAACAACAACAGGAAGGCCACCCAACCTGAAGGCCGGGTGCCCCCACCCGGCGTAACCCCCAACCCGCCGCGTGAGGGCAAGCAGCCGACACCACCCTCACCCATTGTAGGCCGGGTGCCCCCACGCGGCGTAGCCCACGATCCGCCCAAATCTGTGTCATCTGTGCAATCTGTGGATAGGAAACCAGCCAACCCATCTGTGGACCTCACAGCGGCCATCCCTGCAATCGCCTTCTTCATCGATCCTCCCATCGCAATTCCCATCCCTTGTCTCCCGACCACTCCACCGCCCCGATGCGCGGCGCCGACACCCGATCCTCACCCGCTTCCAACTGGAAAAACCGAGCCCCCGGCACCCGCGCCACCTCGAACACCTGCCGCCTCCGGTCCAACACCCACACCTCCTCGTCCGCGTACGGCCCGCACAGGTACGGACTCGACTGCAACCGCAGCCACCGCGGCCGGAACTCGTACCCAATCACCCGGACCGACCCTTCGACCCGGTCTTCCACCACCGCCGCCGGCACCGCCGACCCGATCCGGAACAGCCGATCCTCCGCGCGCACGGGAAGCCGGAACTCGCGTCGCGTGGCATCGTGCTGCGCCGTCACCTCCACGAACGTGGTGTTCGTTCCGGGCGCCGAAAGCAGCACCACCGGCCCCGTCTCGAAGCGGTATCCCACGCGCCGTTCCCCGGCCGACCCCAGCCCGATGTCCAGGGTCATCGGCACGTCCGAGATCAC
>JAIXZE010000080.1 GCA_027489875.1 Verrucomicrobiales bacterium
AAGGCGGACGGATCAGTGCCCGCGCCGATCACCGTCACCACAAATGTGCATCGACTCTCGTTGCCGGCCGCATCCGTTGCCGTCGCGGTCACCTGCGTCTCGCCGATCGGCAACACCGTTCCCTCGGCTGGGGAGTACCGCACTTCAACCGGCCCGCAGTTGTCCACGGCCGTCACCCCGTAGACGCCCGCGGCTCCGCACACCGAATCCGCCGTCCACACAAGGTCACCGGGACACGCGATCACCGGCGGGGTCGTATCGGTCACGAGGGCCGCCGTGACCGAACTGACTGCACCGGCCGCATCCGTCGCCGTCACCGTCACGGTCCGATTCCCTGCGAGGACCGGGACCTCGAAGTCCAGGACGGGGGCCGTGCCGCAATCGCTGCACACGACCACATGAGCGCCGTCGTCGATCTGATAGGTGACGGACGCCACCGCCTGACCGCACGAATCCACGCGGCCGGTCACCCGTGCGAGGCCGTTGGTCGCGCAGCCTTCCACCTGCGCCATTGCCCGCAGGCAACCTTCCACGCAGACCCGTTGCCGCGCGACGACCGTCAGCACGACTTCGTCCAGTTCGGTCAGGCTATCGCTCCCATCCTCGTTCAAGACCCGCACGGAGGGACGCATGCGATACGTTCCCTCGGGCAAGGCCAGGGTCAGCAAGCCGGCCTCTGCGGCATCGGCGGCAGACAACGGCGCGCCGTACGCTGCCTCGATCGTCACGAGGTAATCCCGCGTCCGTCCCTCGAAATCCACCCCGACGAACTCGCCGCGGGCCTGCGATACTGCCGGTGAGTGGAAGCGGCGTCCGGGCGTCCGCAATCGGAGGCAAACCTCACCGAATCCAAGGCGGACATCCGCCGCCACCCGTCCCCCTCGGGCCACGGTCAGCGGCACCGCTGCCCGCTCCTGGATGTTCAGGACCTGATTCACACCGGGATGTCCCTCGCCGGACGTGAACAGCGCCAGTTGGAACTGGTCCCGCTTCCAGACGCTGGCCTCGCCTTCCAGTCCACCCACGGCCATCTCGTAAGTCCCCGCAAAGCGTGACCGACCCGGATCATAATCACCGGTGAAATTCACCGCCGCCCGTCCGCCTGCCGCGGTCCACTGCGCGCCCGCCGCGCGCTCGTCCACGCCCGTCGCGATGACATGCGACTCCGTGATTCCGTAGGCTGCTGCCAAGGCCGGGATGCCATGCGCATCCACCCCGGCGTCATCGGGACGTTGGACACCGCGCAGGGCCGATTTCGTCGCCGCGGTCTCGGGTGGGCCCACCAGTTCAACCCGGCCCGCAATCCATCCCGCCTGCATGTGGAAGATCTCCCCCAATGCCGTGGTTTCGCCGGCCACCACACGCAACCCCGGATTCAATCCTTCACCCACCGCCGGTGAGAGGAAGTACTCGAACCCACGCCCGCCGCGGAGGTGCATCTGGGCCTGCAACCGCCAGGGCTCCGAGGGCGTGACAGCATCCGAGGGCAACAGGTTCTCCAACGCCACCGTGCCGCTCGCGGGCACTGCCACGTTGTCGCCCGCAACACCGCCCAACCGGCGATTGGCCCCCGGCCCCTGCGCCACCAGCACCGTGCGTCCCAGGATGCCACCCGACGCCGCCGGTCCCGTGGTCTTCTCAAACTCACCCACCAGATCGACCACGCCGGAAATCCTGCCCAACGCCGCCGTTGAACCGAACACCACATCCACGACCTCAACGGAACCGCAGGGAACCCGGGCCGACAGCGCAACCGGACGATTCATCCGGTCCAGATAGGGATCGGATCCACGTTGGAACTCGAAGCTCAGATCGAGGTCGGCATCCGACGGCACCAGCACGAAGGCTTCGGTGCCCCCCGCCTCCAACCCGAACACCTGCACGCGCAACTCACCGTCGGCCATCACCAACCCCTGCCCGCCCGCCACGGCCACGGGTTGACCAGCCTCATCGATGAATCGGAAACGCACGGCCGCCCCGCACTCGACCAGATCCAGAACGACCGCATCCGGTCCTGTCTCCAGCGGTCCGGTCAACACCGCCCGCGTCTGGTAGAGCTGCCGATCGGCATCGAGGCTCACGATGCCACGAAGTTCGTAGGCAATGGCGGTCGCCGCGTTCGTGCCCGCCTGCACGCTCAGCCGATAGGGATTCGCCAACCGCCCGGGAGTGGCAGCCGCTGCCTGCGCCATCAACCCCGCATTGGGACCGACACCCACCGCGCGCACGCTCAGTTGGCTCATGCCGCGGTTCCCTGGCGCCCCGAGCCATCCGAGGATTTCGGCGTTTGCCGTCTCGATCCGGACTTCGCCCGTCAACTCACGGAAACGCCCTTCCACCGGCGGATCCTGTGCAAGGCTTCGGAATCCGGCGGCTCCCAACAACGTCAGGAAACAAACCATCCACCACCCCACCGACCGGCACGCAGAGAACATTTTCATCGGAGGCATTCGCTTTGCCGTCCGTGAACATTACGGCCGGCAACACGCTACCACCGAAGGGCGGCTGGCGGATTACAGGGAATCTATTCCGCGCCCCAATCCTTGAACTTCCGATCCAGCCACAGGGGGAGGAAGGGAATGAAGGAAGCCACGAAAATCCCGACCACCCGAAAGAACGGCCAGCGCGCGGCCACCAACACCCACAGCAACGCCGCGCAGAACACCACGAACAACAACCCGTGCAACGACCCCACGACGCGCACTGCCATGGGCATGCCTGCCCAGTACTTCAGCGGCATCGCGATGCCCAGCAGCACCAGATACGAAATCCCCTCCGCCATCGAAACCCGCCGCAGGAATGAAACCGAGTTGCTCATCGTGACACGGAATGGACCCTCAAATCGGCCGGCTGACAACTCCTCGTGCTGCGAGCAACCAAAAGCCGACCTGTTTCGACAATGCCCACATCCGGACGGGGTGGCGACGTCCCCGTCGCCCCAGTCCAACCCCACACCCCAGACCAGGGTGGCGACGTCCTCGTCGCCCTCTCCCAATGTTCCTCCCAACGGCGATGAAGACATCGCCGCCCCGAACATCAGGCCTAAGGTGCCTCGTTCAACCGATACAGCGTCTCCCCCGCCTTCGGCACGAGCAACACCCCTTCATGTTCACGCCCCGCAAAGGAGGCCACGTCGATCGTGCGCCAGTCCCGGTACCCGAGATTGATCGCCCGGCATTCCTCTTCCGGAATCCCGGTCGCCAACGTGACCCGCGCGCGGGCCTTCTCGACGCCGTTCTCGTACGTCCCCAAACCGAACACATGGGTGCTGTGGGCGAGCACGCCCCACGGCATGTCCTTGAACCGGTCCCATTGCTTCAGGAAGTAGTCGCGGCAGTGGTACCCGATCTCTGCGATCACCTTGCCGTGGATGACGCTGACGTCCCTCAGGTGCGGCGCGTAGATGATCAGCTCGCCGCCCTCCGCCAGGACGGGTTCGAGCTTGTACATGCACTTCGCCCCGACCCAGAGCTCATCGTACATCTCCGGCGCGCACGACAGGATCGTGTGGAACGAACGATCCTTGCGCACGATGTGGTGCTGCGCCGAGAGGTCCACCGCCTGATCCCAGGCGGCCTCGGGTGCGCCGGCGTACACGCCAGCCAATCCCCCCTTCGCCACCACCAATGCAAAGCAAAGCTTCGGCGTCGTGACCATCGAACCGGCGCGATCCACCACCCGGCGCACCGGCGTCCACTTGTGCCCGATCACACCCACCGTCGTGATCACGGCCCCCAGCCAATGGAAGAAGTTCAAGACCTCCGGTCCGCTGATCCCGGGGAACAGGTACTTGTTGCCGCCGCTGAACCCCACCACCTCGTGCGGGAACACGGGCCCGACGATGATGATCTGGTCGTAGTCATCGACGCGACGGTTCACGGTCACCGGCACGTCCATCTCGAACAGTCCGTCCGAAAGCTTTCGGATCTCTTCCTTCGGAATCACGCCCAGCGACTTCAGCGCCGCCGGATTGTCCCACTCATGGTTGAAGAATTGGACCCGCGCGTACTTTGTGCGGCGCTCCTCGAGCGAGATCTCCAGCCGCACGCAGATCTCCTCCTCGGTCATCGCCCGGTGCGTGCCGAGGGCGATCAGGATGTCCATGGCCGCCGTCACTCCGCCCATCTGCTCGTGGAGCAACCGGAACATCATTCCGATCGGAGCCGTCCGCGTGCTGTCCGGAATGATCAGCAACACCCGCTTGCCCCGATAGTCCGCAGCCGGACAGGCCGCCGCCACCAACTGGCCCACATCGTCCGCACCGAGGACTCCGCCTCCCACTGCCACCCGCGAATGCACCTGATTCATGATCGTTTGCCTGAAGTTGCCTGAACGTTGTGTTGCGCCCGTTCTCCGCTCAGATCGTCTGCGCCAGGAAGCCGCCGTCGACGACGATATCCGAACCCGTGACGAACGAACTGGCCTTGCGGCTTGCGAGGAAGAGCGCGGCTCCAATGAGCTCCTGGGATTCGCCAAACCGCCCCATGGGCGTGTGACCCAGGATCGACTTCGCCCGCGGCGTCGGCGTGCCGTCTTCCTGGAAGAGCAGTTTGCGGTTCTGCTCCGCCGGGAAGAATCCAGGCGTGATCGAGTTCACGCGCACCCCGCGGGTTGCCCATTCGCGGGCGAGGAAACGGGTCAGGTTCAATACCGCCGCCTTGGCGGCCGAATACGCGATGACCCGCGACAACGGCAGGTGCGCGGAAACGCTGGCAATGTTGACGATGCTGCCAACACCCGCAGCGCACATCCCGGGACCGAACACCTGACACGGCAACAGCGCACCGCCTACCAGGTTCAGGTCGAAACTCTCCCGCCACGCCTGCACGTTGATGGCCTCGAACGGATGATCGGCCGTGACCGTCACCGCCGGTTGATTGCCGCCCGCGGCGTTCACCAGCACCGTCGGTTGTCCAAATTCCGCGATCACCTGTTGGCGCGCGACTTCCAGCGAGGCCGCATCCCCGGCATCCGCGCTCACGAAGATCGCCCGGCCCCCGAAGGCCCGGATCGCCGCCGCCCGCGCCTCGCCGCGCTCGGCACTGCGCCCCGCCACCGCCACCGCTGCACCGGCACGGGCCAACCCCTCCGCCAGCGCCCCGCCCAACACCCCGGTGCCACCGATGACCACCGCCACGTCGTCCTTGAGATCAAACCAGTTCATGAAGCACCGACTAAGTACCCCTTCCCCACCCGGCGAGGGAAGCCGGCATTCAACCCGCTCCTTGCGAAACGCATCCCGACGACCCAAGTTCCGCCGGTATGCGTCCGCTCCACAAGTTCCTCCGTGCCTGCGCGCTTTCCCTGTTCGGCATCGCAGGCAGCCTTCTCGCGGGACCGATTTCCGTCTCGGAGCTGAATTACCGTCCCGCCGGCGACGGCGACGAGGAATACATCGAACTGATCAACACCTCCGCCTCCGCATACGTCCTCACGGGTTGCAGTTTCACGACCGGCATCACCTACACGTTCTCCAGCCTGACCCTCCAACCGGGTGCGCGCGTCGTCGTGTGCCGCGATCGCACCAAGTTCACCGCCCGCTACGGAACCATCGCCAACCTCGCCTCGGGATCCTACACCGGCCGTTTCTCCGACGATGGCGAGGCCGTCGTGCTCACCGCCGCCAACGCCACGGAACTCTTTCGATTCAGCTATAGCCCTTCCGGCGATTGGCCCTCCCGTGCCAACGGGCTCGGCTCCTCCCTCGAATGCCTCAACCCGGACGGCAACCTGTCCTCCGCCGCCAACTGGCGATCCTCGACCGAGTACCACGGCAACCCCGGCCGTGCCGGAATCGGCCCGATCCGTTCCGTCGTCGTCAACGAGGTCCTGCCCCACACCGATCCGCCACTCGAAGACGCCATCGAACTCCACAACACCACCAGCCAACCCATCAACATCGGCGGCTGGTACCTGTCCTCCCAACGCTCCAAACCCACGCGCTTCCGGATCCCAGCCCCCTGGGTCATCCCCGCCAACGGGTACACGGTCTTCTATCAATACCAGTTCGACTCCCTCTCCCCCGCCGTCGGCGATGATCCCTTTGCCCTGAGTTCCTCCGAGGGCGACGAAACCGTCCTCATGTCCGCCGATTCCAACGGCAACCCCCAATACTGGATGGACGCCGTCAGCTTCGGTCCCACCGCGAACGGCGTCAGCCTCGGCCGCTACCCGAACGGCTCCGGTCCCCTCGTCCCCATGTCCGCGCTCTCGCTGGGATCGTCGGTCGTCGCCGGCGAAAGCCCGGATCGCATCTCCTCCTTCCGCACCGGCACGGGTGCTGCGAATCCTTATCCGCTCGTCGGCCCGGTCGTCTTCAACCGGATCATGTACCGTCCGGCCGCGGGCGGGGATGAATTCGTCGAACTCCTCAACACCGCCCCTTACCCGATCGCCCTGTACGACCCACTTTATCCCGAGAACCGGTGGCGGATCTCCGGCGGCATCGAGTACACCTTCGATTCCAGCCTGCTTCTCGAAGCCGGCGAGAAGATCCTGATCGTTCCCACCAATGCGGCGGTGTTCCGTCTCAAGTACGGGCTGGCGAACACCGTCAAGGTCGTCGGCCCCTTCACCAACCAGCTCAGCAACTCCGGCGAGCGCATCGCCCTCTTCCGCCCCGATCCGCCGCAGCAACCCCCGGCCGCCAATGCCGGCCTCGTCCCCTACATCCTGGTCGAGGAGGTCACCTACTCCCCCTCCGCTCCCTGGCCCACCGCCGCGGACGGCACGGGGGCTGCCCTGCTGCGACGGAACCCAACGCTCTTTGCCGATGATCCCACCTCGTGGAGCGTGGACACCCTGGCGCCGGTGCCGAATCTCGCCGCCACGTGGAACGGTTCCACGCTCACCCTCCAATGGACTGCGGTCAGCGACCAGCAGCTGGTCCTGGAATCAGCCAACACACCCAACAGCACCACATGGAGTCAGGTGGCCGTGATCGCGGCCGGCACCGCGACGCACCCGGTGGGCACCACGGACAGCGCCCGCTTCTTCCGTTTGCGACGTCCCTGACGTAAATCCGCTCCTCGGCCTTTCAGGATCAGCGCGCCGTCACGGGTTTTCGCAACGCGGCGATCCGCTTGTCGAGATCCCGCAACCGGCGGGCAGCCTTGGACGCCACCACCTTGGCTCGCGGCGTCAATTCGGCCCGGCGCTGGGCCTCGGAGGCCGAGGAAAAACGTTCCGACGAATAGTCCTGGAGCGTGCGGTAACACTCCGCCACCAACGGCAGGACATCCACCGGTGCCCGCGAATAAAGCTCCCGCAACTGGGCCTCCTTGCGGCGGATCACCTCCCGCTGCACCGGACCGCTCCATGTCTCCACGACCTCCGCCAGGGGGAGAGAACGACGCTGGGGCGGAGCATTCGTCCCCGATGCCATCTCGGCGCTCTCCACCAGGATCGCCGCCATGGAGTCCAACGTCCGCTCCTTGGTCCACAGCAACGCCGGATCGCGCCCTAAAACATGGGTCGAGTTCACCGCCCACCACTTCTCCACGTCCAAGGGCGACAGGAAACGTCCCTGATGGGCCTCGATGAAACCCGTCTGCCAGTTGAGATGCCCGGGTAACCGCCGAAGGAACACACCAAAGGACTGCCGGCCTGCGTCATCGGAAAGCAACTCGTGGACGAGCACCGCCGAGCTCGCCTGAAATGCCCGCCATGCCGCCGGATCCGCCATCAGGCTTTCCGGAGGAAAACTCAGTTCACTGAACAACATCGGCTGGCGCCCGGACAGGGCCTTCCGGGCTTCCACGAGAAGCGACGGTTTCTGCGCGTTTCGCGCCACCGCCGTATGCGATCGGAGCACCAGATCCTCTCCTCGATCCGCGAGCACCAACTCGGTCATGCCCTCATTGATCCACAAGGGCGGGAATCCCAATCGCTCGCCGGCTTCCCGATTCGCCAACTCCAGGAGGATGACCTCGACCAAAGCCCGAACCAATCGCCGCCACTCCACCGGATCCGGAACATCCACGCGGTACTGCCATCCGTTCGGGAAGGACACCGGCACGATCCGGATCGACGATTCCCCCAACTCCCTGCGCGGCCGGATCTGGAGGTGGATCTTTCCTACCCACTGGTCCGGAAGGTCCAACCGCGCCAGCACCGCCTTCTTCGTCCGTTCCGCCGCGACCGCCAGCCACTGCGGCTCGACTTCCACGTCCGCCACATCCCCGTCAACCGTTGGAATGGATCCCACCCGTGCCGCAACACCCGTCGCTCCGGAAACCACGAACTGACCTGAAATCCCACGGGTCGTGACATGCGGCACCACCGATCCCGGAAGGCGTCGGTGCGGCACCAGGAAATCTTGTCGCGCCGCGCCGGCGGCATTCGTCGCCGCTTTGCCTCCCTGCCCCAACGCGGGGAGAACCGTCCCCAATCCCATGCCAAGCACGAGGAACCACCACGTCCATCGGCAAGAACCACGGGGAACCGCTCGTCGGATGACGTGGAGAACAGGGGTCACGGCTTGGGTTTGGCCTTCTCGGCGGGCTTTGGCTTGTCCGCCTTCGGAGCCTCCGCCTTGGGAGCTTCCGACTTCGCGGCCGGGGCGGCAGGAGCTGCGGAATCCGCCTTGGCCGAGGCCTTGTACCCCTCGGAACGGTAATCCGTGATGTAGAAGCCGCTGCCCTTGAAAATCAGCCCAGCCCCACCACCGATGCCACGCGCCACCTTGCCCTTGCCCCATCGGGCCTTCGGGCAGACGTCCTTCAAGCATTGTTCCAGCGGCGCGGAGGTCATCGATTGGACATGCTCAAATTGATGTCCGCACTTCTGACAGGTGTATTCGTAAGTCGGCATGATCCGGGCCCGCTTCAGCGCGTTCCCTGCCACTGTGATACCACGTGCCCCTGACATGTCGACCCTGCGGTTTTGGCACCTGGGAACTGCCTTCGACCCTGCCTCGTTACCTCGTCAGCTACCCCCCAGACCTCCAAAACCTGATTTCCCGTTTCCACCTTCTCCCTTCCGTGCACGATACTCCCCGGTGAATGAACCTGAATTCACGTCCGTGGTGGTGGCCTCCGGGGCGGACTCCGCCTACGCCTGTCCGCTCGCGGTCATGATCCGTTCAGTCCTCCGCCACGCAGCCCCGTCCCTCCACATCGATTTCCAGATCATCGACAGTGGCCTCACCCCCGACGACCGCCGCCGCATCCTCCGCAGCCTCGACCCCGCACGCTCCTCCATCCGCTGGATCGCTCCCCAACGGGATTCCCTTGTCGGACTTCCGCTCTGGGGCCGCATGTCGGTCGCCACCTACGACAAGCTGCTCCTGGCCGAACTGCTCGACCCTTCCCTCCCCCGCGCCATCTGGCTCGATGCGGACATCCTCGTCCTGACGGACATCAGCCAACTCTGGAAGCAGCCCGAAGGCGATCGTCTGGCACTGGCCTGCACGGATCCCCTGGTCCCGACCGTCGCATCCACTTTTGGAGTCGCCGGATGGAAGGATCTGCAACTCCCCCTGAAGTCCCCCTATTTCAACGCAGGCGTGCTCCTCGTGAACCTCGACGCATGGCGCACATGGCAGGTCTCGTCCCGTGCCATCGACTACCTCCGGCAGCATTACGACCGGGTCTACTTCT
This sequence comes from Verrucomicrobiales bacterium, assembly GCA_027489875.1. GTDB lineage: Bacteria > Verrucomicrobiota > Verrucomicrobiia > Limisphaerales > UBA9464 > UBA6176. Next base: position 9,600 of record JAIXZE010000080.1, read on the forward strand.
GGGACCAGGAAGCCCTCAACGCCACGCTGGCCAACCGCTGGGCACCCATCGAAGTCGCCTGGAATTCCAGCCCCGACCGGATTCCAGCCCACACCACCCCGCACCTGATCCACTTCAGCGGGAACCTCAAACCCTGGCGGCATTTCGGATCCTCCCGCTGGCACCAACTCTATTACGAGGGCCTCGACCAGACCGACTGGGCGGGATGGCGCCCCGCCTCCCGCTCCGGCCGCTGGCTTGGGTGGTACCAGAATTCTCCCTTGCGCTCCGCCATGCGCCACCTGGAACCGTGGGCCATGCGCGCCTGGCGCCGCTGGACCCTCCACCCCGTCCCACCTCCCCAATGATGACGACTCCGCCCAGCCTGGCGTGCGTCCTGGTCACCGACACCTACGCCACCCTTCGTCCCATGGTGGCCCGGTTGCTTTCCCAACCGGGTCCCCACCGACTTGAACTGATCGTCGCAGCCGTGCTGCTCCTGTGCCTCATGAAATCCATCGGCGAGGCGTGGGGGTACCTGTTCGGATGCCCCGAATGGGCCCATTCCGCGGAAGCCGACATCGAAATCCAACGCCTGCGCTACGCCCGCGGATTCACCCAATGACCCAACCCATCCGCACCCCCATCCGTCTCGGACTCATCGGCTGCGGTGGCATCGCCTTCTGGGCTCACCTTCGCAGCCTGCGCACGCTCCCGCGTTTCCAGCTCACACTGGCCGCAGACCCCGATCCCGCCGCCCGTCAGCGCGCCGCGACCCTCACCCGCGCCCGCCTCGTCTCCAACCCGGATGAAATCCTCCACAACCCGGACATCGATGCGCTCCTGATCGCCGCTCCCTCGCAACTCCACGCGTCCCTGGCCCTGCAGGCCGTCCACCATCGCAAACCCTTCTTCCTCGAAAAGCCCCTTGCCGCCTCCGCGGAGGAAGGACTCCACACGCTCCAGTCCATCCGCACCGCGGGAATCACCACCCGGCTCGGCTTCAACCGCCGATATCACCCGGTCCATCGGCTCGCCCGACAACTCCTCCGCGCCGGCACCATCGGCCCCGTACGATCCGTCCAGACCGCCTTCTGCGAAGCCGCGGCCGGGGAGGCCCTGCCCACGTGGAAGCGCAAACGGTCCACCGCCGGAGGTGTCCTCCTCGATCTGGGCTCCCATCACTTCGACCTGCTCTGCTGGTTCCTCGACGCCCCCATCGAATCCGTCCACGCCTGCATCACTTCGACCCACTCGGAGCAGGATTCCGCAGATGTCCACGTCACCTTCGCGGGCGGGATCACGGCGCAGTCCCACTTCTCCTTCCTGAGCGGCCCCTTCGATCACCTTGAATTCCACGGCGAACTCGGTTCCCTCCGTGTCGATCGCCATCATCCCCATCCCATCGTCCGGCTGCGGCGACGCACCCGCTACGGTCTCTCGGACGCATCCCCCACGCTCTCACCATCAATCCTCCAACACCGCCTGCTCCATCTCATCCGACCCGGCCACGACCCGTCGTACCGCCGCGCGTTGGATGGCTTCGCCGACGCCCTCCTGGGAGTGCCAGACGAGGGTGCCGACGCGACCGACGGTTGGGCCAGCCTTGCCGCCGTGCTCGCCGCCGAACGTTCCGCGGAAAGCGGCCAACGCATTCCCGTCCTCCTCTCCTGATCGGATGCGCATCCTCCAGGTCACCGATTGGAACCCCAGCCCGGGTGGATCCGAAGCCTACGTCGCCTGGTTGCTCGAGGCCCTTCCTCGCGCAGGCCACGACGTCCGCCTCCTGACGAGCAACGCCGGATCGGCTGCGGACGGCAACGCCGACTTCGTCGCACCGGCCAGCCGTCATCCGGCGGCCCAGGTATTCCTTCAGGTCATCAATCCCTTCGCCTACGCCACCGCCTGTCGCGCCCTCCGGGAGTTCCAACCGGACCTCGTCCACGTCCACCTGTTTGCCTACCACCTTTCGCCCGCCATCCTGCGTGCCTTCGGGAGGACCCCCTTCCTCCTGACCGTCCACGACTACAAGCCCATCTGCCCCACCGGAACGAAGCTCCTGCCCAGCGGCCGCCTCTGCACAACCCCGGCCGGCCCGGTCTGCCGCAACGCGTGCCTCGGCAACCTCCATTGGCTCCGGGACCAGGTCCGGTATGCCCTCATCCGTAAATGGCTCCCGCTCGCCGCAGCCACGCACGTGTGCAGCGAGACCATGGCCAGCATCCTACGCGTCCACGGAACCCACCCGACCGTTCTGCCCATTCCCGTCCCCGTCGACACCACCGGGTTCGTCCACGAACCCGCCGCCCACCCCCTTTTCGCCTGTGTCTCGCGTCTCGAACCGGAAAAGGGCGTCGAGGTCCTTCTTCGCGCCTTCGCCCGTGTCCTCGCCGCCCATCCCAGCGCCCGCCTCCGGATCGTGGGTGACGGCAGCCTGCGCCCTTCCCTCCAGGCCCTTGCCTGCTCCCTCGCCCCACCTCAAGCCATCGAATTCACGGGCCGGCAACCCGGCAGTGCCATCAACCGCTGGCTCACCGACGCCTGGGCCCTTGTCGCGCCGTCGCTCTGGGCGGAGCCGTTCGGCCTCGTCGCGCCCGAAGCCATCCTCCGCGGCATCCCCGTCGTGTGCAGCCGCACCGGTGGGCTCGCCGAATCCGTTGTCCAGGGCGA
>JAIXZE010000392.1 GCA_027489875.1 Verrucomicrobiales bacterium
AGCCAAACGCCCCGCTTGAGGGGATTGGAGTCCACGCCGGTGGAATTCATGGTGAGGACGGCCGCGGTGGTGAGGAGACCGCCGCGATGGACGTCCGGGCTGAGCGAGACCTTGCGAAACTCCTGCCCGGAGACGCCCGCGATTCCGTAGTGCCGCGCCAGGGGTTCGTTGATGACGAGATAGTCCGAATGGAGGAAATCCATGATGCTGCGATTGTTTCGCAGCATGTGGTCGAAGAGGGCGAGCGGTTCGCCGACAATGGTCTCCTTGAAGGCGTCGTCGTACACCCTGAACTTCTTTTGATCGACGACGAGGTTGTCCAGAGCCTCCAGGCCCAGCCATTGCTGGACGAAGTGTCGGGTGAATCGTTGGGATCTGGGATCCGCCAGCATCCTCGCGATCTGGGAATCCAGGACGTCCGGCGACGTGAGTCTGCCGGCAAAGGCCAGCTCCAGCAGCGTGTTGTCCGGGATGCTGGACCACAGGAAGAAGGACAGCCGGTTGGCCAACTCCAGGTTGCTGACGGTGTGCGACGCGGAAGACGTCTCGGATCCGGTCTGGACCAGATACAGGAACTCGGGTGAGGCCAACACGGTGGCGAGGACCTCGATCATCGTCTCCTGGAAGCCGGAGAACCCGGGCCGATAGCTGGAGAAGAGTTTGTGGTAGGGTGCGATGTCCTCGTCGGCGATGGGCCGGCGCCAGGCCCGCGTCATGAAGCGCTTCAGGATCTCCCGGGAATACGTGTCTTCATCCTTCTGATTCGGACTCTCGAAGAAGAGGGCCGTATGGGATTTAGGCGGCCAGGTCTCGTAGAGTCCGGCTTCGACTTCCACGTAGTCGATTTCCAGATTCACCGGATCACCTTCACCTGATCTGCCGGTGGTGGAGATGTTGTGGAGCTCCAGATACTCCGTGCAATTGGGAGAGCCTCCGACTGCGTGTGCCTTCCGGAAGGGGTTTCGCGGTAGCTCATCGAGAGGAACATCAAAGGTGATGAACTGCGGATCCTGGTTGGACGCGGTCACCTCGATGTCCCGTTCACCGACTCGGACCGACATCTTTCCCTCATTGTTGGTCTGAAAGCCGAAAACCAGTCTGAGGTTGGCCGACTGACCCGGTTTGCGTTCGGTTGTGCCGACGCGAATCCGGACCCGCAGCATGCCTTCGTCCGGAACCGAGTTCCCGAGATCGAGGTGGAACTGTCGGGAGGGTGGGAGGACCGCGACGACACTGGAAACCGGCGGCACGGCGGTGATGTTTATGTCGGGTTTGAGATTCCAGATCCCCTGGTGCTCCTCGTCGTCCAGGATCACATAGTACGTCCACTGGTAAGAGAAGCCCTCGCCTGTGTCCTTGTTGACGATGTGGGTGTTCCGGATTTCCCGGGCCTCCGCGGGACCTTTCCGATGGATCGGCTTTTGTTTCAGTGCTGCGGCCTTGTCCATCGCCTCCTGCATCGGGATCTGCCAGATCACGGCCTTCGGGCGGTCTCCCTCCACCGTGGCCTTCTTCAGGGCGTCGATGGCGATCTCCCGATAGGTCTCGAGCTGCATCGCCGACATCTGGAGAAACTTCGAGCTGTTCTTGAAACCGTCCTCGGAGGTGTTTTCGGGCGGGAGCGCCTTGGTGAACTGAAGGTTGAGATCCAGCAGGTCCTGCAGGGCGTGGTTGTATTCGTAGTTCGCCATGCGGCGAAAGGAGCTGTGACCTCCGGCATTCTTCCTGACCCCGCCGGCCTTCTGCATTTCGTTCCCCAACCACTCGATGATCCGGGCCCGGTCCTCGTCCTTGAGATGATACTCCGGTTCGTCCTCCGGCGGCATTTCGCCTTGGCTGAGGACATCGTAAATCTCGACCCATCGATCCAGATCCCGACCGGTGAGGAGATTGGGATCCAGTCCGTCCACCCGGAGTCCTCCCTTGGATTTCTTCGGACCATGACAATGGACGCAGGACTTTGAGAAAAGCGGAGCGACGACCTTTTGAAAGTCGTCCAGATTGGCTGTCGGCACGGGATCCGCAGCACCGACGGGGTGGAGCCATCCGGCCAGCGCAACGGCCGGCAGAAGACTCGCGAGCTTTGTCCGAAAGTGGGGTCGCATGATGGAGTCTCCGAACCTGGGCGAAGGGCTATTTCCTGACTCCCCAGATCTCTTCCAGCAGATCGTGGAGGACCGGATCGTGCTCCTTCAGTTCAGCGCGGACGAAGGGGTAGAAGTCGTTTCGGTCGAAGTAGGCCTCGGTTCCTTCAGCGAAGTATTCCATCGGGGTGGAGGCGGCATAGGCGCGCACCTTGCGACCGGTGTGGTCGAGAACCTCGTCGTAAATCCCGGCCTTCATGGCTTTCTGGTAAGCGGCGAGGATGCGGGGTTCATCGTAGCCGCCCAGGATCTGGTCATGAAAGGCGTGGCTCAATTCGTGCAGGATGACCGAAGGGTGCTTTGCCAGTTGACGGCGATCGAGTAACGAAGCCGCTCGCGTGATGTGGACCTTCTTGGCGAGACGCGGATCGAAACCCCGCTCAACGAGCCAGCCGGCACCCGGGTGATAGGGTCCGGGTTCCACGTTGATATCTGGATGGTCGTGCTCGATCCAGACTTCGATTGTCTGCAATTGTTTCAGCCGCTCCTGGGGAATCATGATCGCGATGCGTTGAAAGTGGCTGGCCAGCATCGTCAGGGCCCGGGTTCCCTCCGCCGAATGCTCCCCCGACACCATTCTTGGATCGATATGAACCTTCCAGCCTTCGATCTCCCGAACGATCGGATCGAA
>JAIXZE010000444.1 GCA_027489875.1 Verrucomicrobiales bacterium
GGCTGACCCGCGGGCCCAGCGAGAGTATTGCCTTTGCACTGCACGTCGATGGCACCCGGGTGTTCACGGATTCCGGGTTGGTGGATGTGAGCGATCCGACTGCGCCGAAGTTGATGGGATCTTATTCCGAGTCTGGCTCGGGCGAGATGGACGTCGCTGTCGTTGGAGACCTCGTCTATATGCCGACTGCGGGTAACAAGCTTCATGTCCTGCGCTTCCAGGTGGGAACGGCGCAAAGCCTTTCCTCCACCGGGCCGGTGCACCGTGTGATCCCCGTGGGCCAGACCGAGCCGCTTGGATTCTCCAGCAGCAGCGGTTTGCCCGTGTCGGCCGAGGTGGTGTCGGGACTCGCGACGATTCAGAACGGGCAGATCACGGTCACGGGACCGGGAACAATCCAGGTGAAGCTGAACCAGGCGGGCAACGGCACGTTCCTGCCGGTCACCGAGAACATCGTGATCAACCAGCGCGTGGCCCGCTTCGCCGAGGTGGGATCCTTCGCCTTCACGACCAATATCTTCGGTGCGAAAGTGGTGGGTGGCCTGGCCTACGTGGGCAACGACGGGGACGGACTGAGGATCCTCGACGTGTCGAACCCAGCGAAGCCCACGCTGATCTCGACCGTGCCCGGGGCCGCCGGCCAGACGTTCGAGGCGGAGGTGGTGGACGGGTACGCGTACGTCGCGGACGCGGTGACGGGGTTGAAGGTGATCGACGTGCGCAACCCGACCCAGCCGGTGGTGGTGGGCCAGGTCGCGGCCGGTGCGGCGATCGCGGTGCGCGTCTTTGGGAACCGCGCCTGTATGACGGACTTCGCCGGCAAGAAGCTGATCATCGTGGACATTTCGAATCCGGCGAACCCGGTCGTGGTGTCCGAATCGACGCTCCCCGGGGATGGACGTGCCACCTATGTCGTTGGCAACCGAGCTTACGTGGCCAGCGGATGGGGCGGGGTGACGGTGTTTGACGTGAGCAACGCCGCGGCACCGGTAAAGGAGGCCCAGTTCTTCAGCGACCACTATGTCCGTGGTCTGACGTTGAAGGGCAATCTGGCCTATGTCCTCGACTACTTCTCGGGAGACCTGGTCGTGTTCGACCTCACCGATCTGAAGTCACCGTTGGAACTCGGTCGCGTGCGGATGGAGGGATCCAGCCCCCGTCGGATCGAGATCCGGGACAACCTGGCGTTTGTGGTGGCCGAGGGCGATCTGGGCGGGTTGTTCGCCGTGGACATCACGGATCCGGCCCGAATGGAGGTTCTGGGCAAGATCTACACGGGCGGCTTTGCGCGCGACATCCAGATGGATGGCTCGCTGTTGCACGTGGCCGATCAATTGTCCGGCTTTCATACGTTCCGCCTGGATGGGCTGGGATTCCTGAATGAAATCAACGCTTCCGCCGCGGCCTCGATCCCCTGGGGAGAACTGGTTCCACTGGCCGGCACGTCCGCCAATGGACAGCCCGTGAAGTTCACCGTGAAGTCCGGCCCCGGTCGGATCGAAGGTGCCCAACTCATCCCCACCGGCATCGGTCACATCGAGGTGGATGCCGGGACCGAGGCCACGACGCAGTACCTTGCTGGGAAGCGGACGCTGCTGGTCGAGGTGACCCTGCCGGACGTGGACATCCGCCAGGCTGGGAACTCGGTGGAGGCGGCCTGGACGGCGGGTCTTCCGGGAGCCCGTTTGCAGGGGACGGATACGCTGACCGCCGATGGTGGATGGGCTCCCGTGGCCTCCGTGCCCACGGAGGTGAACGGGGAGGCCCGGGTGTCCGTGAATCCGACAGCCGGCCACGGATTCTTCCGCCTCTGGCATCCGTTCCCGGGCGTTGCGGAACCGCTCGCCGTCACGGGATGGAACCGGGATGTCATCCTGGAGAATGCGCCGGAGCCGAAGGCAGAACCGATCTCGGATTACTCCGGCGTTTGGTTCGAGTCCGGTCTCGACGGCTTTCATCCGGGCCTGCCGGCGGATCGGGAGATCTTCCATCAACGGGACGCGCGGGCCCACTTTCGGTTGCAGCCGTACACCACCAACAACGTGCTGGTCATGACGGACCAACAGCCGGCCGGTTCGCTGGTGTTCACCACTCCCACCGCCTGTTCCCGCCTGTTCGTCCTGTCGGCGCTGGCCGGGTCCTCCAGTGCGTTTGGATCCATCGTCGTGCACTATGCGGACGGGACAAAGGATGAGTCGGTTCGATGGAGCAGCCGGAACGCGGATGGGCGGGACATCGACGAACAACTCGTCCCCAGGGTCTTCGCGGGCGTAGGCAGCAGCTTCGGGAACGCCGGATTCAACTTCAGGTACCAGCAGTCAGGATTCTCCATGTTCCAGTCGGAGATCGACCTGAGTGCGGGTCCGAACGCCGGCAAGGCGATCGCACGGGTGGAATTCACGAAGGGTTTCGTCCGTGGTGGGTCGGCGGGTGTCTACGCGATCAGCGGCGTCCGGACTCCAACGCAACCGTAGTTCGCTTTCCCCGGGCTTTCCTGGGGGCATAGGTGAGGCCGGGGATCGCTTGTGGTTGCGATTCCCGGCCTCTTTGCGTGGGGAAGGGGAGTGCGTCCTTCATCGCTTCCGATCACGGCACGCGTAACCGGAAGAAGGCGCGGTCTGCGGTCGGGGTCGGGTTGAAGGGCGAGGTGGCACCGGGGATGGACGTCCACGGTCCGATCAACGCCGGTGCCTGTTCGAGCGTTGCGCCCGGGGTTTCCCAGGTCAGGGAGAGCCCGGGTTGACCGGCGATGGAGGTGAGGGCCAACGCCGGCGCGGTTCCTTCCAGGACACCGGCGAGGGTCGTGGCGAGCGAGGTCGTCTCCCCGCACTTGCCGCGGACGATGCAGCGGTAGCGGGCCACGTCGGCCCGGAGTCCGCGATCGACGCGCAGGACCTCGTTGGTGGTTCCGGAATAGGGGAAGGCTTCCAGCAACCGGATGCCGTCGCGCTGCCATTCGTAGGTCAACGGTCCAACACCGGCGGCGACGACGCGGACCGCGAGTTGATTGGTGGTGGGATCGTCGAGGACGACGGGTTGGCGGAGGACGCGCGGGACATCCGCCAGCACCCGTTCGAACGTGCGCTGCGAAAGGCCGTTGGGCGGGCCTCCGCTTCCGTTGTAGTTTCCGCCGAACCACACGACCGAATGGCGTCGATGGTCATAGGCGGCCGCGGCTTCGAGATGGAACCCCACCCATTCCGGGATCGGATCGAGACGCCACTCCGCGCCGTTCCATCGCCAGAGGCGCGCTTGGTCGCTCTGATCGCCGCCCCAATAGATCACCTCGCCGCGGAACGTGTCGTAGACCAGTCCGATCCCGGATCCGGCCGTCGATGGGGCCGATCCGAACCCGGTGAACGCATACGGACGTCGGGTCCAGGCTTCGCCGTCCCAGGTCCACGTGGCGTAGTCCTGGGGACCGCCTTGGTTGAGGCTGGTCGGGGGAAGCACCGCGTAGCCGCGTCGGACATCCCACACCATGCGGGGGCGTCCCGGGCTGCCGAAGGGACCGAACTGTGGGCGTGCACCGCTGATCACGCGCTCGGTCCAGTTGGTGCCGTCCCAGGTCCAGATGTCTCCGGCGCGCGGGTTCGAGAGTTCCGTGTCGCCGCCGTAGAGCGTGGTGACACGATGGACCGGATCGTAGAACAAGGCGTGGTTGGAGCGTGGCGCAGGGGAACGCGTGGGGAAGCGCTGGATCCATTGTGTTCCGTCGTATTCCCAGGTTTCGCCGTTGAGGGCGGTGCGCGAATCCGCGCCCAGGGCGAAGCCTCCAAAGAGCACGACGCGCTGGCGGTGGGAGTCGAAGGAGAGACCAAAGTTTACCCGGGCCGATGGCGACACCACCATCGGACGTTGGGTCCAACGGGCACCGTCGTACTCCCACGTGTCATTCCGGTACACCTCGGCAGGGGTCGCGCCCGAACCGATGCCACCGAACATTACCGAGACGCCCCGGTGGCTGTCGTAGGCCATGGCGTGGTTGCGCCGGGCGGCGGGACCGTTGGTGTCGATGAGCAGGAACGGAGGGTTGGGAAGGACGGCGACACTCGCGACGCGCGAGGTCACGGAATTGCAGGCATCGCTCACGACGCAATCGTAGGCGGCATCGTCGAGGTAGCGGAGTGCGGTGAAGGTCAGTCGGGGTTGGTTGGCTCCGGTGACGCGCAGGTCGTCCGGGGGGAGCGGTTCGCCATTGCGCCGCCATTGGAATCGGAGCGGAGCCTTGCCCAGGGCGGAGAGGTCGAGGCTGGCGGTGGTGCAGACGTCGTTGGTGGTGGGGAACGGGTGACGGAGGACCCAGGCCCCGGCGGTGATGGGAACCATCTGCGAGAAGCGGTCGCCGCAATCGTTGGAGACGCGGCACAGGTAATAACCGTTGTCGGCGGGTTGGAAGGCGTCGAAGCGGAGCACGGGACCGGTGGCATTCGGCACCGGGGTGGAATCGGCCTGCGACGGTTGGCCGGCGGCGTTCACGCCAAGCCGGAACCATTGGTATCGGACGGGACGTTCCGGGTTGGCGGCCAGGCCTTGTTGGAGGAACGCGTTAAGGGAATCCGGTCCGGCGACGACCTGGGTTTCCACCGTTTGGCCGGGGCACACGTGACGGGCCACCGGATGCTCGCGGAGGGCTACCGGCATGAAGATCTTCACGTGGCAGGGATTCGAGGTGACCGAGTTGCCGCAGTTGTCGCGGACGACGACATCCCAGACGCCCACATCGCTGCTGAGGAGGGTGTGGTGGGGGACGGTTTCGGTCGGAAGGATTTGCTGACTATTGTCGAACGTCCGGCGCCATTGGTAGGTGAGCGCGCCCGCGCCGGTCGTTTCCACCTTCAGGACCGTCGGTGGGGAAACAACACCGGCGTCGTTGGCGCAGACCTCGATGAGGTTGGGAATCCCTTGGGTGAGGGCGAGCACGGGCTGCAGTTCCCACGTCTCGAACATGGCCGCGTCGTTGCCGAGACTGCCGGGCGTGGAGATCCCGCCCTGGAGGATGGTCACGCCGCGGCGTTCGTCGTAGACCATGTCGTGCCGGATCCGGGCAGCGGGAAGGGCACCCGGGTTTGCCGGGACGACGTGCGGGTAACCCGGTTGCCGGGGATCGAACTCGAAGTAGGGCAGGGACGTCTCGAGTTCCGTGAGGCTTTCGGGATTCGGATCCGGCCGGAGGAATGCCCCGCCGAAGACCACGTAGCGATCGCGCCGCACGTCGTAGACCATGCGGTGCTGGAGACGAGCGGCTCGGCTGGCGAGACGATACAGTCCGTTGGTCCCCACCTTGAACAGTCCGTCGTACGGACTTGAAGCCGTTCCTTCGGAGAGGAAGAAGGTTTGGCGTCCCCCGTGGAGCAGGACCTGCCCGCGCTTGCTGTCGAAAGCGAAGGCGAATTCGGAGAGACGGAGGATGTCGGCTCCCGGTTCGCCGGGCGGGGTGTGACCGTCCCGTCGCCATTCGAGGCCCGACCACACAAGGCGGGAGGGACTGGAGACCACGCCGCTCATCATGCGGCTTGGGTTTGAGAACGTCTCGGTTGCCTGGGCGTCGCCTCCGAACAGGACCATCTGCCTCAGGGTGGCGTCGAACACCATCCGCGCGTCATCCCGGCCGGCCGACTCCACGACATCACCGGCGTAGCGGAAGATCCCGCCGACGAGGTCCGCCTGTCGCGTCCATCGACCTTCGGCGGGTCCGGTCCGGGTAAAGGTCCAGGTGTCAGCAATGGGAGCGTTGGCCGTGCGTCCGAATCCGCCCGCGAGGACAGCAACCTTGCGGATGGGATCGTAGGCGAAGGCGGCGTCGAGGCGGTCGGCGGGTCGGGGGCCGGTGACGGCGACTGCGGTCCAGTTCGTGCCGTCGTATTGCCAGAGGCTGCTGAGGGTGTCCGAGCTGAAGAGCAGGGTGAGGCCGGTGTCACGGTCGTAGGCCATGCCATGGCGCGATTGAGGTCCGGGATTCCCGACATCCACACGCCGGACCCAGCGCATGCAATCCTGGGCGGAGAGGACGGTGGAGATCCCGAGCAACCCCAGGAAGTGGGCCCACGCAGAACGCCACGGCAGGCAACGGAAGACTGTCATGCCGTTGATCACCGGGTCCAGGCGCGGGGATTACAGGGGAAAGGCCGACAATCCTGGAACTGTAGGCCACGTGCCCCCACGTGGCGGGAGAAGGACAACACCGGGTGAGGGCACCCGGCCTACAGTTCCGTGGCTTCCCATCAACGAACGGGGCCTTAGTTCATTGGTCGACGCGAAGACGCAAAGAGAAGGGGGAAGGTGTCGGTAACCTTCCTGTGGGTTCCGGCGTAGACAAAGGGGTTGAACGAACCAACCGACTACGACGGAGCCTGGAAGGAAACGCTGGAGCGTTTCCTGCCGCAGTTCCTCGAACTGGCGTTTCCAGCGATCCACCGGGCGGTCGATTGGACGAAGACGGTGCGGTTTCTGGATACCGAGTTGCAGGAGATCGTCCGGGCGGCGGAAGCCGGGACGGTGCGCGCCGACAAGCTGGTGGAGGTGATGCGTGTGGACGGCATCGAGGAGTGGCTGCTGATCCACGCGGAGGTGCA
>JAIXZE010000270.1 GCA_027489875.1 Verrucomicrobiales bacterium
GCCATGGGTGCCCTCATGCACCTCGAAGCCCAGGGCCGGAAAGTGGGCGTCATCTCCCACGTCACCGAGATGGCCGATGCCATCCCCGTGCAGATCCGCGTCGTCCGCGGCCGCAACGGTGCCTCCCGTCTGGTCGTCCCCGGCCAGGAATCCGCACGGCTGTAGGAACGATATCGGGGCGGCGATGTCCTCATCGCCTTCGGAAAGACTTCGGAACGGCGACGAGGACGTCGCCACCCCGTTCCGCCCGGCGAAGTCCATGGGTCGCCGCGTGAGGGCACGCGGCCTCCACTCCTCATACTTGAAGGCCGGGTGCCCCCACCCGGCGGTAGTCCATGAAGCGCCACGTGAGGGCACGTGGCCTCCACTCCTCATACTTGAAGGCCGGTTGCCCCCACCCGGCGGTAGTCATGGAGCGCCGCGTGAGGGCACGCGGCCTGCAAACTTCCATCTCCCACTGGGGCCGGATCAAAGGCATAATCGCAGCACATGTCCCCCTTGGAAAAACGTCGTGCGATCCCGACATGCCGTCCCTGGTCGCTGGCCTTGGCCCTGCTGACCTTCGTGGCCTGTGTCGGACCGGTGATGGCCCAACGCCCATCCGGCCCCGAGGCCCACCGCCGCGAAGCCCTGACCCGCGGCGGCGATCCCGCCCGCGGCGCGGCATTGTTCGCCGACGCCCAACGCCTCGCCTGCGCGAACTGCCATTCCATCGACGGTTCCGCCAGCAAGGCCGGACCCGACCTTCAGGCGATCGGCGACAAGTTCGGCCGACGGGATCTCGTCGAGGCCGTGTTGAATCCGTCGGCGACGATCGCTCCCGGGTACGGCACGGTGATCGTGGAGACCAAGAGCGGCCTCCAATATCAGGGCGTCCTCAAGCAATCGGACGCGCGCCAGATCCAGATCATGGGCGGCGACGGGAAGCTGGTGACGCTGCCGAAGTCCGACATCGCATCGCAATCAGGCACGACCGTCTCGCTGATGCCCGAAGCCTTGCAGGCCGGGCTGACCCCGCAGGAGTTCGCGGACCTCATCGAGTATCTGGCAACGCTGAAGCAGCCGGAGTCGGCGCTCGCCGGGAACCGTGGCATGCCACGCAACATCCCGATCCTCGCCCGTCCCGTGCGTGTGGAACCGTTCTTCACCGAGGATCTGCGCGTGGGCCCCGGGAAGGTCCAGGCCGGCCTGACCGGTGTCTACCAGGTCCCGGGCCGCACCAACGACTTCCTTGTGCTCCACCAAAAGGGAATGATCTGGAAGATGGTGAAGACGGCTGCCGGCGAAACGAAGTCGGTGTTCGCCGACCTCACCGCCGAAGTCTTCAGTGAACGCGGACCGAACGGTCTCCTCGGAATGACGTTCCATCCGAAATTCCGCCAGAACCGGAAGTACTACCTGAAGTACCAGATCTTCGAGGAAGGCACCGTCGCCACCATCCTCGTCGAGAAGCAGTTCTCATCGGATTTCCTCAGCGATTCGGGCATCCCCGGCCGGCGCCTGATCCTCATCAAGAGCGTGGCGGAAGATCACAGCGGCGGTTGCGTGGAGTTCGGACCGGACGGGTTCCTGTATTTCGCCATGGGTGACACGGGTCCGCACAACGATCCCAACGGACACGCCCAGAACATGAGCCTGCTGCTCGGCAAGATGATGCGCCTCGACGTCGACCGCGCCGATCCCGGCAAGGCCTACGCCATCCCACGCGACAATCCGTTCGTCGGCCAACCCGGCATCCCGCCCGAGATCTGGGCGTCGGGCTTCCGCAATCCCTGGCGCTTCTGCTTTGATCCCGCCAATGGCGACCTGTGGCTGGCTGATGTCGGTCAGGATCGCGTCGAGGAAGTCGCCCTCGTCCGACGCGGCGAGAACCACGGCTGGAGCGTGTACGAAGGGTTCGAACCGTTCTCGAACCAATACCGTCAGGCAGGCCGCACGTTCACCCCACCGGTGTTCGCGTACGGTCGGAAGTACGGCAACTCGATCACCGGCGGATACGTCTACCGCGGCGACAAGCGTTCCTCGTTCAACGGCGTCTACCTGTGCGGCGACTACACCTCGAAGCGCATCTTCGGCGTCCGTCAGGAGAACGGCATGCTGAAGGACGTCCGCCAGATCGCCACCGTCCCCCAGGGCCTCGTCTCCTTCGGCACCGACGAAGCCGGCCACATCTACGTCGTCGGCTTTGAAGGCAGGGTCTACCGGATGGACTTTTCAGAGGCGCAGTTTGATGGGGAGACGGAGCCTGGAACGGCTGTGGTTCCCGGGCGCTGACCGAAGCTTGACTCCAAGAGGCCAGGCCTGTTCGGGGCGGCGATGTCCTCATCGCCATGGGGAAGGGCTTTGGCGAGGCGACGTGGACGTCGCCACCCCGTCACCAAGCGGGGCGGCGATGTCTTCATCGCCATGGGGAAAGGCTTTGGCAGGGCGACGTGGACGTCGCCACCCCATCACCAAGCGGGGCAGCGATGTCCTCATCGCCATGGGGAAAGGCTTTGGCAGGGCGACGTGGACGTCGCCACCCCGTCACCAAGCGGCGTGCTCAACATGGACCCGATTTCCGGATTGCCACCGTCGCCTTGCAGCGGGATGGTCCAATGAAGGTCGCCCCATTGAATCCGTCTCCACCCGACCTCACAGCCATCTTCCACTTCCGTGCGATCTCGGCGCGGATTGGAACCGCGGGCCAGCCTACCGCGGCGCAGTTCGCGCTGATCCGGGAAGCGGGTTATGACGTCGTGATCAACCTCGCGCTGCCGACCTCGGACAATGCGCTCGCCGACGAGGGGAGCCTCGTGGCGGGACTGGGGATGACCTACGTCCACATCCCGGTGAACTTCAGCCAACCCACCGCCGCGGACTTCGAGGCGTTCGCGGGCGTGCTCGATGCGTTCCGAAGCCGCCGGGTCTTCGTCCACTGCGCGATGAACATGCGGGTGTCAGCCTTTGTGTTCGTCTACCGGGTCCTGCGCGGCGAGGCCACGCGGACGGAAGCCTGGCACGACCTGAAGGCCATCTGGGAACCCGACCCAACCTGGGCCCGGTTCATCGAGGAGCGGTTGTCGGCGGGTGGGGACGCCTCCCCCGGGGCCGAATCCAATCCGCCGCAGGCATTGACGTGCGGCGGGCATCGGGAATGTTGGGGGCCCTGCGTGAATTCATGAAGCCTTCCTCCCCCACTCCGGTCCGGAACGTCCTCGGCGAACGTCTCGAACCCTGCTGCTTCGCGCCGGTCACCGGCTTCTTCCGCGATGGGTACTGCCGGACGGACGCCAACGACCGAGGGCGTCACGTGGTGTGTGCTCAGGTGACGGCGGAGTTCCTCGCGTTCAGCCGCGACGCCGGAAACGACCTCACGACCCCGCGGCCCGAGTACGAGTTCCCAGGGCTCAAGCCCGGTGACCGCTGGTGTCTTTGCGTCCTGCGCTGGAAGGAAGCCTACGACGCAGGATGCGCCCCACCCGTCATCCTCGAAGCCTGCCACGAACGCGTCCTCGAATTCATCCCTCTCGCCGCCCTCCAAAGCCATGTCCTCCGCCCCGGTACCTGACGCCTCGCCCGACATCACCGGCGGCTGGCGATTCGACAATTCCTACGTCCGGCTTCCATCCGCGTTCTTCAGTCGCGTCCGCCCAACCCCTGTCTCACGTCCACACCTCGTCCTCTTCAACCGGGCCCTGTCCCTCGACCTGGGACTCGACGACGCCACGCTCTCCCGCCCGGAGGCTGCCTCCATTTTCGCCGGCAATGAGATTCCGCCCGGGGCGGATCCCATCGCTCAGGCCTACGCCGGACACCAGTTCGGCAACCTGACCCGGCTGGGCGACGGCCGGGCCATCCTGCTGGGCGAACAGCTCACGCCTTCCGGCGCGCGCTATGACATCCAGCTCAAGGGACCCGGACCCACACCCTACTCGCGTCGGGGGGATGGCCGCGCCGCGTTGGGCCCGATGCTCCGCGAGTACCTCATCAGCGAAGCGATGCATGGCCTGGGGATCCCCACGACCCGCAGCCTTGCCGTGGCGACCACGGGCGAACCCGTCTTCCGCGAGGAACCCCTTCCCGGTGCCGTCCTGACCCGCGTGGCTGCCAGCCACATCCGCGTCGGGACATTCGTGCTGTTCTCCGCGCTGGGCGACATCGACTCCCTCCGCCAGCTCGTGGACCACACCCTGGCGCGACATTTCAGCGACGCGTCCCCCGAACCCGCGGAGCGGGCACTTGCCCTTCTGAAGGGCGTCGTGGAACGGCAGGCGTTCCTCATCGCCCAATGGATGCGCGTCGGCTTCGTCCACGGCGTGATGAACACCGACAACATGGCGCTCTCGGGCGAGACGATCGATTACGGTCCCTGCGCCTTCATCGATGCCTACGATCCGGACGCCGTGTTCAGTTCGATCGATCATCAGGGACGCTACGCCTTCGGCAACCAGCCGAGCATCGCCGGCTGGAACCTCGCCCGTTTTGCGGAGGCGTTGATCCCGGTCCTGCACCCCGATTCCGCCCAGGCTCTCGCGATGGCGCAGGACGCCGTCCGACAGTTCCCGGACCAATTCCGGAAACACTGGCTCACCGCCATGCGCGGAAAGCTCGGTCTGTTCCATGAGGAACCGGAAGACGAAGGCCTCGTCAACGACCTGCTGGCCGCGTTGCTGGCCAGTGAAGCCGACTACACGACCACCTTCCGGGGGCTTCATCCGACCCTTCGTCCGGAGCGCGTGCCTGCGGAATGGCATGCCCGTTGGACAGCGCGGTTGAGCCGCCAGCCGCAATCCGTGGAGGAAGTGCTCCAACGCATGCGCGCCCACAACCCGGCCGTCATTCCGCGGAACCACGCGGTCGAGGAAGCCCTCGAGGATGCCACGCGCCGGGCGGATCTCACCCGCTTCCATCGCATCCTGCAGGCCGTCTCGCGTCCCTACGATGAAACGAATCAACCTGCCGAACTCCTGCAACCCCCTCCTGCCGGAACCCCGCGGTGCACGACGTTCTGCGGAACGTGATGAACCCCGGAATGCGTAGGAAACCCGCCACGTGGGGGCACGTGGCCTTCACCTCCTTTGGTTGCAGGACGGGTGCGCTCACCCGGCGGGATCCGAGAACCGCCACGTGAGGGCACGTGGCCTTCAATCCTGGAATTCCCCTACCTCGCGAGCTCGAACTCGCCTTCCCATTCCACCCGTTGCACGCGGCCGTGTGATTCATACCACGCCCGCAGCCGTACCTTCGTTCCGTCCTGAAGGCGTTTTCGCCCCAGTTCGTGCGCCGGAATCGCCATCGCAACCGTGGTCCGCACCGCCGGGGCTGGACCAGTGATCTGTTCCACGCGGATGTCCGGCCGGCTGGGAATCGGTTCCTTGGCGGAACCCACGCGGGAACGCACGACCTCGCGCCCATCGATCTCCACCACCCACTGCGCCCGATCCTGCTTGGGAACGTACGGCCAGCGATAGAAGGCGGGTTCCATGGCGTCCATCGCGCACAAGCCAAGATAAAGGTTCCCGCGGTCCCAGCTGACGTAGAGGTCCGCGCACGGGGCGGACGACTTCGGCGGAATGAATCCCCGTTCGCGGTCCCACGACTTCAGCGCGTGGGTGGCGGTGAAGTCCGCGAAGGGATCCCGCGGCGATCGCGGAATCCCACCTCGGGCGTCGGGTCGCGGTGAAGGTCCCGATCCACGGAGCCGGACCGGATCGAACGCAGCGAACACCGAGAGGACCTCGGCGTAGGGACGGTCGTGGATGTCGACGAGGCCGAAGTTGAAGTTCTCGCCATCGCCGCGGCCATGCAGCGGTTCATCGGCGTATTGGAACCAATCCACCCCGATGACGCTCGGCGTCCGGGCAATGAGTTCGAGGGTCCGACGCGCCAGGGCGGCGCGCTGGGACTGGCGTTCGACGACGGGATAGATCCCGTGGGTGTTGCGGTTCCCGGACCGGTTCTGGCGGGCGGCGGCATAGATCTCGGTGATGAGGATCGGCTTGCCGGTGATCTCGTGGAGCGTGTCGAGGTAGCAGCGCAGGAAGGTCCCGTCGTTCCAATCGGCGTTGAGGTTGCTGGAGATGGCGTCGACGAACGGCGCCGCGGCGCGCGCGACCTCAGGGTAGTAATACGACGCGTAGCGATCGCCGAGGTACAGGGCCGACGCGTCGTTGCGCCGCAGGATGTCGTCGCAGAGGTGGTAATAGCGGGAAGCCACGAGTCCGAGGAACTGGCGTACCACGGCGAAGCCTTCGCCGCCGGGCTTCACGAACAGGGCACCGCCCACATCGAGGGCGGCCCAGCCATCGGCGTTCTCGGCGTCGAAATCCGCGCGCAACCGTTGCCAGTCGCCGGCATAACGCTCCTTCAGCAGTCCAACGAGGCGCTGGCGCTGGCCGCTGGTGGGCTTCTGTTCCAGCGTCAGTTTCCACAACGTGGCACCCCACCATCCGAGCTCGTTGTCGGAGTAGTATCCGAGCACACGCGGGTTTCCACGGTACACCGCCATCTCCTCGCGGGCCTTGTCCTCCATGCGTTGGACAACGATGGGATCCCACAGATCCCACCACGGCGCACCGGCCGCGCTGCCCATGTGGAGGACCGGTGTGAGCCAGGGCGCGGTCCCGTTTGTCGCGGCGCGTTCCTGTGCCGCGTTCAGCAGCGAATGATCCGCCCACGCACCCAGCGTATTGAATCCCCACGCCCGCAGGCGGCCCAGCGTGACCTCGGCCCACGCCTCCGGGGTGGGATGCACCTTCCATACGGAATAGCCGGGATTCTCGGGATCGTGGTTCTCGCGGCTGTCCCAACTGGAGACCACGCACACACCGACACTGAGGAACGGTTTGGAATCAGGACCGACCCACCACCATCCATTGGTGCGCTGCTCGATCCGTGCAGTCCCCGCCTTCGCGAGGCCACCGAGGCCGCACAAGGCAACCAGGGCCAGCATCCAGATCCGTCGGAATGGCAAAGGCAAGACCATGCACACACCTCCCGCTGATAACAGCTCACACCGTGATCCGCCGCGTCCGTGCTTCGACGGTCCAACGTTCCACCGCCCGTCCGTCGCGCACGAGCCACGCTTCCTGATGGAGCGCAACAGTCGGGCAGACATGCCACGGAATCGCGTACAGGACATCGCCGATCCGCAGTCCCGCCGCGGCGGCAGTGCGGATCACGAGGTGTTCCTCGCTGTGGCTGACGGCCTCGGCGTCGGGAAGGGACGGAAAGAGTGCGCGCGGCGGCGACATTTCGGCCGCGACCGCCTTGTGACCGAGATCGAGGCAGACGCAATCGGGGGCAGGCTTGCTGACCACGCGCGTCAGGAGGAAGGCCGCCGGCTCGAAGGAGAGGTCGGGAAACTTGGTGCCGTAGCCGGCATCCCACAGAACCGTGGTGCCAGGGCTCAGTTCCACCCCGGGACGCCGGGCATGGATGGCGAAGGTTGGGGAACCACCCGCAATGATGGCCGGAACCGGGATTCCCGCCGCTTCCAGGGTTTGGCGCAGGGCTTCCACGGGGGCGTAGGCGGCTTCGCACGCGGCCTCGCGGGCGGCGAGGTCGGGAATTCCCAGATGGCCGTCGTACGCGTGCAATCCACGGAATTGGAGCGTGGGCTGAAGCCGGATGGCCTCGGCCACAGCCACGGCTGCGGGTCCGGGTTCGCAGCCCGTGCGATGTTGCCCGATATCGAGGTCGATGAAGACGCCCAGCACACGACCGATGTCCGCCGCCGCCATGGCGCGCCCGAGGGTTTCCACCGCGCCGGGATCATCGACGACGGTGGAGAAACGAACCTGCGGGAACAGGGTCGCGAGCCGGATCAGCCGGGTGACATTGGGGCCGACCGGCTGGAGGGAGAGCAGGACGTCGCGGATGCCATGCACCGCGGCGAGCTCGGCCTCGGCAATCGTGGCGACCTTGGCCTTGGTGATCCCGGCCTCGACCTGACGCCGCACCAACTGCGGCATCTTGTGGGTCTTGAGATGCGGCCGGAGCCGTTCCGGATTCCCGGCGATGCGGACCATGGCCGCCAGGTTGGAGGCCATGCGGGCGTCATCGAGCAACAGCGCGGGCGACGCCACCTCGTCCGCATTCGTCAGGCCGGGCCAAGGCTTCATGGATCAGGCGAGTTCGAAGATGACCTCGATCTCGACGGCGATGTTCCCGGGGAGCGGTCCCATGCCGACGGCCGACCGGGCACCGATGCCCTTGTCCGGACCCCACACTTCGGCGAACAGCTCCGAACATCCGTTGATGACCTTCGGATGGTCATAGAAGTCGGGGGCGGAATTCACCATGCCGAGCGTCTTCACGACACGGCCGACCTTGTCGAGGCTGCCGAAGTGGGCGCGAAGGTTGGCGAGGATGGCGAGACCGACCTGGCGTGCGGCGGCCTTGCCGGCGTCGAGGTCGAGGTCACGTCCGACCACGCCGGTGATCAGCGTGCCGTCCGTGCGGACGGGGCCATGGCCGGAGACGTAGATGGCATTGCCCATGACGACCACGGGCCGGTAGACCGCGACCGGCTTGGGCGCGGGTGGGAGGATGAGGTTCAGTTCCTGAAGACGGGATTCAGCGCTCATGTGGCCGCCAGTGTGGCTGGGATCCGTCCGCGGGCCAAGGGGGGGAGTTTGAAGTTTTCAGTTTCAAATGACCTCCGCCGGGTGAGGGCACCCGGCCTTCAGCCTCGGGCGCATCTTGACACTGCCCCCGCATGGAACGGGGTGGCGACGTCCTCGTCGCCGTTCCAAAGCCGTTCGCAGGGCGATGAGGACATCGCCACCCCGTTCCCCTTCTCAAACGGGGGCAGTGTCAAGATGCGCCC
>JAIXZE010000060.1 GCA_027489875.1 Verrucomicrobiales bacterium
ATCGCACGGGCTGAACACGAGGCCGTCGCCGCCCTGCGCAAGGCCCTCCTGAACGAAGCACGCGCCCTGCGCCTCGGCGGAAACGTCCTGGCCCGCGATGAAATCCTGGGCCGCATCGAGCAGGCCCGATCGCTGGGCCTCCAACCAGAGGAACAGGTACGGGCCCGCAGCGAGGCAGCTTCCGCCCTCGCCCTGCCCCACGTCACCTACCATGACGAGTGGACACTTCCATCCGATGCGTCTCCGGAGCGGTTCTGGTTCGACCCCGCATCCAGAACTCGCTTCGAAATCCACGGCACCAACCAGCTCCGGGTGACTTCCCCGGACGGTGCCTCACGTCTGCTGGACACGGGCGCATCCACCATCCTCGGCATCGAAACCGTCACCCCCAACCTGGAATTCCTCGCCCTGCGCCACTCCTCCGGGATCAGCATCTGGTCCGCCAGTACCGGACAGCGCATCTTTCAGGGCACACGGTCCGCGGGTGCCGTCGCCTTCGCACCCAATAACCGCCTCGCCATCGTCGAGGACGCCAACGACGTTCTCCTTGTGGTGGAACTTCCGTCCGGCCGCCTCCGCACCCGCGCCCTTGTTCCCGACCCGATCCCGAACGGAGACAGCGGATGGTTCAGCCTTGCGACATCCCCCGACGGCACCCTGATCGCGGGCGGGCGGGTCCGCACCAATGTCACCGACGTCCTCAGCGCCGAGGACGGTCGGCACCTGACCCGACTGAGCGTGGGTGAACCCATGACCGCTTGTGCATGGCACCCCACCAGCCCGATGGTGGCCACCGGGACCCGCGGGGGACGACTGATGTTCTGGCGCTACCCCTCGCGACAACCTGCCCAATGGACGCTGAACGGCGTCCTGCCTGGAGGGGGAGGTGCGGTGGAATCCGTCGCGTTCGATGCCACCGGTCATTACCTCGCGGTCGGTTCCTCCAGCCACACCCTTCAGGTCACCGACCTGCGGACCCGGCGCCTCGCCTTCCAGATTCCGGGCCTCGCCCGTGGCCTTCACTTCCAGAGTTCCAGAAAGCAGGTCGGTCCGGTCATCGATCGCGGCCGCTTCCGGCAGGTGGAGTTCCGGAAGTCCGAGTACCTCGCCGACCGCGAACTTCCCGCGCTTCGTGGGGACGTCCTTGGGATCGACCTCGAATCCACGGCACCGATGGCCGCCGTCTTCGCCTACTCGCGCGGGGTCCTCCTGCACCCGCGCTTCGGATCCGAACTGACCCACCTGAACACCGCCGGCACCCGCGCCCTGCGCCTGCATCCGTCGGGGTCGGCAGTGCTCGCGGTGGATTTCCGAGGTGTCAGCCGGTGGACCATCACACAGCCATCCCACGAACTGTATGAGGTGGGCGAACGTTGGACCCTCGTCCCCGGCTCCCACTGGGCCGGCCTCGCCTTCAACCACGATGGCTCGCGCATGGCCATCGCCAACCCGACCGCCGGGCGCGCCACCCTGTTCGACGCCACCCTCACCAACCAACTCACCAGCGTCGGCCCCCATCCGGGCACCGATGTCGTCGCCCTCAGTCCGGACGGCCGATGGATCGCCACCGCCAGCCCCATCGACCGACGCATCCGAATCTGGGACGCCACCACCGCCGCGCCCGCTCTGGAACGAACTTCGGGCCGTCGCCCTTCCGGCACCTTCAGCAACAACGGCCGGTGGTTCATGGGCACCGGATTCCACCCCCAACTGCTCAGCACCAAAGACTGGTCCGCGCGCTCCATTCCCGGGCTTGATGCCGAAAGCGAGGCACAGGTCGTCGCCTTTTCCCCGGACTCCACCCTGCTCGCGGTGGCGACCGCGCAGCAGGAAATCCGCCTCCTCAGCCTCCCGGAACTTGAGCCCGTCCTCATCCTCCACGCTGGCTTCCCTTTCCGGATCACAGCGCTTGGGATCGCCGTGGGCAACGGCAGCCTCATCATCGGCGGCAACGAAGGCTCCATCCGGACCTGGAAACTCGACCTCCTCCGCACAGGCCTCCAACGCATCGGCCTCGATTGGGTTCCCGCCTCCGACCATGCACTCACCCCCGACCAACCCGGCCTGCGCGCCCGAATCGTCTCGCAACCCCGTTGAGTCGCAGTCGACGTCCGGAGGCTGTGCTTGGCTGCCTTCAAACTTGAAACTGGGATCTTCCCACCCTTCCCCCCCAGCCCGCTTCCCGCTACGGTCGACGCCATGTCCGACCGCATCCCAACTGGTGAACGGATGTACCGGGGCATCCCTGTTTCCGTCGGTGTTTCCCACGGGAAGGTGATCGTCCTCGGCGATGCCGCGCGGACCATCCTCCGCCGGGAGATCCGTCCCGAGGAAGTCCCCTCCGAATTACAACGTCTCCAGGACGCCGTCGCGCAGACCCGGCGCGACCTCCTCGACGTCCAACGCCAGGTGACCGAAGCCCTGGGCACCCACGAAGCCAGCCTCTTCGACGCCCACCTTCTCGTCCTCGAAGACGAGATGATGCTCGCCGAAGTCCATCAACTCGTCGGCGAACAGCACATCAACTGCGAGGCCGCCTACCATCAGGTCGTCGAGAAGTTCGCCCGCGCCCTGGGCGAACTCGGCGACGACTACCTCCGCGAACGGGCCGCGGACATCCGCGATGTCGGCGGGCGCGTCCTGGACCACCTTCTGGGCCGCGCCACCGAACAGGACCTCCGCCACCTTCCCGAACCCTGCATCATCGTCGCGCCCGACCTCGCCCCGAGCACCACCGCCGTCCTCGACCGCACCCGGGTTCTGGGGTTCGCCACGGACGCCGGCGGCACCACCAGCCACACGGCCATCATGGCCCGAAAGCTTGGCATTCCCGCCGTGATCGGTCTCGGTGACATCACCTCCCGCATCCGCACCGGGGAATATGCCCTGATCGACGGCCACGGCGGCACCCTCACGGTCAATCCCACCGACCAGACCCTCTTCGAATACGGCCAACTCAAGCAGCGCCGGGCCGCCCTCGACGAACGCCTCGCCGCGTTGCGCGATCAACCCGCCATCACCCTCGACGGCCACGAAGTCATCCTCGCCGCGAACATCGACCAACCCGAGGACATGCCCTCGCTCCTGCAATCCGGAGCGCACGGCGTCGGATTGTTCCGCAGCGAGTTCCTCTTCCTCAACCGGCGCGAACTGCCCTCCGAGGAGGAGCAGTACCTCGCCTACCGACGGGTGGCCGAGGCCAGCGCGCCCCACGCGGTCATCATCCGCACCCTGGACATCGGCGGCGACAAGCTCCCCGCCTCCTGGGCCCGCACCGGCGAACAGAATCCGTTCCTCGGCTGGCGCGCGATCCGTATCAGCCTCGCGCTCCCCGAGGTCTTCCACACCCAACTGCGCGCCATCCTCCGTGCCTCGGCCCACGGCAAGGTCCGGATCATGTTCCCCATGATCTCCAGCCTTCCCGAACTCCGCGAGGCCAACGCCTGCCTCGAACGGTGCCGCGAAGACCTCCGCGCCGAAGGCCTGCCCTTCGACGAACGCCTCGAAGTCGGCATGATGATCGAAGTCCCCGGGGCCGCGCTCATCGCCGACACCTTCGCCCGCGAGGTCGACTTCTTCTCGGTCGGCACCAACGACCTCACAGGTTACACCCTCGCGGTCGACCGCCTCAACGAACGCGTCGCGCCGCTGTTCGCCCCTACCCATCCCGGTGTGCTCCGCCTCATCCACCTGACGGTCGAAGCCGCCCGACGCCACAAGCGCTGGGTTGGGGTCTGTGGCGAAGCCGCCGGCGATCCTTCCGTCGTTCCCCTCCTCGTGGGTCTCGGCATCAACGAACTCAGCGCCACCCCGGCCGCTGTTCCCGCCGTGAAATTCCTCCTCCGCCGACTCCGCATGGGCGAGGCCCGAGCCGCCGCCGAAAAGGCCCTGGCTGCCGAATCAGCCGAGGAAGCCCTCGCCATTTCGCACTCCCTCGCCGCCCATTCCGCCCCGGAACTCTTCCAATCATCCTGAAGCCACCCTCGCCGCCCCCGTCACAACCCCAAAAACAAGCTCTTCCCCCAAACCTAAACCTCGGTACCGTTCCCCCCGTAGCATGAAAGTCCTCATCCTGGCCGCCGGGTACGCCACCCGTCTCTATCCCCTGACGTTGACCCAACCGA
>JAIXZE010000267.1 GCA_027489875.1 Verrucomicrobiales bacterium
AGAAGTACGCGATCCCCTATGACGAACGATACGTGTGGGGTTTGATCTGCGTGCTTCGTCCGCCGCAACGCGGCGACAACCCACGAAGACACACACACCACGGTGAATGTCCCCGTGCGCCCCTTCAGGGCGCGGAGAATGGTTCGTGGGGTGCGGTCCCCGGGGTTCCACCCCGGGCTTTCACCGTTTGCCCCGTTGGGGCAGGGGGCGTGTCCGCCCCACCACTCGAGGTGCCCCTCACCGTGGTCATCGTCCCAGCCATCGTCGCGAGCACCGTCGACCGCCGCCCCGCCCCCTCCGCCGCAACGCGGCGTACGGCGATAGCCCAGGGTGGAGCGGAGCGGAACCCTGGGTCACACCACCCCGTGAACACCACGCCCCAAGGGGGCGGACGGCGACAACCTGTGAACACACGCGCCCACCACGGTAAATGTCCCCGTGCGCCCCTTCAGGGCGCGGAGAGTGTTTCGGGGGACGCGTTCCCGGGGTTCCACCCCGGCTTTCGCCGTTTGCCCCGTTGGGGCAAGGGAGATGGTCCGCCATTTCAGGGCTCTGGATGGCCTGGGAGGGACAGGACCGCAGGCGTTGCCCTGGGCTGGCATGGGTTGCCCCTTTGGGGCGAAGGGACGGAGGGCGTTCAGTCCACGTACAGGAATTCGTTGGAGCCGAGGAGCGACTGGCAGAGGGAGGTCAGCGCCTGGTGTTCCGGCGTCGTCGGCGGCGGTACGGGCTTGGCCTTCGGGTCGGGCTTGGCGGGTTCCACGGCGGGCGCGTTGGCCCGGAGATGGGATACCTGGGCCAGCAGGAAGGCGGTGGCGTCGGTGAGTTCGGTGGGCGTGGGCTTGCGGTTGAAGGCGAGGTGCCAGGCGACATGGGTCTGTCGGGTGGGATCGGTGCCGGCCTCGGCTTCCAGGCGTCGCGCGAAGCGGTCGGACTGGTCGAGGAGGAACCCGCTGTTCATGAGCATGAGCGCCTGCGTGGCAACGGTGGATTGCGGGCGGCGTTCGCAATTCACCTCCATCACCGGCGCGTCGAAGGCGTGCAGCATCGCGAGGGGACGGGACCGTCGGACCTGGACGTAGACCGAGCGCCGGAACTCCTCTCCATTGAGGGGGACGTCGACGGGCATCTTGTTGTCGCCCTGGGTCTGGTCGACGCCCACGACGATCTGGCCGTGGACGTCGGGTCGGACGGGAACGGGCGGGCCGAAGAGGTTCGTACGGAGGGAACCGCTGACGGCGAGGATGGAATCGCGGAGGACCTCGGCATCGAGGCGTTGGAGGGGTTTGCGCCAGTAGAGGCGGTTCTCCGGGTCCTTGGCGTCGCCCTTGCGGTGGTGGGCGGAGGACTGGCGGTAGACGGAGGACCTGAGGATGAGGCGATGGAGTCGCTTGAGCTTCCATCCGTTCCGCATGAAGTCGTCGGCGAGCCAGTCAAGGAGTTCGGGGTTGGAAGGACGTTCGCCCATGGTGCCGAAGTCGGCGGGGGTGCCCACCAGGCCGCGGCCGAAATGGTGCATCCACACGCGGTTCACGAGGACGCGGGCGACGAGCGGATTGGTGCCGCTGGTGAGCCATCGGGCGAAGGCGAGACGACGGCCTGTGCTTGGCAGTTCGGCATCCTTCGGCGGGATCACCAGCGGCGAACCTCCGGGGCCGATCACGCTGAGCGTGCCGGGTGCGATGGGATCGCGGGGTTGGTTGGGATCGCCGCGATGGAGGAGGAAGGTGACGGGGATCTTGTCGTGGGCTTCGGTGAGGACGCTGATGAAGTCTTCGGGGGGCTTGCGGGCGCGGATCTCGGCGACCTTGGCATCCATGGCCTTGAGGTCATCGGCGGCCTTGGGGTTGTACTGGTAGAGGACGCCCGGGTGGATGTTCACCGACGGGTTGTCGGCCAGGAGCTTCTTCTGTTCGGGACTGCGCTTGTCGGCGGCGGTGTCGAGGGCGGCGCGGAGTTGGTCGCGGAGCGGGGCCTCGAACTTCTCGAGGTGCTTCGTGAGGGCCTCGGCGATATAGGTCTTCTGGCGGGCTTCGCGTTCGGTGGCGAGGGTGGCGGCTTCGGCCTCGATGGCCGCGGCGTTCTTCCGGTTCTCGGCGGTATAGAGGGAAACAAGGCGCTGGTCCGGGGTCCGCCAGTTCTTCCAGTCATAGGCGGGTTCGAACACGGCGCGCAGACGGAAGTAATCGGCCTGCGGAATGGGATCGTACCGGTGGTCGTGGCACTGGGCGCAGCCGACGCTCAGGCCGAGCAACGACGTGGACACGATCTTGAGGGTGTCGGCCACGACCTGGTTGCGGACGACGGTCTGGTCGACGGCGGCGGTGGCGGTGCCGTCGGCACCCGTGCGGAGGAATCCGGTGGCGATGAGCAGCTCGCGCTGCTCGGCGGAGGTGAGGGCGACCTCGCTGGCGTTGGCACTGTGGGCGCGGGCGAGTTCGTCGCCGGCGAGTTGCTCGGTGATGAAGCGGTCGAAGGGCTTGTCCTCGTTGAACGCGCGGATGACGTAGTCGCGATACTTCCAGGCGAAGGGACGGACGGGATCAGCGTCGCTGTAGCCGTCGGAATCGGCATAGCCGGCGATGTCGAGCCAGTGGCGGCCCCAGCGTTCGCCGTAGTGGGGGGAATCGAGGAGTCGATCGACGGCCTTCTCGTAGGCGTCCGGCGCGCGGTCCCTGAGGAAGGCGTCGACGTCGGCGGGCGTGGGCGGAAGGCCGCTGAGGTCGAAGTGGATCCGGCGGAGCAGGGTGACCTTGTCGGCGTCGGGCGAGAACCGGAGGCCTTGCTTGCGGAGGGGGCGATCGAGGAGGGAATCGATGGGCGTGCGCGTGTGGCGAAGGCGCGACGGGGAAGGAGGCTTGGGCGGGTGGATGGGTTGGAACGACCAGAAGGCGCGTTCCTCCTCGGTGATGCCGGCTCCGGACGGAAGTTCGGTCGGCTCGGGGCGGGCCGTGCGGGCTCCGGTGGCGATCCATTGGCGGAGCAGTGCCACTTGTTCCGGGGTGAGCTTCTTGTCGCGCTTGGGCATTTCACCGGAGGCGACGAGTTGGAGGAGGTGGCTGGCGTCGGGATTGCCGGGAACGATGGCGGGGCCGTCGTGGCCGCCCTGCACGATGAGGCGGCGGAGGCGGATGTCGAAGCCGCCCTTGGGTTGGCCGGACTCTCCGTGGCAATCGAAGCAGTGGGCCTTGAGGATGGGTCGGATGTCCTTTTCGAAGGTGGGGGTCGTCTGAGGTGGGCGCTTCGAGGCGGTGATCTTCCCATCGCCTTGGGAAGTGTTCCGGAGGGGCGACGAGGACGTCGCCGCCCCGTTCGGAGGCGCGGCGTGCGCGGCGAGGGCGAGGAGGAATCCGAGGACTGGAAGGAATCGCTTCACGGTGGCCGGGGAGGGGTTGGGCTTCAGGCGTGCCGCAGGATTTCCTTCACGACGCGGCAGGGTTTGCCGTCGGTGAGGTGCTGTTCCAGGCCGTTCTGGAAGAAGCGCAGGTCGGCGTGGTCGATGCCGAACAGGTGGAGGAGGGTGGCGTGATAATCGTTGGGACTGACGGGATTCACGACCGCCTTGTGACCGAACTCGTCGGTCTCGCCGTAGGTCATGCCGCCCTTGAATCCGCCACCGGCAACCCACGCGGTGAAACCCTGGCCGTTGTGGTCGCGACCGGCCTTCTCGGCGGGACCGTGGTTTTCGGTGACGGGGAGCCGACCGATCTCGCCGCCCCAGTGGACGATGGTGGAATCGAGGAGGCCGCGGGCCTTGAGGTCCTTGACGAGGGCCGCGGAGGGTTGGTCGGTCTTGCGGCAACAGGTGGCGAGGTTGGGCCGGATGCTTTCGTGATTGTCCCAGATCTGGCCGTTGACGAAGAGCTGGACGAATCGCACCCCGCGTTCCACGAGACGCCGGGCGATGAGGCAGCGTGTGCCGTACTCGCGGGTGACGGGATCGTCGAGGCCGTAGAGTTTGCGGGTGGCCTCGGATTCGCCGGAGATGTCGAGGGCTTCCTTGGCGGCGGTCTGCATCCGGGCGGCGAGCTCGTAGCTGGCGATGCGGGCTTCGAGGTCGGACTCACCGGGGTGGCGGGCGAGGTGTTCGCGGTTGAGCCGGGCGAGGAAGGCGAGGTTCTGTTCCTGGAGGGCCCCCTTGAGGTGCGGCGGTGGATCGAGGTTCAGGATGCGGGGTTCCGCGGAGCGCACGACGGTGCCCTGGAAGAGCGGGGGCATGAACCCGTTGGACCAGTTGCGGACGCCATCGACGGGATGACCGCCCGGATCGGTGAGCACGACGTAGGCGGGGAGGTCCTGGCTTTCGGAGCCGAGGCCATAGGTGAGCCAGGAGCCGAGGGCAGGGCGCCCGGGCTGGGCCTTGCCGGTGTTCATGTACCAGATCGACGGCTCGTGGCCGTTGATGTCGGTGTGCATGGACCGGATGACCGTGACGTCGTCGACGATCGAGGCGAAGTGGGGGAGCAACTCGGAGACGGGCGTTCCGGAAGCGCCGTACCGGCGGAATTCCCACGGGCTGCCCATGAGCTTCTTGCTGGCGCGATCGACGAAGCTGAAGGTGATCTCGCCCGCGTAATCCTGGCCGCTGCGACGGGTGAGTTCGGGCTTGGGATCGAACAGGTCGATGTGGCTGGGACCACCGTGCATGAAGAGCGAGATCATCGCGCGGGCCTGCGGGGGACGCGGCGGCGTCCGGGCCTTCATGTCGAAGGAAAGGGCCTGGCGCGGAACGTTCGCGGGTGTGGCCAGCAGGCGGTCCTGCTTCAGGAGCCAGGCGAGGGCGACGCTGCCCACGCCCATGGCGTTCCGTGCGAGGAAATCGCGCCGGGTCCGGAGGAGGCGGCGGGCGTTGGATGAATTCCCGGTGGGAAGGCTCATGGCGGGGACGTGTGACGTGGTGGCGAGATTCTGAGGGGGCCGTTTATGCAGGCACTTTGGGGTGGTCTCGATGCCTTCGACAAGGCTGCTGATGAGGTGATGTCGATGGGCAAGATCGACCTCGCGGCCATCGATGCGGCGGGGGGGCGGATTCCTCGTCTCCCGGGGGCTTGTCTGTCCACCCGACGGTGACTGGCCGGCGCATGGCTACCCCTCCCGGAAATCACCTTGCCAACCATCGGGATATTTCCAACTTCCGTAGATCATGCGTCTCCCTCTTCCGGCGAAGCCGTTCCTTGGGCCCGTTGGCTTGTGTCTCGGCTGGATGATCCTTGCCTGTGCCACGGCGACGGCCGCTCCGGTGACCAACCTCTTGAACCTGCAGTTTGGGGTCGACGCCTCGATCGTGAAGGTGGGACCGGCGGCCTATGGCCTCTCGGGCAACGATGTCTGGAATCTGTATAGCCGTGATGATGGTCAGGGAGGATTCCGCTCCACCGGCAGCCTGACCAATCTTGTCTGGTCCGACGGTTCTTCCCTTCCCGCCACGCTGATTGTCGACAACGCGCCGGGCGCGTGGTCGAACGGTCATCCGGACCCGATGTTCGGGCTGTATCTTTATCCGTTCAACGGAGCTCCCATCCGACTGGCGCTCCTGAACCTTCCGCCGGGCATCTACGATGTCCTTGCCTACGGTCACGGCGGCCCTCCGGACGTCCAGAACACCTTGTTCGAGGTGCAGTCCGGCGGGATCGACCATGGTTCCGGTCGGACGTCCACGCGGCCTGGGTGGAACTCGACGAACTGGCAGGAGAACGTCCAATACGTTCGGTTTGGGTCGGTATCGGTGTTCGAGGGACAGCCGCTGACCCTCCTTTCCAGGGCGGACGCCATTCCGCAGGCTGCGATCAACGGGCTGCAATTGGTGCGTCTCGATGATGTGCCGGTGGGCAAGCCGGTGGACCCAATCCCAACAAATCCGCCTCCGGTCATCACCAACCTTCCCCCGGTGATCACGGCCGCTGGGGGTGGTTTGCTGAATGTTCAGTTCGGGACGGACGGCGCGCTCCTCAAGGAGGGCCCGGCTGCGATCGGCCAAGGCACCAACGATTTCTGGAATCGATACAGCCGTGACCTTCCGGGCGGCGGGTTCCGAAATGTGGGCTCGATTCCGAATCTCCACTGGGCGAACGGGGAAGAAAGCGGTGCCGGCCTCACCATCGAGAACGCTGCCGGGGCCTGGCCGAACGGCAATCCGGATCCGATGTTCGGGATCTTCCTCTATCCGCTCTCGGGCAATCCGGTCATTACGGTCACGATCACCCAACTGCCGCCGGGCACCTATAGTGTCTATGCCTACGGTCATGGCGGGCCCCCCGACAATCACAACACGGTCTTCGAGTTGATCTCCGGCGGGGTATCACTCGGGGATCGGGCCACGCCGTCCGTTCCGGGTTGGAACCACACGAACTGGACCGAAGGCCAGCAGTACGTCGTCTACCACGATGTGCTCGTCGATGCCGCCTCACCGCTGATCCTGCGGGCCAAACCCGGGGCTCACGTGTTCGGGATGATCAACGGCCTTCAGATCCTCCGCCATGGTCCTGTGTCGGTCCGTTTCTTTCCGGAGGGCGGGCTCTTCACGAACTCGACCCACGTCCAGATCACCGGTGCGGGCCCGGGACGCGAGGTTCGGTACACCCTTGACGGCTCCGTTCCGACTCTGGGTTCCACGCTCTATTCGCGGCCCATTGCCTTGAATGCCTCCGCCCTCATCCAGGCGCAGGCCTTCTCGAACGGAGTCGCCACCGGCGATAGGGTTTCCGCTGCATTCCAGCGGGTGTACGCGCTCAATGATGGCATCCGTGCCGACTGGCGCCGACTCCACTTCGGGGAAGGATACGCCACCGATCCACGGGCTGCCGCCGAGGCGGATCCGGATGGCGATGGCTCCAGCAATCTCCAGGAGTTCACCGCGGGGACCAACCCGACGGATGTGTCCTCGGGATTCCTCGTTCGGAACCGCCTGGTTCCGTCGATTTCCTGGCGAAGCGAACCCGGCAAGACATACCGCATCCTTCGCAAGTCGCAGTTGTCGGATGCCCTCTGGACGCCCGTGAAGGAAATCACGGCCACAGCCCCCTTCTCGCGTTTCACCGATGAAGATGTGGAGAACGCCGACTCCTATTACGCCGTGGAACCGCTGCCCTGAGGGGGCAACGAGGGCGGAGGGAACTGGGAGGAGGGATCGGGGTCGAAGCTGATTCTTCTGCTTTGAGTTTTCGATACCGATGCCGATCCCGATCAGCGCTCATTCATGTGATCTCGCGTGAAGGGTCCTGAGGACTGCACGTAGTCGAGTCTGGAGAGAAGCTGTGACACGGCGCGTTCCCTGTCTTTGGAACCTGCGAGATCCGCCAACCACTCGCGGAAGAGCTGATTCAGGGTCGTCCGCCGGGCTCGTGCGATATCTCGCGCTTGTTCGATGAGGTTTTCCTCGGCGCTGAGGGTGATGTTCTTCACGGAACACGAGATTAGTGTGCACTGCTTTCGTGTCAAAGGGTCGTATGAGCGGAAGGGGCCAACGGCGGGGGCAGGGTTACGGGATCGGGATCGAACTCG
>JAIXZE010000174.1 GCA_027489875.1 Verrucomicrobiales bacterium
GGGTTGCAGACTGCCGGATCTTCGCACCCCTCCGGGGTGCGGATTCACAATCGACACGCCATTCCCCGGGTGCGTGCTTCGCACGACCCGGGGCTATCGGCTGCAACGCCTCCGGCGTAACGACCGGCGGACCGCGCACCGGACTTGAAACTGAAAACTTGCGACTCCCCGCCCCCTTCACTTGTGGACCGAGGACGCCAGGTATTCGAGGAGTGACTTCAGGTCGTCGGCGGGGAGCGCATCGAAGCCGGCAGGCATGATCGACTGCGCGGAACCTTCCATGCTGGCGATGTCCTTGCGCTGGATGACGTGCTTCTGCGCGGCCGTATCGAGGATCTCGACCGTAGTCTGGGTCTCCGTCTCCAACCGACCCGAGTAGGCCTCGCCGTCCTTGGTCGTCACCGTCCACAGGCGGAAATTGGCCTCCACCGAACGGTTGGGATCGAGGATGTCGGTGAGGATCTCGCCGCGATCGCGCGCGCCGATGCCAGTGAGTTCAGGCCCGATCTTTCCGCCGGCTCCTTCGAACACATGGCAGGCGGCGCAGTTGGCGACATAGACCGCCTTGCCGCGGGCGAGGTCACCCTTCTCCTTCGCGAGCGGCAGCAGGCGCTTCACGATCTCCTCGCGATCGGCAGAGACGGCACCCATGGCAGCGGACAACTTGGTCGCGCGTTCGGCCACGTCGCGGTTGGCGTTGGCCTTGAGCTGCGTCCATTGATCGGCGGCCACATCACCGCGGCTCACGGAACCTTTCTCGACGGCGTCGAGCAGCGCCACCGCCCATTCGGCGCGGCGCATCAGGGTGAAAACCGCGGCTCGACGGACGCCCGGAGTGAACTCATTCCACCGTCCCAGGATAGCCGGGGCCACAGCCGCTTCCCGGCTTTCCGAGAGTGCGTTCACCAAGCCAGTCGCCAGCGTCGGCGCGGTCAGGACGTTGATCTGCGAGACCACCGCGTTGAGATCCGTAGCGGCCACCTGCAACCCGATCAGTTGCCGCGCGGCGACGAGGCGCTGCTCCGGCGTGGCGGCCGAATCCGAAAGCTGCTTGCGCAAGCCCGCGGCGATCTCGGGAAGCACGGACTGGAAAAGTCCGGGTTCACCCCAGCGGAGTGCGAGGGCCAGGAGACGATCGCGAACGCCCGTGGGAACAGTCCGGATCAACCCATCGAGAGCAGTCTTGTCGGCATCCGCGAGCGTTGGCTTCGTGCCGCGCGGCCAGCCATTCACCAGGCCGTCGAGAACGGCGACGCCCACCGATTCCGGCGCGCCCTTCAGCGAAACGAGGGTCTCGACGATGGAGTCGGAAGGCCCGCGAGCGGCGTAATGCGCGGTCACCGATCGAACGATGCGACCGACTTCACCGCCGAGTTCGGAGCCGGGGGCCGGGATCAATTCGATGTCGTCGAACCAGGCCGTGCCGGTGCATTGGCCCCAGCCGCCGAAGAGGCAGTTCACGGTGACCTGGGTCAGTTGGCCGCTGTTGAAGGCCAGCTCGACCTGGGTCCAGTCGGAATCCCCGAGCACCTTGCCCGTGCCACCGCGCACCGGGTCCTGCAACTCGTGGATGTTGAACATCGCTCCCTGCGCGTTGCCGCGCTTCTTCACCCCCTCGGTCTTGATCCAACCGCGGAGGAGATAATCCGTGCGCGGCTTGATCTTCGCGACATGCGCCCAGCTCAGGTCACCGCCACCCGTGGACGTGATCTTCACCGCACGACCACCCGTGCGGCCGACATCGGCGACGGTGAATTCACCGCGGCCGTTGTGCGTGATGGGTCGCCAGGCGGCGGGCCGGCCGTCGTTCGCGGTCTCGAAGGACGGATTGCTGATGGCGTTGACCGGCTCCTCCGGAGCGGCCGCGGCCACATTGGTGGCCGGACGGAACTGGGCCAGAACCGTACGGAGGAAACCAGAGTCACTGCGCGCCGCCGCTGCGGTCGCCGCTTCCGGCAACCAGCGATCCTCGGTGTTTTCGGGATTCTGCAGGGCTTCGAAAACGGCCTTCGCGGCGAGATCGGACGGAGCCTGGTCCGCGAGGCCGAGGAAGGCGGCGAGACGCACCTGCGGGTCCGAATCCTGGAGGAGCTTCGCCTGCAGGATGCCCGCCAACGTGGCTGGCGACGACGGCAACACCATGATCGCCGCGCGGCGGACGGCTGCCACCGGATGCCGCAGGGCCGCCAGGGCCGTGCGCATGGCAGCGGGATTCGCGTTCTGGATCGCCCCCAGTCCGTGGAGCGTCCACAGCGCGTGCAGCGCTCCCGGGTTCAACCCGATGTCATCGGCGGAAGTATCGGCAACCAGCGCCAGCAGCGACTGGACGACGTTCAGGTCGCGGGCATCCACGAGCAACCGCTGGGCGGTCAGGCGGACGCCCAGGTTCTCGTGCTTCAACGCGGCAACCAGCGCGTCCGTCTTCAACGGTTCCTTCGACGCCTGCAACGGTTGGGTCAGCCGGCCCGACTTCGAAACGATCCGGTAGATGCGGCCGTGGATCTTGTCGCGCAACGGCGTTTCATACGCCGCACCCTTGCCGGTGCCGAAGCCGCGCGGCGTGGGGTTGTGCTGGATGATGTAGTTATACCAATCGCTCACCCAAAGCGCGCCATCGGGCCCGACCTCCGCGCAGACCGGCGAGGTCCACTCGTCGGTCGAGGCGGCGAAGTTGCGGGAGTTGTACGCGATGAAATCGGCTCCCGTGCGGTGCAGGTTGAAGCGCCCGATGAGGTGACCCGTGGGTTCGCAGACGAACTGGGCCGTGTTCCAATACTCCTTCGGGAAGCTGCGTGCGGTGTAGATCGCGCTGCCGGCGGCGGCGGTGTACTGGCCGTGGAAATCGACCTGACGGACCTTGTCCGAGGTCACGAGCGGGAAGAAGCGCTGGCTGTCGGCGATGCTCTCGAGGCGCGCGGCGGACCATCCGCGGACGGCCTCGTAGTATCGGTTGGGAATCGGCATGTACATGCTCGCATTCCCGTTGGCGGTGGAGCCGACAAGGAGGTTGTCCTCGGTCAGGCCGAGTCCCCAGGTGTTGTTGTTGCTCGAACGGATGAACTCCAGTTCCGAGCCGTCCGGACGGAACCGGAAGAAGCCCTGGCCAAAGCGGACCTGCTTCCCGCCGACGGTGCCGTTGAAACCGGAGTACCCGACGGTTCCCCAGATCCAGTTGTCGAAGCCGTAGCGCAGGTTGCTCGCGGTGGCGTGGGTGTCGCCCATGTTCCAGCCCTTGAACAGGACCTTCCGTTCGTCTGCCCGGTCGTCTCCGTCGGTATCGCGGAAGAACTCGGTCAGCCCGGAATGCACGACGATCAACCCACCCTTCGCGAAGACGAAGCCCGTGGGCACGCTGAGCTTGTCGGCGAAGATCGTGAACTTGTCCGCGCGCCCGTCGCCATCGGTATCCTCGCAGATCTTGATGCGGTCGCGGCCCTGGCCTTCGGGCTGGAGTTCGTTGGGGTAGTCGACGGTCTCGGCGATCCACAAGCGGCCGCGCAGGTCCCAGTCGAGCCAGATGGCCTTCACGATGTCCGGCTCGCTGGCGAACAGCTTCGCCTCGAAACCGTCGAGCGTGGCGAGATGCTTCGCCGACTGCGCGGGTTCCATCGGCTTCTGCATCGTCTTGATGGGCTCGCCACCGCGGCCGGGACGATAGTTGGGAAGCGGCGACGGCGCCTCGATGGTCTCCGGCGCGGGAAGGCCGGCGACGGGACGCACCGCGTTGACGGCATGGGCGGAGGCCCAGCGGATGCCGCTCTCGACGAGCGCGTGGAAGTTGGTGTTCGACCACGTGCGCTGGTCGTGGCCCCAGGCGGTATAGAAGACGCGGCCCTGACCGAAGTCCCGGACCCAGGTATAAGGTTCCGAACCCGTGGCATCGCGCCGCTCCGAAAGCACGATGCGGTTGGTGTTGTGCTTGGTGTGGACGTAGGTCTCGTCCCAGCTCTCGATCTCCTTCAACCCCTGCATCACCGGGTGCGCGGTATCCACGATGGTCTCGCGGAACACGCCCGTGCCGTGGCGCAGGAACTGGCCGCCGACCAGGTCGATATAGGCCGGCGAATTCAGGAAGCAGTACGACGCGCAATGCAGCGGCACCAGCCCGCCACCCGCCTTCACGAAGTCGAGCAACGCCTTCTCCTGCGAAGGCTGGATGACCGTGTGGTTCGCGAAGATGGCCACGGCGTCATACCCAAGAAGGCGCGCCGGGTTCAGGTCCTCCAGGCTCGGCGTGTACACCAGCTCGATCCCCCGCTCCGCCATGACCGGTTGCAACTGGCGGAACCGATCCTCCGGCCGGTGATGGCCGTCATCGCCCAGGAACAGCACCCGCAGGGGCGGACCAGCGTGTGCTCCGGTCCCTTCCGCCGCCTGCGTGGCAACCGCCAGGGAACCCGCCACCCAAACCAGACATCCGGCCCAGAATCCGTATCGTTGCTGTTTCATGACCATTCAGAGTGTGTCCCACAGTGGCATCGGTCGGCACAACGCGCTATGCGATCCCGTCCCACGCCACCGCCAATCCCGGCACAAGCCCCGCCAACAGAAAGGCTCCCTCCGGTTTCCCGGGGGAGCCTTTCGCCATCGGTACCGCTGCCACCGTCGTCGGTGGCCAACGGGTTACTTCATCCGATCGAAGTTCTTCTTCAGGATCTGCCAGGGTTCGAGCCCGGCGGTCTTCGCCTGATGATCAGCGATGATCTGCGCCTCGTTGGCGTTCTTGGTGGGCCGGTTGACCTTGTAGATCACGCCGAACTTGCCCGGGGTGAGGTCCTCCGCCAGGCGGTAGGAGGCGTACTCGTCGGTGACGTCGTGCTCCTTCGGCACTTCCGCAAACGCCCCGCCCTTGCGGGGGTTGGCGTTGTCGAAGGCACCGGGATAGAACTCGACGCATTCGCTCAGGATCTGGACGAAGCTGAACCCGTCGTGGTCCATCGCCTGTTCCATCATCGCGAGGACGTGGTTCGGGTTGGTGCTCGACGAACGGGCCACGAAGGTCGCCCCGGCGCAGATCGCCTGCTTGATGGGGTTCACCGGACGATCCTTGGCACCCCACACGTCGGTCTTGGACTTGTAGCCCAGCGGCGACGTCGGGGACGTCTGGTTCTTGGTGAGGCCGTACACGTTGTTGTCCATCACCACATAGGTGAGCTTCACGTTCTTGCGCGCGGTGTGCGTGAAGTGGTTGCCACCGATCGAGAACGCGTCGCCGTCGCCACCGAAGACAAACACGTGGAGGTCCGGACGGCTCAACGCCACACCCGACGCGAACGGCAGCGCGCGACCGTGGATGAAGTGGGCACCATGCGCCTGCACGAAGTACGGGAAGCGCGACGAGCAGCCGATGCCGGCCACGGTCGTGATCTTCTCGTGGAACATCCGGCGCTTCTCGATCAGCTTGAAATACAGGGCCAGCACGGAGAAGTCGCCGCAGCCCGGGCACCACGTCGGGTGATCGGCCGAAACATCCTTCTTCATCAGCGGCTTGCGGTCCGCATCGGTCAACGGCGCCACGGGCGTCGCATTGGTGTTGGCACCGCGCGGCAGCACGGCGAACGGAAAGGCCATCTCGCTCATAATCGTTTCAGAAATCAGGTTTTCAGTTGCCGGGGTTTCAGGCGGTCAATGCGGCGACCCGGTCCAGGATCTCGCGCACCTTCCATGTCAGGCCGTCGCACTTGGTGATGCCACGGATCTTCTTGTCCGCATAACGGACGCGCAGCAGGCCACCGAACTGGCCGATGCCATTCACGCCCTCGTCGTTCAATTCCACCACGAACACGTGCGTGAACGCCTCGAAGATCTTCTCAAGGTCGTTCGGCAACGGGCTGATGTACTTGATGTGAAGCGAGGAGACCGCCTTGCCCGCGGCACGCGCCGCCTTCACCGCTTCCTGCACCGGGCCCTGGGCCGAACCCCAGCTGACCAACAACACCTGGCCCTCGGGCGCACCGTAAACCACCGGTGCCGGCAATTCCGTCGCCAGCTTCTTCAGCTTGTTGCGCCGCTTCGCCGTCATCTGCACGTGCAGCTTCGGCGACCCCGTCGGGTGCCCGAGCTCGTCGTGCTCCAGACCGGTCACCACCGGATACTTGCCGCTCGCCACACGCGTGCCCGGCGCGATGTGACGCGTGACGCCATCCGGAGCCGAAAGATCGTAGGGCTTGTGCTCGGTCACCGCGGAGTAGTCGGGCGAAATGTCCTGCACGACCTTCTGCAGATCGGGCTCCTTGAACGCCTCGATCCGCGTCGCAATGCCCTGATCCGTCAACAGGATCACCGGCGTGCTGTACTTCCGCGCAATGTTCACGGCCTCGATCGCGGAGTAGAAGCAATCCTCGACGCTCGACGGCGCGATGACCACCCGGGGGCTGTCGCCATGGCCGCCGTAGACGGCGATGTTCAGGTCCGATTGCTCGATGTTCGTCGGCATGCCCGTCGAAGGGCCACCGCGTTGCACGTCCACGACCACCAACGGCATTTCCGCCATCACCGCCCAACCGATGGCCTCGGTCTTGAGCGAGATGCCAGGACCGGAGGAACCCGTGACGGCCACCCGTCCACCCCAGCTCGCTCCGATCGCCATCGACACCGACGCGATCTCGTCCTCGCACTGCTGGAACTGGCCGCCGTATTTCGGCAGTTCGCGGCGCAGCAACTCCATGATGTCGGACCACGGAGTGATCGGATATCCCGCGCCGAACCGCACACCCGCCGCGATCAGGCCGTAGGCGAGCGCCTCGTTGCCGCTCATCACGACCTGCGCCTGGCCGACGTTCTCACCGGGCTTGAACTGGAACAGCTCGGGAGCCGTCGCCAGCGTGTAGTTGTATCCGGCGTTGAAGGCGTTGAGCGCGGTCTCGGCAATCTTCGGATCCTTGCCGGTGAAACGTTCCTGCAACAGGCGGTGCAGCTTCGGCACGTTCAGGTCGAACATCCGCGCCAGCAATCCCAGCGCGTACACGTTCTTGCCCTTGTCCCGACCGGTGCCGCCGATGGCCTCGATCGTCAGCGAGGAGATGGGGACGCCCACGTGGCGGTACTTGCTCAGGTTCTCGGCGGGAATGGCCTCCGGCTTCAGATGGTCGGAGTCGTAGACCACAATGCCGCCCTTGCGCAGGGAACCAAGGTGGGCAGTGTAGCTGTGGTCATAGAAGGCCAGCAGCATGTCGGCCTCGTCGCCGGCGGAGAGGACCTCGCCGGAACCGATGCGGACCTGGAAGATCGAGGGTCCGCCGGAGATGGTGGACGGAATGGTCATGAAGGTCATGACTTCCTGTTCGCTCCGGCCTGCGAGGCGGGCGAGGAAGCCGCCGATGGCCTGGATGCCGTCCTGCGAATTGCCCGCGATCCGGATCACGGCCTCGGAAATCTTCGAGACCATGGGTTGACCACCCGCGGGGGTGGCTACAGCTGCGTCACTCATCGATGCTCCTGTCAAAAAGGTTGCCTCAAAGGAGCCCGTGCCATTTCGACGACAAGGCGATCTTTCAAGGCGAAGTGTTCAACGCAGCATCCTACCGAGGTGCCCTCCGGGGTCAAGAAACCGGGTACATCACGAACGCTAACTTTATTCATGAGCAGGATAAGGGGTGAAAGGAGCCTCTACACAGCCTCCAAACGTAATTCCAAGTTTTCAGGTTCAAGTTTCTGGCAAGTCCTGAACGAAACCTGTCACGGCAGGTTTCCGCACCTGAAGTCAGCGGTCGTGCCTGTGGGGTACGCCGGAGGCGTTGAAGCCGATAGCCCGGGGTGCGAAGCAACCCCGGGACACGTACGTGATGAAGCACCAACCCCGGCAGGGGTTGAAGAATCCGAAGCTCTACACCCCTGCCGGGGTGCGATTCCAATTCAACGCCTATTTCCCCCGGGTGCGTGCTTCGCACGACCCGGGGCTATTCGCTCCCATCCCTCCGGGATGCTCCGATGGGAGTCTCAAGGCATGCCCTCGACCTTGAATCAAACTTCAATCTTTTCCCGCTCCGCCAACCGCCGTCGCCACGCCAGCACACACCGCATCATCGACCGCGCCATCAGGCCCCACTGCCACAGCGGCAGGAACAGGAACACCTGCACGTTTCGGACGCCCCGTGGGTGGAACAGCATGTAGTACGTGTACACCCCCACCCCCAGCAGGGCCGTCACCACCGACCAGAAACGCAGCGAACGGCCCTCATCCAATCCACGACCCACCCACCCCGCCGCCACCGCCAGGATGAAGGGCAACAGCGACCAGGGCAGCAGCAGGCCGTACACCGGCGATCCCTGGTATCCCGGTGCCGCCACCAGGGTCATGTAGATGCCCGGAATCAAGCCACCCAGAAGGCACGCAAAGAGCGTCCCCACGAACACCGGCGGCAACTGGTGCGCCGCCGCCGTGGCTTCCACATCCTCCGGTCGATCTTCCATGCGCCCAGCCTACGCCCGCTTCCGAGGATGCCCAACAGGATTGATGGCCCAACACCCCGTCTCTCAGCGGGGTGGCGATGTCCTCATCGCCATGGGGAGGGGCTCTTGGCCGGGCGACGGGGACGTCGCCTCCCCGTCCCAGGCGGGGCGGCGATGGCCTCATCGCCATGGGGAGGGCTCTTGGACGGGCGACGGGGACGTCGCCACCCCGTCCTTCGGCGGTCCCCGCGCCTTCGCGTGGGACCGCCTGTCACTGGATACTGGCGACTGGGAACCGGGAACTACCCCTCCCCCCTCATCGCGGTGCCGGACCCGGCGGACGCGGCGGGAGCAGCGCGAGGATGTCCTGTTGGCGCAGGTACCATTCGCGCAGCGAACGGCTCAGCTGCGAATCCCGGAATTCCTTCATGTTCGGAATGTTCAACGCGGCGTCCACCTCGTCCTTGAGCGCCTTGTTCAGGTCGCCCTTGGCGTCCGTGGCCCAACCGCGGAAGGAACCG
Organism: Verrucomicrobiales bacterium; assembly: GCA_027489875.1. Taxonomy (GTDB): domain Bacteria; phylum Verrucomicrobiota; class Verrucomicrobiia; order Limisphaerales; family UBA9464; genus UBA6176. The sequence goes on from JAIXZE010000174.1 coordinate 8,913, forward strand.
GTCCTGTCGTTGAGCGCCTTGGCCGCCGCCATGCGGGTGTCGTGATCGTACTTGAAATCCACGACCTCGACCCGGGCCTTGTCCAGCTTGCCCTTGATCTGCTGGCCCTCGTCCTTCGCCAGGAGGACGAAGCGGGACAACTCGATGATGCGGCGCTCGAACTGCGCCACCAGATCCTCCTCGGTGATGACATCGTTGGCCTCGCGGGCGATGTCGCGCGGGGCGTTCTCCAACCGGATGAGCACCTGCTTCAGCACGGCCTCCTCGAGCTCCTTGAAGAACCGGCGGCACCGCTCGGTGATCACCTTCTTCTCGTCGTCAGTGAAGCTGTAGCGCTTCTCGTCCAGGCCCACGAAGTTCGTGTAGGCCGGTGACGCCAGGATCTTCTCAAAGCGCGCGGTGAGCTGTGCGGCATCCACCTTGGGCGCCGCTTCCACACCCTCGGGCTCCTTCTTGAGCTCCAGCTTCAGGTCCGCCGGCAACACGCCGAACAGCACCCGGTCCACGCCGCCCAGCTTCTCCAATTGCTCCGAGAGCGCCTTCCAGTGCGCCGTCACCCGCTCCTTGCGGTTCAATTCACCGATGAAGTCGAACTGGTTCTCCACCGCGAGGGACCGCGCCCCCGACTGGAACCAGAGCGCGATCGACGCCATGTCGTTGGCGATCGAGGCCGCCGTCGCCGTCACCGACAGGTTCACCTGCTGCAACGGAATGCGGTCCCGGGGATCCCGCGGTGCACGGGCGGCGATGAACCGCTCGATCAACGAATGCGGCAGCCCGCGCAACGTCGCGGAAATCTCGTTGTATCCGGCGATGATCGGCCGGGCACCGTAATCGAAGGTCCGGACGTCACCATACCGCGCGGCGTCCTGGTCGGTCGCGAACAGGAGCTTCTGTTCCTGCGCGTCCTTGCTGTCGAAGTAGCCCCACTGGATCGCCGCCTTGTCATGCGGCAACACGCGATCCGAGGTCCGCACCATCCACCCGATGAACGCGCCGGCCTTGAACACGCTGTACTCCATCATCGAGGAGCTCACCAACCGGTTGGTCCAGGACTCGAGTCCCTTGCCGGCCACGTAGGCCTGGAACCACTCGTCGAGTTCCTTCGGCGTCATCGTGGCGGCGAGGCTGCCGCCGAAGTTGTGCCGCAATCCGAGCACGTGGCCGACCTCGTGTGCGACCACCTCGCACACGTAATCCTGCGAGGCGCGCAACGCAGCCGCGTCGGTCAGCGAATCGCTCGCCAGCAATTCCTCCAGGCCGGCCGCATACTGCTGCGCGAACGCCACCAGGTTCACCTGGCAGGCCGTCGCCGATTCCATGATCGGCAGGCCCATCTGCGGCCACATCATCTTGCCGTCGCCCTTGCCCTCCTTCGAATCCTTCTTCGCTTCCAGCAACTCGCGCATCGACCGCAGCGCCGCCCGGGCCCGCGCCCGTCCGCTCACCGCGAACACCGACGTCATGTAGGCCTGACCATGCCGCGAATCACCCGTGCGCGGGTCCACCAGGATGTCGGCGTACGCCGATCCGGCCCCGTCCCACGGAACCCATTGCACGATGTTGTAGCGCGGGTCCGGTGCGGTGACGCCTTCCGGAGCCTTCTCCGCACGCACCACGTTCGTCCCGAACGCACGGTTCCAATAGAGGATGCCGTTCTTGATGGCTTCCACGTAGGGCTCGGGCGTGTTCGCGCTGTAGTGGAACGTGATCGGCTTCGAAAGGTCGAAGCGCGCCATCCGCGTCGAACTGCGGCCGGTCGTCGTCTCGAGCACCGGAGCCGTCTCGAAGAACCGCGCATACCGCGTCTCGACGCCCGATTGTTCCCGACCCCGGCCCACGGGCTCCTGGTAAGGGGAGAGGAAGTAGCGCACCTCATAACGCGACTCCACGCTCGCGCCATTCTCCAGGTCACGCGCCTGAACGCTCTGGCGCAACGCCAGGATGTTATCCCGGACTTCCGCCGCGAACACGCGGCTCTGCGGCACTTCCATCACGCGATCGCGGTTTCCGCTGCCGTACCAGATGTCCGTGAACACCCGCCGCATGCCGCGATTGAAATCGATCACCACCTCGGTGTCCGTCTGCGAGACGATCGGGAACGTCGTCAGCAACCGACGCGCCGGAAGGTCCTCGGTGACCACCAGACCCTTGGTGGATTCGTAGAGGTCCACGCCGTCGTGAAAGATCTCGAACCGGACGATCTTGCCCGCCAGACCTGTGCTCGTGGGCGAGGTCTGCTGGGGAATGATCGACGCCGAAAGCAGGTGTTCCCGCCCCAGGACGCTCTTTGGGATGACCACCATGTAGTTGGTTCCCACCTTCAGTTCCAGGGCCGGGGCCTTGGCTGTGCTCTGGGCGTTCACGGTTCCCGACCCGAGCAGCGCGGTCGACAGGATCGCCCAGAACCCCGTCCGACGCAGAATTGGCAACAGATTCATCTGTGGCCCAAGCAATACCCCTGTCTCCCACCGCCAGCAACGCCGGATGCCTGAAGGAAGTTCACGGTTTCCAGTTTCCAGTTCTCCTACCCTCCGACGGTAGCCGACGAGGTCACGAGGCGGGGCCACACGGAGTTCCCAGTTACCAGAGGCCTGTTTGCTACGCCGGAGGCGTTGAAGCGGGTAGCCCCGGGTCGTGCGAAGCACGCACCCGGGGAA
>JAIXZE010000278.1 GCA_027489875.1 Verrucomicrobiales bacterium
CCCGCCCCAGTCACCGCCTCCGTGTAGAAGTGCCAGACACCCGCATGCCCCTGCCGATCCGCGTGAGGATTCGCTGCCGTGATGTCCGGAGAGACGTCCGCCGCCAGGTTCCAGCGTTGGCTGGCGTCGGCCGGCGTGATCGTCAAGTCCACGCGCGTCAGGTCACACGAATGATTGCCGTCCCGCGGCCCGATCAGAACCGAGATCAAGTCCCCCGTCTGGACCTGCATGGACGCAAGCGGACCAAAGGCAACTTCCTTCGCCCCATGGGAAATCCCCTGCGCCAACCGACGTCGCGTCGATCCCCGACGCACTTCGACCGACCAGGTCACGCCGTTCCCACATTCCGGATGGGCATGCTGCACGACGCCCTGGATCGTCACCGCCCCGTCCATCGGACTGAGCCATCCCGCTGCCACCTGGAGCGTCGGCGAGGGATGCATGGCGACCGAATGGGCGCGCAGATCTCCGGGAATGCGCACCGCCTGGTCGGAGGCATTGGCGACGATGCTCGGCAGGTCCGGATGACCCCAGCCGTTCACGAACGCATGGCCGGCCAACGACCGCTGGGCCGTCGCCATGTGACCCGTCACCTTCAGTGGACCCGCAGGCCCCAACCCGAGGTAATCCAGCCAAAGCGCCAACTCATCGCGTTGGACGCCGTGCCGCGAGGCAATGCCATCCAGATCGGATGCCGCTGCCGCTGCGGACTCGGCGGCCGCGGCCAGATACTTGCCGATGCTGGCAGCAAACCGATCGCGTCGGGCTTCCAAAGCACCCACCCGCCCGCGCAATCCCACAAGCGGAATCTCCGGCTTCCCGGCGATCGAAAGCCGCGGCTGAACCCACCGCACCACATCCCCCGTTGCACCGTCCCCCGCATTGCCGGCGGCGAGATAGACCGTCCAATCACCCGTTGAGGGCTCAGCCGGAACCTTCAAGCGCAGTTCCTGGCGGACCAAGACCGGCGTGACCGGCTCCATCCAGGCCTTCGGTCCGCCGAGTTTCCCAATGTGTCCCACCGGACTGAACTTCCAGACCGCGGCCTGCCACGCCGCGATGTCCGCGGCCAACCCTGGCACCTCCGTCACCGTGGCCTTGCGCCAGCGCTCGCGGATTGGGTCAAGGAGGAACGAGGAACGTTCATCCCGCAGCGCCGCGTAGAGTGTTCCCAGATACTTCGGACTCAGCCCGCGGTCCTTTGCCACGCGCTCGATCTCTGACGCGCCCGTGCTCAGCGCCGCACGTTCCTCGAGGGTCGCCGTCAGGTACTTCGCTACCGGAACACGCCCACCCTCATTGGTGTCGAAGATGATTCCCTGAAGGTTTACGCGGTCGGCCCCACCCGCATCGCTATACTTGCGATACAGGGTCCGGATCCGCCCCATCAGATCCTCGGTCTGGTCTCGGCGTGTCGTGTGCGGCGAAAACGAAATTCCTTCAGGCAGCAGGACCGCGTGTGCGGCCACACCCTTCGCAGCATCGAGGTACTTCGTCAGAAGCGACGGTGAGATCACCAACGACTGCCCCGTATTGACGAATCCCTCCCCGGCAGCGCCATCCACAGGGAACTCCTGTGCGGGATCCAATGCGGCCACACCCGTCAGGTCCCGGATCGTGTGCGTGTACTCGGCGTTCGAAAGCCGACGCAGGAGGACCGGCCCCGGATCGCCTGCCTTCTCAAGAGCCAACGCGTCCAACGTGGAGCGCGCCCAATCCAACATCGCTTCCCGCCGTGCCGACGTCGGCTGCGGCTTGTCCTTCGGGGGCATCTCGCCCAACTCGATCTGTTCGACCACCGCCTGCCAGACCTTTGGCTGTTTGCGGATGTCCTCCAGCGTCCGGAACTGCTCCAGGTCCAAGTCGCCCTTCTGCTTTTCCGTCGAATGACAGCTCAGGCAGAATTCCTTGAAGTCCGGTTGCACCGTCGCCCATGCCGCCGGGTCGGCCGCTGTCAGCAGCGCCGTCGAAACACTGACTCCCGCAACCACCGCAATGGATGGACGGAAACTCCGTAAACAAAGGCTCAACGCAGGCGTACGCACAGGATCAAGGGGCTCCCACCCTGCCTATCGACTCGAAGCAATCCGGTCGAGTCCCTTGTTCAGGTCATTCCATCCAGCAGCGAATCTGGCAACGGCCGAGGATGAAACGTGTAATCGAGGGCACAGGTACCGTTCGAAATCCATCCTGACGGCAGCCCACGGGTGGGGATCAGATAAACTCCCACATCCCGTTCTCGTGATAGTAGATGTCGTTGGCATTCCGACGAACAAACTCGTCCGCCGGCAGGCCTTCAACCATCGGTGGGCGTCGTACCCGCTTTTTCTTGCCGTTGACAAAAATCGTCATGAACTCCTCGCGACGCCTCTTGCGGGCACGCTTTTCCGCAGCTGTGAGTTTGCGCTTCCCGTTTGCCATGCAGTTTCACGCTCTACCAAAGCCACTGGAAATCGCTAGGGCAAGCCCATCCCCCTGAATCGCATTCATCCGTTCCAGAGCTTCGCAGCGCGCATCCATCCCAGCATCGGGACCCACCAGTCGCGCCACATCCCACAGGTCCACGAACACCCGACCACGTCGACGTCCGAGACCAAAAAGCATGCCATGCTCCAGAAGCGAGAGCTTCGGGGGTGAGTGGAGCCCCAGCGCGACCAACCGTTCCATGGCCCCGTTTCCCAGACGGGTGGGAATGATGACGACGGGGTCCGCACCACAGTCCATGGCGAAATCGATGGATCGCTCAAGCCAAGGCTCAACCTCCGCCACCGGAACGAAAGGGGGACGTGCCAGCAGAAACACACGGAGATCGCAGTCATTCTCCCGGATGAAGCGCGCGGCACGGCGGAATCCGGCGAGGTCGAATCGTTTGTTCAGCTGTTCCAGCGCCTCCGGATGCGCGGTCTCCAACCCCATGGCCACCTCGAGTCGGGTGCGCGGCCCTAGCAAGTCCCGGAAGCGGAGCATCGAGGCACCCACCAGCGAGGGATGACATTCCACGATGACCCGCGAGAACCCTTGGCAGAGCCCAGCAATCGCCGGCAGATCAGAGGCTGGAATCGCACCGTTATCGAAAAACGAACCTGCGTTGTAGAGCTTCACCCATTCCAGGCCTTCGATACCCGCTTCCCGGAAGGCGACATCGATCTGACGTGGGACGGACCCCGCGGGTGCCTGCACCGGAAGGGTGTACCGCCA
>JAIXZE010000158.1 GCA_027489875.1 Verrucomicrobiales bacterium
CCGCGATGGCCTCCGGGCAGTCCGAGGCCGGCAATCAGGAACAGCAGGGGTACGAACCAGATTGCGCTGGTGCTGAAAATCCTCCGGAGCGGGATCAGGATCAGCGCCAGCTGGAGCATCGCGACGGCGACGAAGGAGAAGGATTGGAAGCGCCGGATGCCGGTCACCTCCGACCCCATCTCGAAATTGATGGCGTCATTGGCGAGGTCCAGGACGTAGAAGACCCAGTACATTTGCGGACCGATGGCCAGGGCGATGTCCGAGAGAATGAACGTGAAGCTCAGGAAGAGGTGGATGATGAAGAGCCGGAGCAAGGCGCGCTCCGGAAACTGGATCATCGCGAAAATGAGCGGGAAGGAGGAGCAGGCCAGCTGCTGGATGTAGACGCGGCCGCCCATGCGGTCACCACCGGTCATGCGCAGGCCAAGGCCGTGTGTGCGCATCAGGTACAGCAAGACGAAGGCATAGCCGATGGCACCCAGGATGATCCATCGGTAGCGGCGCAGGTTCTGGGTGAATTCAGGCGAGTACTTGCGCAGGGCAAAGGTCACGAAGACGCCCGAGCACCCAAGCAGGGCCGCCACTTCCCAGACGAACGGCCGTCCGGGCATCAGGGGCACCATCAATGCGGATCCGTACGTGGTGATTCCGAGAATCGCGCACAGACGGCCGTGATAAGGGAGGGTTCCCAACCAGCCGATGCCCGCCACGGCCAGAATCAGCAACGGCGCGTTGCTGGTCATGTAGAACCCGAAAACGACGGCACCCAGGAGCAGTGCGATCCACACCAATCCTGTCTGAACCTGCATCCGTGCCTCTAATGCCGTCATGTCCCCTTTCCACTACCCGGCCGCGGGTTGCGGAGCAAGCCGGCGCTTCCGGGCGGGTTTGAAGTTTCAGGTTTCAAGATTTCAGTTTGATGCGCGTTTGAAGGCCGGGTGCCCTCACCCGGCGGGGTCGGTGAAACGCCGCGTGACGGCACGCGGCCTACAGCGGGAGGTTCGCATCCGGAGACTGGGAACTGCGCCTTGAACGCCAGGCTTCGTAAAAGAACACGGCGGAGGCGTTGCCCACGTTGAGGGAGTCCACCCCCGCCTGCATCGGGATGACCACCTGTTGGTCGCAGGCGGCCAGGACCTCGGGTCGGATGCCCTCGCCTTCGGAACCGAGCACGATGCAGCAGTCCTCATTGAGCCGGGCATCGGGCAGGAGGCATTGGTCCGTGTGCGGATGCGCGGCAATGCAGCGGATGCCATTCTGGCGAAGCTGATGGAGCGTCACGGTCAGCGAGGGACTCAGGAGATACGGCATCCGGAAAAGCGTTCCCATGCAGGTGCGCACCGATCGGCGCAGGTAGGGATGGGCGGAGGTCTCCCCGACGATCAGGGCCTGCACGCCCATCGCCGCCGCATTCCGCAGGACGAGGCCGACATTGACGGAGTTGGACACCGAATCGATCACCGCAAAGAGCCGCGGGCGAGGCAGGTCGAGCAGTTCCTGAAGCGTGGCCGGACGCGGGATGTATCCCAGGCCAAGGACGCCCTGGAACAGTTTGAACCCCGTGAGTTGGCTCATCACGTCCCGCTCGGCGATGAACAGGTCGATGTCCTCCGGGCGCTGGCGCAGGAGCGGTTCGTATTCCGCCCGCCATTCCGGCGCGAGCAGCATCGAGACGACGCGGATGTCGGATGCCAGCATGCGGCGGACAACCTTTTCGCCCTCGGCGACGAATCGGCCTTCCCCGACGGGGTCCACCTGATACCGCATGTTGCGGTAGGGGATGAGCTGGGGATCCTCGAAGTCAGTAACGGTATGGATTCGGAACACGGCGGCGCAGGGGAACGATTGGGAAGAATTCAGGCTTGGGCACGGCTGGCGGCGATGAAGGCACGACAGGCTTCAACGAAGGCTTTGCGTGCCGCGGCATCGGAGAAGCAGCGGTTCGGGACGATGATGGCCTGCGAGGAGCTCAGGCAGAGGAACACGTGCCATGGGCTGGTGCGGACGAATCGGATGGCGGTCCATTTCAGGTCGGTCTTGCCCAGGGCGGATTCGCTCGTCAGCCCATCCGCGTGCGCGGTGAGGTCGACTTCCAGCCCGATTCCTGCCTGGCGACGGATGAGGCTGATCACGCAGACCATGAAGGTGTAGCCGGCCCACGCCCCGAGCAGGGTGATCGTCCCATGCCACGCGAGGAGAGGAATGGACTGTGCGAGGCCATCCCGGAACAGGGTCCAACAGCGGAGGCCGGTGACGATGAGCACGACCATCCAGCTGAGGGGGCTGCGGAGGAGGTAGCCAAGCGTCCACGCGAGGACATCCAGCCGGCCGAGTCGGTATTTGAGGGCGATCGGTGTCATCTCAGGCGCGCTTCAGCTTCGGGCCCTTGGGAGTGTCCTCGACCACCCAGCCCTGCGCCTTGATCTCGGCACGGAGGGCGTCCGCCTTCGCGAAATCCTTGGCCTTCTTGGCGGCCACGCGGGCTTCGGCGAGGGCGACGATCTCGGCCGGGGCTTCATCGGTGGCCTTGGCACCGAGGCCGAGGACGTGATCGATGCGTTCCCATGCGGCGAGCTCGGCGGCGGCACGCGCGGCATCGAGTTCGTTGGCGGCGAGGGCGCGGTTCTGCTCGCGCACCCAATCGAACACGGCGGCCCAGCCGCGGGAGATGTTCAGGTCGTCGTCCATCGCCTCGGTGAACGCCTGGAGGAGCGCGGGCGCGGCGGGTGCCGTGGTACCGGCGGCGCGTTCGCGAAGCTTGCCGACGCATTCATCGATGCGTGCCAGCGCGGTGCGGGAACCGTCGAGTCCGGCGAGGGTGAAATTGAAGGTCTCGCGGTAATGCGCGGACATCAGCAGCGACCGGATCTCGCGTCCGGAGAAGCCGCGGCCGACGAGGTCGCGCACGGTGTAGAAGTTGCCTAGGGACTTGGACATCTTGCGGCCCTCGACGAGCAGATGGGCACCGTGGAGCCAGTACTTCACGAAGGGGCGCGCCTTTCCGGCGATGTCACCGTGGAGGCCGCCGGCACCTTCGCTCTGGGCGATCTCGTCCTCGTGATGGGGGAAGGCAAGATCCTCGCCGCCGAGGTGGAGATCAAAGGAATCGCCGAGCAGGGCCATGCTCATGGCCGAGCACTCGATGTGCCAGCCGGGGCGGCCGTCGCCCCACGGGCTGGGCCAGAACACCGCGCCGTCCTCGGGGACGCGGGCCTTCCAGAGGGCGAAGTCGGCGACGTTGTCCTTGTCGTATTCGTCGGACGCGACGCGTTCGGTCTGGCGTTGGTCGTCGATGTTGAGGTTCACCAATTGCCCATAGTGACAGGCGCACCCGGGCCAGCGTTCGGATTTCCGATAGCGATCGATGCTGAAATAGACGGAGCCATCGGCGGTGCGGTAGGCGATGCCCCGTTCCATGAGCCGGCTGATCAGCTGGATCATGCCGTCGATATGGGCCGTGGCGCGCGGCAGATGATGCGGCGGGAGGCAGTGCAGGGAGGCGAGGTCAGCGAGGAAGGCGTCTGTGTACCGGCCGGTGAACTCGGCGAGCGTCTGGCCGGTTTCGTGGACGCGGCGGATGATCTTGTCCTCCACGTCGGTGATGTTCATGACGTGGTTCACGGAGAAGCCGCGGAACTCCAGGTAGCGCCGGACGACATCGGAGAACACGAAGGTGCGGAAGTTCCCGATGTGGCCGAAGTCGTAGACGGTGGGCCCGCAGCAGTAGAGACCCACGTGGGGTGGGGTGAGCGGAGCGAACTCCTCGACGCCACGCGTGAGGGTGTTGTGGAACTTCAGGCCCATATCAGTGGGCCGAGTGTAGCGACCGGGCGGGGGCGGGGGAACACTGACGTTCCGGGTTCAATCGCCAGCGGTGATGGTCCACATGCCTTGGGGATTGTTGGTGGTGCCGCGGCCGATGGTCTCGGTGATCTTGTGGATGGCGACGTGGCCGTCGTGGAAGAGGTAGTTGAAGCGTTCGCCGTGGAGGCCGTAGGCGGCCTTGCCGTAGCCGTATTGGGACTTGGAGATCTGGAAGCAGTCGCCGTTGAATCCGCCGGGATTGCCCGGGCCCTCGGTGGGACCGGCGCAGAAGGAGGGCCAGTCGTTGCCGGCAATGTTCCGTCCGTTGGGTTGCTCGCAGAGGAGAAGGGTGTCGGAGGGGGACTCGACGATGCTGTTCTTGTAGCCCACGGGTTCGTCGGGCGGCATGGAGCCGTTGTTGTTGGCGATGTAGACGCCGACGCCGCGGAGGGGTGTCGGGAGGGAGCCGGGGCCCGTGATGTTGGCACCGTTCATGGCGTAGGTGCGACGCTGGCCGAACTGGGCGTAAGTGATGGTGATCTTGTTCCGGTCGGCGGGGCACTGGAGGATCTTGGGGCAGCCCTTGCCGTCGGTGATGCCGAGCATGAGGTCGGCCTTGGTGCTCGTTCCGCCGATGTACTTGTGGAGCATGTCATCCCAGGTCCACTGGTACTGGTAGTCGCCGGTGCGATAGACGGCGGGTGGGTTCTGGTCGTTGTTGTCGACGAGGAACAGGTTGAAGGCGACGCCGATCTGCTTCATCTGCGACGTGCATTTCAGGCGCTCGGCGCGGGCCTTGGCCTTGCCGAGTGTGGGCAGGAGCATGCCGGCGAGGATCGCGATGATGGCGATGACGACGAGGAGTTCGATGAGGGTGAAGGCCGCGGGCGAATGGGAGGTCTTCATTCGGGAAAACTCGGTTGGGTCCACAGATTTCACAGATTCCGGAGATGGCAGAGGACTGGATTTCACTTCAGGACGACACGTGCTTCCTTGGGATCGATGGTGAAGCGCTTGCCGCCGGGCGCGGTGGGTTTGGCACCGAGGTATCCGGCCGTCACGAGTTCCTCGATGGATGCCGGGAGGCGTTTCTTCTCGAAGCTGAACTTCCGCAAGGCCTGAGTCATTTCCTCGAGGATGGCCGAAACGTCGGCTTCGGCGATGGCGGGTCCGTCGGGAACGGTGGGTGCTGCCGGTGCCGCGGTGCCGGCCGCGGGAGCGGTGGGCGCGTCGCTGGCGGCGACGGATGCCTGATTTTCCGGACGGCTACAGGCGGTCAGGCTGAGGACAAGGCACAGCGCGGCCATGGACGGACGAGGGAACATGGGGCGACGCAACCGCAAGTGGCGGATGGAGTCAAGAAGGGGGGTGGAAGGGTGGTCTGGGATTCTCACTCAATGACTGAGAAAAAATACTCAGTGATTGAGTAAAGTGGATCGTCGGCACGGGGACGATTTACAGGTGCCAGGTCTGTAGGCCGGGTGCCCTCACCCGGCGGGGACCTGGGTTTGGAGGTTGAGGATTTGATTTTGGATTACCGGGGAAGCCGCCGCGTGGGGGCACGCGGCCTACAAAGGGGGGCAGCTCCTGGAGCTCTGCCTTGTTACCTCGTCAGCTACCGTGAGGGGATTCAGAGGAAGGCGAGTTTGGGTTGGGCGAAGTTGGGGAGGTTGGGGAAGACGGTGGCGAGAGAGCCATCGGGAACGCCGAACCACGAAGCCAGCGTTGCGGCGTATTGGTCCAGCGACGCTGTCGGCAACCAGACACCACGACCGGTGACGTCGTCGGGGCCATCGAGGTCCAGCAGCGGGAACGTCCCGTAGACATCGGCGCTGCGGAGTGCGGATCCCATCACGATCTGGTGGCTGCCCCAGGCGTGGTCGGATCCGACGCCGGTGGAGGGCTGGCAGGTGCGTCCGAACTCGGACTCGGTGAAAGTAACGACCTTGCCGTCGAGGCCGAGCTCGCGGATGGCGTTGTCGAAGGCCGCCATGGCATTGCCGAGTTCGGCGAGGAGGGCGGCGTGGGAGGGAAGCTGGTTGGAGTGGGTGTCGAATCCGCCCATCGAGGTGAAGAAGATCTGCCGACTCATGCCGAGGGCACCGCGGACCTTGAGGACCTTGGCGACCTGTTCGAGTTGGGAGCCCAGACCTGTGTTCGGGAAAACGGTCTGGAGCGCGCCGCCGCTGTTGAGGGCGGCGTTGAGTTCCTTGCCGGCAGCGATGCCGTCGGTCATGTGGCGGTTGGCAGCCTGGATGAGCGACATGCCTGAGTCGAATGTCAGGAGTTGCTGGAGTGCGGCGTCGCGGACGTTGGCGTTGGCGGAGCCATCGGAACCGTCGAGCCCGAGCCCGCCGTTGGTGACGGAAGCGGGCTTGGTGTTTTGTCCGTTGAGGAACACGGGATTGCCGGAAGTGGAAAGGCCGGTGGGGAAGGAGGCGGTGCCGTTGAGGGCCTGCAGGATGTCGGCAGCGCGTCCGCCCCATCCCGTGCGGAGTCCGGGGGAGGTCTGCCACTGCTGTTGTTGGTCGGAGTGGGAGAACAGGTTGGTGGGGACGGGAACCTGACCTCGGTCGTATTGAGCCTTGGTCAACGGGCGAAGCAGCGTGCCCACATTGGCGACAACCGACATGCGTCCCTGTTGATGCAGGGCCTGCAGGGGGGCGAGCGATGGGTGCAGCCCGTAGATGTCCCCATTCGAGGCCCGGATTTCCGGAAGGCTGGCGCGGGCCAGGGTGATGCCGGAGCCGCGTGCTGCGGCGTAGGTGGCGTGGGTCTGGATCCCGGTCTGGATGGGAATGACGGTGTTGTTCCCGTCGTTGCCGCCGAAGAGGAAGATGCAGACGAGGGCCTTGTAGTCGGGGTCCTCGGGGACGGCCTGGGCCTGAAGCCGACCGAGGCGGGCGAGCGGACTGGTGGCACCCAGCCAGCCAAGGCCGCCGAGGCCAAGACGGAGGAGGGTGCGGCGGGTGATATGGTTCTTCATGGCAGGAGGTTTCCGGAAGGTGTGCGTGGAAGGGGGTGAGTTCAGTGTTCGATCTGGTACTTGCCGGAGGTGGCCACGAGGTAGAGGGCGGTGCGGACCCGTTCGGTGCTGCCTTCGGTGGCTTCCACCGCCGCGGTGATCACGGCCTTCATCTCGGCGGGCATCCGTCCGTAGAGGAGGGCGTGGTCGACAGCGTCGACAAGTTCGTCAGGGAAGTTGGCCAATGCCTGCAAGGCGGTGAGGCGTAACCGGACGTTTCCGTCGAGGTTGCGGGTGATGAGGCTCTGCACGGCGTTCGCTCGGACCAGGGCGGTCGCGGAGTTCATGAGCTGGAACTCGGGCGCGAGCGGACCGGACGGCAGGCGGTAGAAAGGACTGTAGTAATTGAACACGCTCGGCGCGTAGAACGGTTTCTGGCCCATTTCGGCAGCGAGGGATTCGACGGGGTTGTTGTCGACAACCGTGGCACCGAGGGAACGCATCATCCCGGTAAGGTAAAGCACCGGTTGGCGGAGGTGTCCGCCAAAGGTGTTCAGCGGGGCATTGTCGGCATCGCCGGCGCGTGCCTCGGGATCCAGGAGGATGGCGCGGACGACGGCTCCCAGGTTTCCGTCGGTGTTGCGGAACACGGTGCTGATCCGTGCCACGTAATCCGTCGATGGATTGGAGACCACGAATTGCTGGATGAGCCGGAGCGAGATGAACGGTGCGACGTTCGGATGCGTCGCGAGCGTGGCGAGCACGGCGTCCAGGTCCTGGGTCGCGGTGAGGCCGGCCGGGAGGATGACGCCGCCGAGGATGCGCTTCTGGCCGGTGTCATGATTCGCTTCCACCGGGATCATGGGACCGGAGTAGTTCTCGCGGTTGTGGCCGCGGGTGATGGCCTTCCCGGGGAAGGTCCAGCCGGTGAGGGCGCGTGCCGTTTCCAGTATTTCTGCCTGGGTATAGGTCGGGATCGACGCGCCCTCGGGGGTGCGCTGCGCGGTGCCATCGGGGTTCAGCCAGACCGTTCCGATGGTGAAGAGTTGGGCGACCTCGCGGGCATAGTTTTCGTTGGGCACGGCACCCGTGATGGCATCTGCCTTGTCGTTGTTCACCATGTCGAGGAACACGCCCATGGCCGGGTTCAGGGTCACGTCGCGAAGAAGCTTGGAATAGGAGCCGAAGGCGTCCTCCAGAAGCAGGTTTTGGTAAGGAACCATCTGGCGTGGTTGGCCGGTCTTCACACCGCTGATGACGAAGACCTGGCTGAGCGCCCAGGCCGTGCGCTGGCGCAACTGGTCGGAGCCACGCATCGCGTTCACGAAGAATTCCGCCTGCTGTCGCGTGAGCGAATCGGAAGAGCTGGTCGAGGCCTTGTAGCTGGAGCGTGGCAGCGCGAACTGTTCGTCGAGCCACGCCGCGAATCCGATCTGGCGCAGTCGGGCAATGCCCACCGGGTCGGCACCGAACGTGGCCTGTTCAAGGAACCGTGCCGCTGCGCGATGCGTCAGGATGGGCAAGGAAGGTTCGACGCGCACAACCAGCGTTTCGGATGATGCGGGCCATGGATCCGGGTTGCGCGCCTTCAGCGTGATGCGTCCGCCGGGCAGGGCGGGGTTCGTGGACGTGATTCCCAATTCGGTGGGCGACAGGAACGAGGCGAGAACCGGTTCGTCGCCGAGCTTCACAGTGGTTCCCGGAACGAATCCGCGGCCGCGCAGGATCCATGTGCCCGGACCGATGAGCAGGACGCCGGGATCGGTGGCCAGCAGTTCGGGAACGGGGTTGACGAACGTCACGGTTGTACTGCTCCTGGCGCGTGGATCCGCGACGCTGACTGCAGTGACCTGGACCGTGTTGGATCCGGGCATGGCCCAGGGTGCCGTGAACAGACCGGTGCTCTCGATGGTGCCGACGGTTGCGTTGCCGCCAGGGACGCCGTTCACAAGCCAACTGACAGCCTTGTTGGTCGTGTTCGCCAGGTACGCGGAGAAGCTCTTCGACGCGCCCAGCCGCATGGTCCGCGTCGTTGGGGAGACCTTGGCCGAGACGGGCGGCAGCACCCGGAGACTCTTTCCGGAGGAGACGATCGCTCCCGGATCGGGGTTGGCGACGCGGACCGTGAACGAACCGGACGTGGTCGCAATCCAGTCGACGACGATCCGGTCAGGGGAAACGCGTTGTGCGGGAATGGACGTGCCGTTGATCTGGACCTGGGCATTCGGGGCGAAGCCTATCCCAAGAATCTCGATGGTGGCGCGGCCGACATTGAAGGAGGCGGGCTGAAGCGAGTTGAGGATGGGCTTCGGGTGTTGCCACAGGATTTCTGTTTCGCCCGAGGCCATGGGGGCAGAGATCGAAGCGCGTACGAAAACCGGGACGAGGGGTGGGATCGAGGGAGCCGTATACAGGCCGGTTTCCGTGATGGTGCCCACGGCTGGACTTCCCCCCACGATGGCGTTGACGCTCCACGTTACCGGGGCGCAGGCACCGTGTTGGCGGGCGGAGAATTGCCGGGTGGTTTCGGCCCGGACCGATGGGCGTGTGGGGTGTACGGAGACGGAGACAGGGCCGGCGTGGGTCTGGAGAACGATCCAGGCGGCGGGAAGGACGACCCGGAGCCACTGGAGAACAACGCCGAGGAGGCGTGGCGCGTGCATGGGATGAGGGGACGACGGCAGCTTCTAACCCACGATTTCGCCCTCCTTGCGAATCTTCGTGTACGGTTATCCGTTACACTTTGTGTACGTGCAATCCCTACTTCGTGACATTTCTTGCTGTGGGGTGGAGGAGTTTGAAGTTTGAAGATTCAAGGTTGAAGCACCCTGCGCGATTGAAGGCCGGGTGCCCTCACCCGGCCGCGGGCTGGGTTCGAAGCTTGAGGCCGGAGTAATCCGCCGCGTGGGGGCACGCGGCCTACACAAGGGAGTTTCCAGTTTCCAGATGCCATTCGCGACGTGAGGAGGCTGGGGTTCTGGGATCTGGAAACTCGGAACTTCTCCTTGGACGGGCCTCGCGACCTCGTCCGCTACGCTTGGGAAAGTTTTCGAGGGGGTGACCACTTTCCGTTTCTCAAGAGGCGATGGGGGATGAAGGGTCTCCACCCATGAAGTGGCGCGACTTTCCAACGGTTGTGATCGGAGCCTGCGTGGCTTCGACGATGATGGCCCAGTCGGTCGGCGAATGGGCGAGGATGGCTCCGATGGTTCCCCGGGCGTACTCGTGCGTCCGTGCGACGACGCCGATCCAGATTGATGGGCGCTTGGATGATGCGGCGTGGCAGCAGGCACCGTGGACCGAGGAGTTCGTCGACATCGAGGGCAGCGTGAAGCCGAAGCCGAAGTTCCGGACGCGCGCCCGGATGCTGTGGGACGACCAGAATTTCTATATCGCAGCCGAGCTGATCGAGCCGCACGTCTGGGGAACGATCAAGGAGCGGGATGCGGTCATCTTCCAGGATCCGGACTTCGAGGTGTTCATCGATCCGGATGCGGACAGCCATCAGTACTACGAGTTCGAGATGAACGCCCTGAACACGGTGTGGGATCTCCGGTTGGTGAAGGCCTACAAGGATGGCGGGCCGGCCTTGAACGAGTGGCACATTGCCGGTCTGCGGACGGCAGTGCACGTCGATGGGACATTGAATGATCCGAAGGACACGGACCGGGCGTGGACCCTGGAGATTTCGATGCCGTGGGCGGCGTTGAAGGAGTACTCCCGACAGGCGAGTCCTCCACGGAACGCGGATCGGTGGCGGGTGAATTTCTCGCGGGTGCAGTGGCAGATCGAAACCCAAGGCGGGTACCGCAAGGTTCCGAAGACGCCCGAAGACAACTGGGTGTGGTCGCCGACCGGGATCGTCGACATGCATCGACCGGAGAAGTGGGGGATCGTGGAGTTCACGACGGAGGCGAAGGCCAATCCGAACGTGAAGCCGGGTCCGGTGGAGGCAGTGCGCGATGTCTTGCAGGAGGTGTACTACGCGCAGCGGGCTTTTCACGCGAAGGAGAAGCGGTTCGCGACGACGCTGGCGGAGCTTGGGTTTGCGTCAGGAAAGCCGGCGGCGGGTGTGGTGATAAAGTTGGGCACCGGAGGTTGGGAGGCGAGCGTACCCTTTCAGGATGGGAAGACGAAGCGGCAGGCCTCCATCCGGCAGGATGGGTTTTTTGGGGTGGAGTGAGGTTCGCGATGGAAAAGCCGGGTGAGGACACCCGGCCTGCATGGGGCGTTGCATGTCGCCAGATGCCAGAAGTTGAGTTGTAGGCCGCGTGCCCTCACGCGGCGTGCCATGAACCCCGCCGTATGAGGGCACCCGGCCTTCATTCGGGACAGGCCTCAGAACGGGGTGTCGTAGAAGTCGATGATTTCGGGAAGGATGGACGCGGGGTTGTTTCCCTTGAGGACCTGCAACCAGCCACGGTGGAGGCGAAGTTCCTGTTCGGCCCGTTCGAGGGCCAGCAAGCCCTCGAATCCAACGAGTCCGAACACGGGATTGATGTGGTGTCGGATGGCGGCGTACCGGGGGTGCAGGTAGGCGGATTGGATCTGCTCGGTGAGTTCGTCGATCTGTTCCCGGAGTACCGGGTTGTAGGTGGCGAGGCGTGCGTCGGAGAGCTGATCAACCCGGGCTTCCTCTCGGATGATCCACTGGAGTTCGATGCGCAGGAGGGTGTGCAGGTCGTTCTCCTTGTAGGCGGAGGTGAGATCCTTCATGGACGCCTCTTTCTGCGTACGGAGGACCGGGTCCTGCTCCAGGTCAGGATGGAGGAGTTTGGCGAGTTGACGGTAGAGCGCGGTGATGTCGCGCGGGGGATCGGCGCGGGGAGGCGGTGAGGAAGCATTGTCCGATCCGGAACCTCCGGGCTCTTCGTCGATCCCGAGCTTGGCTCTGATTTCCTCCTCGCTCGCGTCGGGGCCGAGATCGGAGAGGTCCACATGGATGCCGTCCCGCTTCAATGCCGCCTGAAGGGCGTCTCGTTCCTCCTCGAACGCTTGGTCGAGTTCCTCCTGGACGGTGGCTCCGTTCACCTTGGCGAAGATGTCGAGGAGGTCCTGGGGTTGCTGCGGTCCCAGGTTGGAAAAGAGAATGTCGAAGAGATCGAGGATTCCCTTTCGGAGCAGATTGAACTGCCGCTTTCGGCCGGAGCGGGCTTTCCGGAACTGGGCGAGGTGTGGATGAAGGAGGCGGATGAGATCGGCGGCCTGACGCGCGCGCAGCAGGTTGAGTGGTTTGAGTTTTCGGGCGTCGAGATCGAGAAGTTCATCGAGAGCGGCCGTCGTGGTAACGAGTTGCTTGCGGAGGTCCTCGACCTGACGGATGAGGCGATTGAACTCGCGTTGCGCCGCCGAGAGCCGGCGCGAGGGCGCGGACCTGAGGATCAGAGCGGATTCCTGAGATTTAAGGGGAGTCTTCTTTGGACGCGGCGTGCGAGCCATGCGCGTAGGTTCGGGAGGGAACCACCTTGAAACAAGGATGACACTCGATCATTGCAGCACAAACGCCGGTCACGGAGCGATCCGCGGGCCGGCGTGTGCGTCCAACGACGAGCGGTGGCTTTTATCTTGGATTGGCGCTGCGCTGGCGGCGGAGGCTGAACCATCCAACAAGGGTTCCACCGGCGATGAGGGTCCAGGTGGTGGGTTCGGGAATGGGTGCCAATCCGCCGAGTTGGATCTGTCCGCGGATCTCGCCCCCGGGGAATTCAGCCGTTTCCACGCTGATGTACCAGAGGCCGCTGAAGAGATCGGAGACCTGTTCGGGTGTGAGGGTGACGATCCCGCTGTTGATGGGACCTCCGGTCAGTCCGAAAACCGGGACCACGGGGATGACAACAGGGCCGTCCACACCCGGGGCCCCGAGACGGACATTTGCACCCGTGATGGCCGAGGTAAGGGAACCCACCAGTCCACCGATACCGAACTCCGAGGTGTCCGTGTCGTAGGTGGCGGTAGCGCTTCCCCAGCCGCCACTGCCGTTGGATGGGACCTCAGACGCGCCATTGAGGTGGCTGTTGAAGTGAAAGATCCCGGCTTCGGCGGGAGTTGCGGTCAGCAGTGCAACGACCGTAACGACGGCAAACGGGGGGAGTTTCATGTTGGTGATGTGGGGATTAGCCGTGGTTGGCAAGGGGGAGTCAACCGTGGGTTTGGTGGGGATGGGACG
>JAIXZE010000380.1 GCA_027489875.1 Verrucomicrobiales bacterium
ATGAACTACCTCTCCCAATCCTGGTTGATCGACCGGCGTCGTGCGCTCCGCGCGCTGGGCAGTCTCATATCCCTGCCGCTGCTCGACTGCATGGTCCCGCTGGGTGCGGCGGAAAGCTCCCTCCCCATGCCCCGGCGCAGCGCCTTCATCTACCTCGCCAACGGTGTCCACTCGCTCAACTACCAGCTCCTCACGTCTGGAAAGGACTATCAGTTCTCCCGGTCGCTGAAGCCCTTGGAGAAACACCGTGATGTCATCACGCCCATCAGCGGGCTGCACCATCCGGGAGCCCTCAGCCACCACCACAACTGCATCAATGTCTGGCTGACGGGCGGAAAGCTCGGCCCGTCCGACCGCAACACGATCTCACTGGACCAGAAGATGGCCGAGATCACCGCGCAACACACGCGGGTCGCGTCGATGGAGGTCGCGCTCACGGGGGATTCGCTCGCCTGCACGGCGGATGGCGTGCGGCTGCCTGCGATGCGTCGTTGCAGCGAGATCTTCGCGTCGATGTTCGAGGAGCCGAAGGGCGGAAAGGCGGCCCAGCGTAGGGCCTTGCGCCGCAAAGGCAGCGTGCTGGACGCCAACCTCGCAGAGGTGCGCCAGCTCGAGAAGAAGATGGGCGCTGCCGACAAGGGGCGGATGGACCAATACCTCACCTCCGTCCGGGAGGCGGAGATCCGCACGCGTCGGGCCGATGCCTGGATCGACACGCCGCTACCCGCCATCTCCGACGCCGATCGCAAACGCACCAACCGCGACATCGCCGCCACGTTGGCGGGAGACTATTTCCGCACCGTCTACGACCTCATGGTTCTCGCCTTCCAGACGGATGTGACGCGCGTGGCCACCTTCAGCCTGGGTGGGGAAGGGGATGCCTTCGCCATTCCCGAGATCGGAATCACCGAGTCGCGGCATCAACTCAGCCACCACGGTGGCGATGCCGGCTACATGGAGAAGCTGACCAACTACGACACCTTTGCCATCGAACAGTTCAGCTACTTCCTCACCCGGCTCGCGGAGACCAAGGACCTCGGAGGCAAGCCGCTCCTCGGCTCCACGATGGCTCTCTTCGGCAGCGGCATGTGTTACGGCCACAGCCACGGCAATGCGAACCTCCCGCTCGTGCTCGCCGGTGGTTCCGACCTTGGCCTGAAGCACGGCAGCCACGTCGACTTCAACAAGGAGGCCTCGGGCTTCCAGGGCTACGCCGTCGGCGCGGACGGAGCACTCACCACCGCGCATTACCAGTTGTGCAGCCGTCCCGCGAACCCGGATGCCCACATGAGCAATCTGCTCCTCCTCATGGCCCAGCGCATGGGTGTGGAGACCGACCGGTTTGGCGACAGCAATAAGGTTGTCGGGATATGAAGTTCTTGGTTCTTGGTTCTTGGTTGATCGCACTGCGTTTGCAGTTCGTTGTTCCGCGTCCCTGGCTGGTGGGGCTCGCGTGTTCGTTGCTCGCGCACGGGAACGCCTTCGCCCAGGAACCAAGAACCAGGAACCAAGGACAAAGCACCAACAACCAGGAACCAAGAACTAAGAACCAAGAACCAAAGTCCCAAGTCATCCGACCCGAAGCGGGGAAGTTTCCCCCGTTGGAGAAGGCACACGCCTATCGGGGTGAACTCGTCTTCGTGGACCATGCGAATCGCCGCGGCAGCATCCGGGTGCAGGGATCCGGCATGTTCTTCCGCAACGATCCGCACCCCTTTGCCATGCTGCCTTACGGCATCGTGCGCCATCACGGAGCCCCGGCGGATCTGCGGGACATCCCGCTCGGCACCGTGCTGCACGTCCGCGCCTTTCTCCCTCCCGACCCGAGGATTTCGGCCGTGCCGGTCTTGCCCGTCGACAGCAAGAACATGGACGCGAACCACAATCGTGGCGCCGGCATCCTTCCAGCCGAGAACCACGTTCTCCTGCTCGAGGATGAACCCAGTCGCTGCCAGCGCGAGGGATTGGTCTGGAAGCTCAAGGAAGTGGAGCTCAGGAAGGATGCGGGCATGATCACCGCCATCCTCGCAGCGAGAGAAGGCGGAGGCGGCAAGACCGCCGAGGAAAGGATGACCTTCGATGCCGCCACCCGCATCTGGCGTGGCCGCGAACGCCTCACCATCCAGGAGCTGATTGCCGAGGGCGCATGGCCCGCCGATGGGAAGAAATCCCTCGGTGACCAAGCAGTCCAGATCGGCATCACGTGGCGGCCCACACCGGATGGCGTATTCACGCGCTTTCACATTTCAGACATCTGGATGGATGACGCAGCCATGCAACGAGCCGCGTCGAACCAGACGGAAACACACAAGGCCTTCATCCGTAGCCGCTGGATGCCCGCGTGGATCGACGCGGTTGAGTACGGCAAGTTTGGTCGCGCCACCGTGACCGCGACCCTGTTCGGCGGGATGGACGAATCGCTTTACTCCGATTTCAAGAAGGGCGGCTCCGCCATGATGAATGCCGTCGAGAACACCCTGAAGCACACCCACGGTGCCTACGGCGCCGAGCACATGGCTTCCCGCGGTACCATTCTGGATGTCATCCAATCGTCCGGCCCGGTGCCGCTTGGCAGCAGCGGCACCCAGGTCCGTTTCGAAACCGACCTCATCATCGAGGGAATCCGTCCTGGCAGGACGGTGCGGGTTCGACCCGGCAACTGGCCGCAGGTCCAGGTGCCTCGGGAGGAATACCTCAACGACGGATCCTCCAGCGTGGAGGAGCGCTTCCCAAGCCCGGCCATCTTCCCCAGGTACTGACGCCGTTGTCCCGGGCATTGCGCGGCTCATACGACGGGCCGGGCGCGTCGCAACCGATCCGCAGGTCATGGTGTCGGGAGGGGCGGCATCGGTATCGGCATCAGAATCGAGAACGAAAGGGAGGAAGAACCGGGTTCGATTCCGATCCCCAGGAACGGCGACGGGGACGTCACCACCCCGTTCCCCAAGGCCGGACTGGTACAGTCGGCAGAGAATTCTGTAAGGTCTCGTCGGCTTCATGGGTTTCACGGCGTGGGATCGTGACCCACTGGAGCCGCACCCACGAACCCAATGCCAGACCCGCGGCTCCAACACACATCCAGCAAATGAACCAACCCTCCAAAATCACCGCGACCGGCCTCGTGCTGGCGGTCGCGCTCGCCGCTCGCGGCGTCTCGCAGGACGCCGTTTGGAACCACGGGGCCGATCATGCCGCCAGGTCGGCCCTTCGAAAGCTCACATTGATCGAAAGGCAGCTCAACGAATGGGGAACCTTCTCGCTCTCGAGCTTTCTGTTGCTCCCGCAGAAGGGACAATTCTCGCTCTCCCTCACGAACACGACAACGGAGACCTACATCGAGCGGGCTCGGAACATCCGATCTGGATCGGGCTTGGCCAACGATGGCCAAAAGGTCCAGGGGCAGATCGAGTTAACCGTCGATACCGTGCCTGGCATCAATACCGGTGTTCCCGCTGCCGCGCGTCCGGCCCTCGTTCCCACGGCCAACACCGTCATCGTCACCAACATCCTTTTGACCAACGGCACCGTCGTCACGGTCACCAACAGCGTTTCGTCCTCGGGAGCTCCCGGCGCTGGATCCGGCGGAGGCACCGCGACCGGTTCCTTCGGCACCCCCCTGACTTCGATTCCAGCCGTGCTCGCCGATCCGGCAAGTTCAAGGATCTCGGAGCGTCAGGCGCTGGAACAGGGAATCTCGGACAAGGTTTACGAACGTCTGCTCTCCCAACTCACGCAACCCGTCGACCTGCCGGAAGGCCAACGGGTTGTGTTCGGCATCGTCCAGGTATCCTGTCAGCCGGGTTGGCGCACCGCGAAGGACTACATCGCTGACATGCACATGGACGTGGCATTCGCCGGAGCACGGAAGGCCTCGAAACCATGCACGACCACAAACAGTTCCACCCAGGCAGGGAAGGGCAGCGTCGGCACCCAGGCCAACGAACCCGGCAAGAACTTTGCCGACCCCGTAGACTTTATCACGCACCCCTCGGCGAGTCCGTCCATCTTCGCAGTCCTGCCGTTGACGGATTCCCTCCAATTTGATCTGGCGAGCCGGCGGCGTCGGGAACTGGATCTGGCGGCTTCGTTGGCGGGCACCTTCGCTGCCAAGGGACTTTCGGGGGCTGCGAAGATGATGGCGCGTTACGTCCGGGAACGGGACTTCGCGCTCGAATCGGCTTCCATGATCCCGGTGGCCACGACCTATACCGACGGTTCGAGCTTCGGATTCCGGATCTATCCGCGACCGCAGGGGATCACCCAGCCGGGCGATCCCTACTCCGGTGCTGGCAGCGTGCTGCAACCGGTGAGTTTCCCGGCGTTGGTGGGCATCCTCGTCGATACAAAGGACGTCGGATCGGGCGCCGATTGGACCCACTTCCGGATCGACACCCATACCCGTTGGATCCCGGTGCAGGGACGCCCGGGACCCTTCAAGAGGGCAGCCCGCTGGTTTGCGCCGAACTACAATGGCCGGAATACCCGCAACCAGTTGAACCTGGATGAGCTGGGGGATCTGGCGGCAAAGCACGGTGAAGCTGCTCGCGGAATGACGGCTGTTGCGGCGACCAACCATGTCAATCAACCCCTGGTGGCGCTGGCCTTCAGGACCCTCGAAGCGCATCGGACGGCCTTGTTTGGTCAGACCCGGTATGCGCGTCTGCCCGCCGACACCAAGTGCCCCAACTCTGAAACGAAGCCCCTCAAGATCGCGGCGATGTCACCGGGAAGGATCCTCAATACCAACCAACCGGTGGTGTTCACCCTGCGCCTTGAAAACGTGGCTGCCAAAGCGGGTGACGTTCCCACGGTGTGGATCGGTGGTGTTCAGGCCACGGCTTTGCACCACAAGCTCGTCGACAAGGCCATGCTGGTCATCGCCAGTGTGCAGCTGCCCGAAGGCCGGGGGACCGCATCGGTGCCAGCGGCCGTGGCCATCGCGGATCAACTGGCCATGACCGAATTCCCGGTCGTCTTCCCCGGCAAGGAGGAGAAGGAGAAGAAGGACGATCCGAAGGGTCTGAAGGTGACCAGTGGAGCCAAGCTCAAGCTGGATGGGCAGGTTCCCGTCGAGGTGGAGATCCGCCCGCAATGAGGTCCTTCTTCGCACGGTGTCCTTTTCGCGGCTGGCCGTTCGTCAGGGATCTGAACAACGATGCAGGACAGCAATCGAAAGGACGCCATGAATGCCGCCACCCCCGCCCCGCTCACCCTGAGCCTGACCCGCCACATCAAGGCTTCGCCCGAACGGGTGTTCGCCGCCTGGACGCAGCCCGAACTCATCAAGCAGTGGTTCTCGCCGAAGCCGGTCGAGACCGTCGAGGCGCACGTCTGACGGTCGGTGCGCCGAGGCCCTGGAGTTCTACCGCACGGCCTTGGGCGCGCAGATCGACATGATCTCCCGCTTCAAGGACGCCCCGCCGACGCCGGCGGGCCAGGAAGACCGGGGGTGTGCCACCCCGAATCCCGAGCTCGTCATGCACGCCAGCTTCCGGATCGGATCCACGCTCCTGATGGCGTCCGATTGTCACGGCACCGGGAGTCCGACATTTGCAGGAATGTCGTTGTCGATCGCGGTGTTCTCGCTCGAGGAAGCCCGGGAGGTTTACACGGCGCTCTCCGACCAGGGCACGATCCTGATGGAACTCGGCCCGACCTTCTGGTCGCAGGGCTTTGCCGTCGTCACCGACCGCTTCGGGGTGACGTGGATGATCAACACGCTGCCGTACACCGTCTGAGCATGAATCCTTTTATCATCATGCCGTCCGGGGTGTCCTCGCGGCGGAGGCCGGCCGCACCGAGGAGTCACGTCGACACCTGGCCCGGGCGATGGAACTGGCGACATTGCCCGGC
>JAIXZE010000436.1 GCA_027489875.1 Verrucomicrobiales bacterium
AGCTGCATGATGGTCGGGAAGTTATCGCGACGTCGGATGCTTCGGGGAACGGGGGTCCTCATGAGCCTGCCATGGCTCGAGGCCATGGGCCCCTTGTCAGCGCTCGCGGCGGACAAACCATCGTCGACAACGCCCCAGCCCCCAGGCCGGCATCCCATCCGATTCGCCGCCCTGTACATGCCCAATGGGGTCAACATCCACCACTGGACCCCCAAGGGTACCGGGCGTGATTTCGAGCTGTCCTCGATCCTCGAACCACTCGCCCCGCACAAGGAGGACATCCTTGTCCTCTCGCACCTCTGGAATGCCGCGACCAACACCGGGGACGGCCATTACGTAAAGACCGGGGGATGGCTCACCAGCACCACCATCACCCGGACCACCGGCAGCCAACTGTGCGCTGGGAACACCTCCATGGATCAGCTGATCGCCCAGCGCCATGGCAACTTCACCCCGGTTCCTTCCCTAGAGCTCGGCATCGAACCACCCTCGACAGGCGTCGATACCAACGTCGGCTTCACACAGCTTTACGGAGCCCACATTTCGTGGGCCACACCCACGACTCCCCTGCCGAAGGAGGTTCACCCCAAGCTCGCCTTCGACCGGCTCTTCCGCTCGGGCCAGGCCGCCCGCAAGGCCGGTCTCGGCCACGACCAGAGCATCCTCGATCTCGTCGCCGAGGATGCTCGACGGCTCAATGGAAAGATCAGCGGGGCCGATCGCCAGAAGTTGAACGAGTACTTCGAGTCCGTCCGGGCCGTCGAGAAACGCATCGAGTTCGAAACCCGGCGCCAACGGGAGGAAATCCTCACCGATCCACTCGCACGCAAGGAAATCGAACGTCTCGGCGAACGCGTGGATTCCTTCAATCCTTACCGAGATCCCGGCAAGGCTTCCGAACGCGGCAACCGCCACACCGAACACGTCCGCCTGATGCTCGACATCATGGCGCTGGCGTTCTGGACCGACAGCACTCGGGTCAGCACCTTCATGTTCGGCAACGCCGTTTCAGGGCGCGATTTCAGCTTCCTCGATGGGGTCAAGGGCGGGTTCCACGAAACCAGCCATCACGAGAACCTCCCGGAGAAGCTCGAGATGTATCGCCGGATCAATCGATGGCATCAGGAGCAGTTCGCCTATTTCCTCTCCCGGTTGAAATCGATCCGCGAAGGCGAAGGCACGCTTCTCGACCACTCCATGATCCTGTGCGGCGCAGGCATGCGCGACGGCAACAGCCACAATCCGGAGAACCTCCCACTGATCCTCGCAGGTCGCGCCGGAGGAACCCTGAAGCCAGGCCGTCACCTTTCGTATGATCTGAAGACGCCGATGGCCAATCTGCACCTCAGCCTCCTCCAACGTGCGGGCGTCGAGGTCCCGAAGTTCGCCGACAGCACAGGACCTTTGGGGGACCTCGGCTGATTTGGGGGAAAGGGATCAGCCACATCCGATCGGAGGACCAAGGAGTTACCGCGCCTCGGGTTCAGGTTCTTGAACCCTGACTTCATCCCCAGGCAGCGGATTCCCCGAAATCACATCGGCGGAAATGGTCGTTTCCCGACGGATGAATCCCGCCTTGAGGATGGCGACGGGCTCCGCCTCCCGGTAACACACCAAACGCTGCCCTGGCGGGGGCGGTTGGTTGAGGCTGTAATCGACAACCACGAAGCGAAGGCCCGCCTGCACCTGCAGCACCCGACCAACCGCCCCATCCATGGGCCGGATCGTGACGATAGCGTTGGTACCACCATCCGAGGAGGACACCCCGGGACCACCCGTGGCACACCCCGCCACGAGGGCCGCTAAACCCAACCCGGCCCACCTCAGCATTCGTCGGAAAACCGGGATGGATCGCCAGTCCACGATTCAGAAGGAAAGCCGAACCCCGCCGCTCGCCCCGAAGATCCCACCCATCTCAACCACTGCCTGTCGTCCAAAACCATCAAAGGAGAGATCTTCGTTGTGCTGGAATTCGCCAGCCAGGAACAAGGCAACCCGCCGATGCAGTTCAAAGTTCACACGGATCTCGGCGTAACCGCCCGGCTGCCAGTCCGACTTGCGCACCGTCTGCGAAAGGGAGGAACCCGGAATGTCCGAACCCGGAAACGAGGTGTTCTCACGAATCCCAAACTGGGCATCCGGGAGGACCGTGCAGTAACCGAAACTGAGCCCCACGACCCATCGTCGTGAAAGAGGAAGCTCGAAATAGGGACCAAACTTCAGCGTGTGGAGATCCGCATCCAGGCTGAACTCCGCCATCGAGGTTCCCACACCCTGGATCGTATTGAGCGAAGTCGGAGCCAAGGGGATCAGCGGGCCCGGTCCATCGAACGTCCCCGCATAGGGAGCCTGCGGAGCCTGGATCACCTGGCCACCGGGTCCAATGAGCGAGTAAGTGCCCATTGTATAACTGCCGGTACCCGTCACACTGCCGGACCCATTCACGGACAACGAAGCAAACGAGTACCCAGCCTCCAACCCAAACCGGATGTCGCGCCCGAACACCTCAAACCGCAGTGCTTCGAACCCAGCGCGCAGCTCGCCCCCGAACGTCGAGGCCGATCCTGCATCCACAGAACCCACGCGGGGCTGCTGATCGTACCGATAGAGATTCAGCGCTGTCCCCGTCATCGCACTCCCGCCCGGCATGTGCGGTGGAGTCGCTCCGTCGTAACCCCAATTCCAGGTATAGGGTGAGTTCGTGCTCACGGAACTCAGCACAAACCCATTCGCAAAATTGCCCGCACCACTGGGGAGAGCGGGAGAAACATCGTGAAACCGCACTCCATAGCCTGTGCGGACAGTAGCGCCCACACGCGCCCAGATCCCTGGCGTCGGCCGCAGTTCCTGACCGCAGACGGACATCGCAGCCCCCAAGGCTCCAAGCGATGCCACCCCTCTGATTCCTTTCGTCATCCTCATGTAAAAGTCTGATTTCGTGATCCCCGTTCCCAAAGCCCACGGACTTCAGCGCCCAAGGATGACTCGATAGAACCGGGCCCCCTGAACGGGAGCCGAATCCGTCTTCGGCGCGCCAGCATCAATCCATTGAACCCGGGAGCCAGTTCCAGGAATGGCTGGCCGGGCAGTACGGATCTTGGAGGGATCCTGGGTAAATGCCTCAACGGACGGGGCGTACTGCACGAAATAGTTACGCCCCGCATCGGTCGGAAACTCGATGAGGAAGGCAGAGCCGCCAAATGCTGCGTCCGTCAGGAATTGAACACGGTCTACCTCCAGCGTCCGGCTGGCAATGGAAGGCCCCGCAATCGTTGCGACCTCATCCGAGGCAAAGATCGGCGTCGGCACCGTCTTCAGGTCGGCGACGTAGTATTCCAACCCCAGCGGCCGTGCCTCGCCGGGCGACAGATCGGCCGAGTAAACCAGCCAGGCTCCGCTCGCATCCTTCCCCAATGAGTTGTAGACCCGGATGGGAACCCCAAGGGAATCATTGGTCAGCCCGGAGACAGTCACGCGCACCTGGGCCTGCGTCACCACGCCGGGATTACCCACTTCGATCCGCTGCAGGAACAATCCAGACTGGCCGTTCAACACCGGAGAACCCAAGGACCGGACGACGGGTCCAATCAGATCCAGGGCAGGCACTGTATTCGTGCCGGAAAGCGACCCAACCTCCAGCGCGAGGGGCGAATTGGTGAAGTGCAGGCCGCCGGAATACGTTCCCGCGCCGGCCGGAACATCGAAGACAACACGTCCCAACGCATTCGCTCCCGGACTCAGTGCCAATGTGACCGGCAGAACCACCTCCACCCCAAGCCGCCCAGGGATCGTGGCATCGGTGCGGACCGACGTGGAGACGTCTCCCTCCCCGGTCAACCCAGCTCCGCGGACCCCGTTGTTGACTCCAGAACCCATGCCGGTTTCGAGGATGAACCGCGGATTCAGGAGCGCGTTGGTATGGAACGCGACAGAGAACAGCACCCGGGTCTCGCCGCCGTAGGCCAACAACTGGACCGGAACTTCAGGAGCGTTCCCAGGCACAAACGTGCCGAACCTCAGCGTCGGATAAGGCCGAGGGAGCACCGTCAGCAACGCCCCTTCGCTGGCGGTCGAACCGGCGGAATCCGTGAGGGCCACCGAATACGTCCCTCCCTGGGTGGAAACCAGATTGGTCAGGACCAAGGTCGAATTCGTAGCCGAGGCGATATCGTTGCCCCCCAAACGCCACTGATAGCGGAGTCCACCCACTCCCGAACCAGCCACAGTGAAGGTCGCCGTCTGCGTTTCATAAGCCGACACGGCTGCTGGCTGCCGGGTGATCACGGGTGCCCCCTCCAGCGATCCGCTTACGAGGACTGAGAGGCAGATCGCCGCCATCCAGCCGCACTGGCCAGTGGTGAAACGGGGCATCTTGCAGAAATGAGCGCGCATCGGTCAGGTGGGATGGAACCGGGCAGGATCGCAAAAGGACAGCCCAAAGCCGCTCCAAGGTCAGGCGATCGTCCCGGGCGGGATGACACCGTTCTTCGGAACGATCAGGATCCCGTCCCGAATGTAGTAGAGCGGATGATCAACATTCTCGCCCTTACCCGCGGGAGAAAGCACACACCCCTCCCCAATCCGGGCGTTCTTGTCGATGATCGCATTCTCGATCCGGGTGCCACGGCCCACGCCAACCGGGATCCCAAGATTCTCCGGCCTCGATTGCCGGGAAGGAGTGTCAAAATAATCCGCCCCCATCATGACCACGCGGTTCAGCGAGCACCCTTCCTGCAGCATCGATCGAACCCCGATGACCGAATGTTGGACCCGTGCATTGTTGATGATGCAACCGTCAGCAACCACTGCATGGTCAATGGCAGCCCCATTCAATTTCGACGCCGGCAGGAACCGGGGACGCGTGAACACCGGCGGGGTGAAGAAATTGAACTTCGGCTGGTCTGCCGCCTGATCCAGGTTCGCTTCAAAGAAACTGCGGATCGTTCCAATGTCCTCCCAGTAACCCTGGAAAACGTACGAAAACACCCGATGGCTACTGATCGCGCCGGGGATGATGTGCTTCCCGAAATCCGTGAGGTTGTTGTTCAACAACTCAAACAGCACCTCCCGGTTGAAAACGTAAATCCCCATCGACGCCAGATAGAGATCCTCCGAATTCGTGATCCCAAGCGGGCCGTATTGCGCACGGTCCAATTGAAGGGAATCCAGCACCGCTGGGTCCTTGGGTTTCTCCACAAACCGGGTGATCCGGTTTTCCCCGTTCATCTGGAGGATCCCCAGTGAAGTCGCCTCCTTGGCCGGAACCGGCAGGGTGGCGATGGTCAGATCTGCCGACTTCTCCACATGCGCCCTGACGATATCGCTAAAGTCCATCTGGTACAGCTGATCCCCCGACAGGATCAGCGCGTACGCAAAATCATTGTTCCGGAAGTGCACCAGGTTCTTCCGGACCGCGTCCGCGGTTCCCTGATACCACGATGTGTTCGAGAAGGTCTGCTCCGCTGCCAGAATCTCGACAAAACCACCGTTGAAGTGATCGAACTTGAAGCTCTGGGAGATGTGACGATGCAGCGACGCTGAATTGAACTGCGTCAGCAGGTACATCCGGGTAATGCCGGAATTGATGCAGTTGGAGATCGGGATATCCACCAACCGATACTTGCCGGCAAGCGGCGTTGCCGGTTTGGAACGTTCACGGGTCAGCGGAAACAGGCGCGTCCCCTGGCCTCCTCCCATGATGATGCCGAGAGTCTGCTGGGCGAGGTACGATGATCGATTCGGAGACATAACGTGAGCGTGTGCACCGATTTCTACGCCTCTCATGGCGTCCACTCAAGCCCCAGCCTTGATTCTGTCGTGTCCGCGAACGTCAACAGGCACTGCTCCACTTCAGCCGCGTCTTTCGGAACGGCAGCATTGCCTCTCACACGGCACGTCCTCCAACCTCTCCCCCAATGCAAGCTGTGGCAGGGACAACTCCCATCCTGACTTCATGAAGGTTGCGTTCGTCGTTCACGACTTTGACGCCAATTACGGACAGGGACGCTACGGCGTCGAACTGGCCAGGCGATTGGCCAGCCGGTGCGATTTCACCGTGTATTCCAACACATTCAACGCCCCGGGGCTCCAGAATGTCCGTTGGAAAAGGATCCCTGCCTACCGGTGGAACGTGGTCACATCCGTCTTCAGCTTCCTACCGGCCGCCGAGTGGATCATTCGCAGAGACAAACCAGACATCATCCACGCTCAAGGCCTCACCTGTTGGAGTGCCGACGTCATTACCGGACACATCTGCAATGCGGCGCGGGCGCGATCCCTTGCTACCCACCGACGGCGCTCAAAATGGTTCATCCAGTTGATGTCGCCCATCGAACGCCTCTTTTACAGGCAACGCAGGGCCTCTCACCTCATTGGAATCTCGCATTGCCTCGCCAATGAGATCCGCCGGGATTACGGATGGAACAAGGACGTGTCGGTCCTCCACCACGGCACCAATACCGAACAATTCCGTCCTCCTTCCTCCCCCGCCGAGAAGGCAGAGCTCAAAGCTCGATTCCACCTTCCGCCGGGTTTCTGGCACTGGCTGTTCATGGGCGAGGCAGTCAAAGGACTGCGTCAGGCCATCGAGTGCCTCAATCAGGTTCCCTCCGGCTTCCTGCTCGTTGTTTCCCGCTCCGACACCACTCCGTACAAGAATCTGGCGCGGCAACTGGGGGTCCTGGACCGCATTCGGTTCTGGGGTTACGAACCCAATCCCGAACTGGCATTCCGGGCGGCCGATCTCTTTCTTTACCCCAGCGACTACGACCCTTTCGGAATGGTCGGAGCCGAAGCCATGGCGTCAGGACTCCCGGTCATCATCGGCTCCACCACAGGCGTCGCGGAACTGATCACGCACGGTGTGGACGGCCTGCTCTGTGAGCCCACAGTCCAATCTTCGATCCTGGATCAAGTTCAGGTTCTGGAAAGGGATCCAACCCTCGCCTCCCGATTCGGCATCGCGGCCAGGAAAACCATCCTCAACACGTCGTGGGACAAGAACGCCGAAGAGGTTTTCAAGATCTTCGAATCCGTTCTGGCCCACCGCGCCAATGCCAGATGAACCGTCCCGCCGTCACATTTCTGGTGCACGGGGGCTCTGACAGCATCGAGGCAGTCCGCCTCCGCGGGCTCAGCCAGAGGGTTCCCTCCAACGCCCTCCAATTCCTCTTTCGAACAAAGGACAAACGCGAAACCTGGTCCTCTTGGTCACGAGAGATCCGGACAAACCGACCCGATTTGATCTACGTCCTGAACACCGCCATGCCGGGCGCTCCAATCGCCGCTTGGAACCAGGTGTTTCGAGGCATCCCCTACATCCTCGACACAGGGGATGTCATCTTCGAGATGGCCCGCCGATCCGGCATCGGCGCAGGTTGGCGACTGCCCATTCTCTGGGCCGTGGAGCAACTTGCCTGGCGTCGCGCCCACCGCATCGTGGTCCGCGGAACCCGCCACAAAGAGTATCTCGAACAAAGAGGGTTCCCCGCCGCTCTGGTGCGTGATGGATACGCCAGCCAGCAGCATGTTGCGGCGGAGCGGATCTCCGATCTCCGGACAAAACTGGGTCTTCAGGGAAAATTGGTCGTTGGCTTGATGGGATCGCTGGTCTGGAGCCCGCGGCTGCAGATCTGCTACGGCTGGGACCTGATTCGCGCACTGCCATCGTTGACCGATCTGCCCATCGCCGTGGTGATCATCGGGGACGGAAACGGACGAGCATGGCTCGAATCGGAGGCCAACCGCCTCGGCGTAGGAAATCTCATCACCTTCACCGGAAGGATTCCCTATGCGGAAGTTCCAGCCTACATGCGCCTTCTGGACGTCGCCCTTTCGACCCAGACCAACAACCTACCCGGACAGGTTCGCACCACCGGCAAAGTCCCCGAGTACATGGCCGCCGGATGTTTCATTCTCGCCAGCAAGGTTGGGGAAGCAGAACTCCTCCTGCCGCCGGAAATGGTGATTCCTTTCAATGGCGAAGTGGATCCTGACTATCCTGCACGGCTGGCAAGCCGCATCCGGGAAGTCTTGGCCAAACCAGAAATGCTGGCGCTTCGAAAAACCCTTCCGGAAATCGCGGCACGGACCTGCTCCTACGAGGTATTGAGCCGAGAGTGGCTCAGTGTGATCAACCGATCACTCGAGGAGCTTGGCAAGCCCATGTTGCCTGCCTGAACGCCTTCCGCCGCGAGGCCTAGCGACCGACCCACCACATCGCCCAAACCTGCACGCCCAGCAAAGCGCCGAACACGCACCAAAAAAGGACTTCCCTCCAAACCAAGCTCCCATGTCTCGAGGGTTGAATCCCCAACTGGACGCGAACCCCACCAACCTCAAGGATCAATCCGTCACGGACCTTCACATCGCGTATCGGATGGGAGTCAACGCAGATCCTCGCCTCGCCCAGAACCCGAACAACCGGCGTGCCTGCCTCGTCCAGCAACACTTCGAAGTGCTCATCCCAAACACCCGCACCCCGGAAGGAAGCATCCAGCCCGACGGACTTCCCAAATCGGGAGGGCATCGATGCCACAGAAAGACGACGGCCCGAATCCGGACCACTCAGGATCAAGAGATCGATCATCCGCTGTAGGATTCAGGGGACGGAAACAAAAAACCCACGGCCAAGCCGTGGGGTGACATCAGAATGGGCTCTCCGGCACGTGAATCGTATCGCCGGGAAAGACCGCGACATCGTACTTGCCTGGATCTTCGAGCGCCTTCTTGCAATTGACGAGGATCGTCCGTCCACCGCGGATGATCTTCACCTTCTTCTTGTTCGCGTATTCCGTAAATCCACCGGCCATGTCGATGGTCTTCAACACGGTCAGCTGTCCTTGGTGGGCATAATCGCGAGGCGCACGAACGCCGCCACCAACGGTGATTGGGCGCGGCAGGACCTCGATGGTCACATTGATGATCTTGAAGTACCCCTTCTCCACGTAGCGATCCCGAATCTCCTGCTCCAACACATTCCGTTTCTTGTCCTTGAAGATGAACTTCTCAGCAAGGTGCAGGGTCAATTCCCCATTCTCAGGGATCTGCATCTCCGTTGGCGGCGGGGGGGCGACCGGGATATCCAGCACAACCCGGACTTTGTCCCCCACATTCAGCCAATCGTTCCCATCCCTCGTTGTCTCAACCGGCTTTTGTGCGGCACCGTTTGTCGCCGAGCCACCACCGGTCGTCGAACATCCGGCCCCTAACAAAAGGACCAGCAAGGACCCGAAAAAACAGAACTTCGTAATCAAACCTCTCATCGTGAGCTCTCCTGTTCAGTCTTCCTCCAACTAGTACTTCGACTTGACCTCGGTATCATCGGACCCCGTCGAACCGCTCTCGGTCTTCTTCCGCTTCTTGCCGGACTTCTCGCTCTCGGGCTTCGAGTCTTCGTTCTTCGAGTAGTAGTCGTAGTAGTAGCCGCTGTAGTAGTAGTAGTAGCTGTCCTGCGAGATGTTGATGTTGTTCAACACCACACCCAACAGACAACCGGGACCACCAATCTTCTCAACCATCTGCTTCGCACGAAGCGTCATCTGCTGCGGATACTTGCGGTACTGGACCACAAGAATCGCCATGTCCACTTCACTCGCCAGGATGGACGCATCGGAAACGCCCATGATCGGCGGGGAATCAAAGAACACGAAGTCGTATCGGGCTCGGACTTCTTCAATGAACTCCTTCATCTGCTGGGAGTTCAGGATGCCAACGGAACTGCTGGGCAACTTGCCGGAAGGCAGGAAGTCCAATCCCGCTTGCGGAGTCGTCTGAACGACTTCCTCCAGCTTCATTTGACGAAGCAGGTAATTGGTAAGCCCGATCGTGTTGGCCACGTTCAGGATCTTGTGGAGGCTGGGACGCCGAAGATCCGAGTCCACAATCAGCACCCGGCTACCCTGCTGGGCAAAGATCGTTGCCAGATTGAAGATCGTCGTGGACTTGCCCTCGCCCGCGCCGCCAGAAACAACCGTCATGGTCCGTTGATCCGGGTCGGTTCGCGAGAAAAGTATGTTCGTCCGCAGCACGCGATAGGCTTCGGCGTGCGGGCTATCCGGTCCTTCCTTGATCAGCGCACCCACGTTCTGGGGAATGACGCCCAACACGGGAGCTCCCAACGCCTGCTCCACGTCGTCGATCGTCTTCACGCTCGTATCGAGATACTCGATGAAGAACGCCAGGAGGAATCCAAGCAGGAGGCCTGCAACACCACCCGCAGCAATGAAGAGGGGCTTGTTCGGCTTCACCGGCTTCATTCCAGGCAATGCATGATCAATGATCAGCACGGACGACTCACGGGACATCTCACCGTTGATCAGCTGTTGGTTGTACTCCATCTGCATCGCCGAGCGAGTCCGCTGGGTTGCCTCCAACTGCTGCTTGGCGCGGATGTAAGGAGCCGACTTGGCAGTGTCCGCAGCCAAGCGTGACTGAACATCAGCCAAATCCTTCTCCAGCGCCTCCACCTGCTTGCGGTTGCCAGCCAACTTGCTCTCCAGACTGCTCGTGATCCCAATGACCTCGTTGTCGATCTGCTCATTGATGACGTTGAGCATCCGCTTCGTGGTCCGCACATCCGGGTGTTCCGGCCCAAGCTGGGTCAATTGGGACTCCTGGCGCTGACGGGCCTGATTCAGATTGCCGATCAACGCGGTCAACTCAGGCGTCGTCAGGCTCGCTGAAGAAGAAAGGAAATACCGCAAACGATCCGGCTCCGTGGCCTTGATCCTCTGAACGGTTGCCACGATCTGTTCCTGTGCGGCCACCTCCGTGCGCAATTGGGTTTTCGCGGCATCCAAGCGGGCCATGGTCTGGCTCCACAGGCTGATCATCTGGGAAGTCTCCGAGCTGAGGTCCGCTGTACCGATACCTTGGGCCCTGAAGTCATCCACGACCTTTTGGGCAGCGGTGAGTTGGAGCTCAAGGTTCGCCAACTGATTGGAGAGGGTCGTCAAACCACGGACCTGTCGGAGATTGCGGGATGAACTCCGATAATCCTCATAAACCTCCGCCACCATGTCCGCGACATTGCGGGCGACGATCTTGTCCTGATCGTACGCACTGATCTCGATGATCGAGGTGTTCTTCCGCTGCTTCACCTCAACGTTCCGGGAAACGATCTCGTAGGCTTGCTGGACCGTGACCTCCGGAACCTTCAAACGCGTCGCGTAAAGCGTGTTGAGCTTCAACCGAGTGATAACGACATCCAGAATGGCGTGCGACTTCAGGACCTCGAACTCGGTATTGAAGTAATAGGCGTCAAACTGCGGCTGCGGCATCCCCATCCCGCCAAAAATCGAGATGTCAGGATTGTCCTTCTCAACCCGCATCCCCGCTGTACTCATGTACATCGGAGTCAGGAAGGAAGTCACCACCGTGACGGTGGCCACTACCAGGAACAAGACCGTCAGGATGATCGCCTTCCGCAGGCGGATGATCCGCCAGTAGTCCAGAAAATGCAGCTTCGAGTCCGTCGACGATGCTGCCGAGGCGAGGTTATGCGTCGCTTCCATTCGTTACAAAAAAGGGAGGCTGAAAATGATTCCAGCCTCCCGGCGATTGACTGTAATCGACTCAGTACGTGGCGCGCACACCGACGAATACGCGGTTACGATCGTATTCGCGGAACACCACATCGGAGCTCAACCGATCAAAGTAGTAAGCAGCCTCAGCAGACAGATAGGCGTTGATCTTGAAGTTCAACGTCACACCCAACGAGAGGTAGTTTTCCGCATCCCCATCGTTACCCTGGTTCGCGGTCACACCGACGAACTCGGCATTCTGGAATTGACCGATGAATGAACCGCGCAACCGAGCCGTGATCTGGTGGTTGATCGACCCGTAAACCATCGTGAACTGTTGGTCGAGAACACCCTCAAGGTCAGTGGCATTACGGCCATGGCGAACACCCAACTGGACCGTGCTGCCGTCAGAGTAAGAATAGGTCAGGTTCGCATCCGCATACGGATTCACACCGTCGCTGCGCTGTCCGGGCTGAGCATTGGTCCAGTCGATCATCTGGGCACCCACACGCAGAGCTCCAACCAAGCGGGCCGTGAAGGAATGATCAACACCCGCGAAGAGGTAGTGGGACGTCGAGTCACGGAAATCCGCCTCCCGGTAGTCGCTGATGCCGTATTGGTAGTTCCCGGAAAGAACCGTCTTCGGATCCAGCTGGTACCGGAGACCGATGGACGGAAGATGCTCCATCCGGTCCAGGAAGGCACCGAACTGGTCCGCATCGTAATTGTAGTATCCGTTACGATAGCCAATCACCGTGCTCCAGTGGGGAGCGAGAACAGCGGTGAAGTCCAGACCAGCGGTATTGCGCAAGTTGGAGCCTTCAGCGCGCAGCGGCTGATTCTGGGTACCGATCTGCTCCGGTTCCTGTGCGATGGCAAAGCTGTCGAAGAGGCTGACCTTGTAGCGCTCGCTGAACGCGTGGTTCAAGGCGACGTCGGCCAGATGGAACTGGTCATAGGAACGACCCGGGCGATCCTCGTAGTAACGGTAGCCGTAGGTGTACCCGGCAGAGATCGTCGTGTTGTCCAAGGGCACCGTGAAGCGCACGCCGGGAGTGAACTCGAAGCCAACGCTGTCGGCCTCACGGGGATTTGCAGGATCGCTGTTGTTACCCGTAAAGATGTTATCGTCGTAGAAGCCGCGCAGGCCGGCACTCAGTGTATAGATCCGCGAGCCGCTTTCAGCGGCAAGTGCGGCGGCGGTGGAAATTGCGGCGCCTGCCGCCATGAGGCCGGCTGCCTTGATGAACTTCTTCATACGAGAATCGCGGTTACTTCTTCAGCCTGGTCGATCCAATTGATGGATTGTTCGCGCTTTGTAGGTACCCACCCGATCAGTGTCAAACTCAAATCCCATTGAGCGTGATTCTTTTGGAGCGGTAGCGCCGTTTCCATCATCCAGTGCTCAAGCAACTTCCAAGTAGTCACCCAAACCCTGGATCCGTACCAACCGGGCATAGGGGCCATCATGCCTTACCAGTTCTTCATGGCAACCTTGTTCCTTGATGATTCCACCTTCCATCACGAGAATCTGACCTGCCGACCGGATCGTGCTGAGGCGATGGGCAATGACGAAACTCGTCCGATGCGCCATCAACCGTTCCAAGGCTCCCTGAATCGCCTGTTCGGTCGCCGTATCCACACTGGCTGTGGCTTCGTCGAGGATGAGGATCGGAGCATCCTTCAGCAGCGCTCTCGCGATGCTGATCCGCTGCTTCTCACCCACGCTCAGTCGTATTCCGCGTTCCCCAACCTGCGTGTCCAACCCCTGGGCCAACCTTCCGATGAAGTCTTCGCAACCTGCCGCCCGGATCGCGGCTTCCAATTCTGCGGCGGTGGCTTCCAGCTTTCCGTACATGAGGTTCTCACGCAGCGACCCGTTGAAAAGAAACGGTTCCTGGCTGACGATAGCTATCTGCCGACGCAACTCCTGCAGTGGAATGTCCCGAACATCCCTTCCATCGATCAGGATCCGGCCAGAGGTCGCCTCGTAAAATCTGGGTATCAGGTTTACCAGCGTGGATTTGCCGGCTCCAGTCTGTCCAACCAGCGCAATGACCTCACCCGGGTTGGCCCGCAAGGTGATTCCCTTCAGTACCATCCGGTCAGCCCCGTAGGACGAGAAGACGTCCTGGAACTCAACCGTACCCGCAGCCCGCCAGGTCGAGTCTCCTTCCCCGAGGCTCTGGTTTTCCGCTGGCGCATCAAGGATGTCGAACACCCGTTCGCCGGCCGCCCGCGCTGATTGCGCCATCTGGTTCAGGGAGTGCAGCTGACTGACAGGCTGATAGAGCATCCCAAGAAACAGGAGGAATCCGACCAACTCCCCAGCGGTCATGGAACCCGAGATGACCTGTCGGCCGCCAACCCACAACACCAGCACCGTTCCAGTCGCCGCGATGAATGACATCGTTGGGTTGTACAGTGCCCACGCCCGCATCACGCGAAGCGTGCCCAACCTCAGCGCATCCGCACGGTCGTGGAATCGGCCATCCTCATGGTATTCCCGACCGAAGGCCTTCACCTGCCGGATCCCCTGGAGGTTGTCCATCAGCAAGGCGTTCATGGCACTGCTGGCACGGGATCGATCACGGTACCGGTCTCCAGCCGTTGCCGTGTACCAGACGGCGCCGCCGAACAGGAACGGCAGCGGAATGACGGCGATCCAGGCGAGCAGGGGGTTGATCCAGAAGAGGAATCCAAGAACACCCACGATTCCCAGCACCGCCACCACGCCCTGCTCTGTTCCGTCGATCAACAATCGTTCCATCACGTTCACGTCCTCGATGATCCGGGTCATCAAGTCACCGCTGGAGCGTTGGTCGAACCAACCGACCGGAAGCCGCTGGAGATGGGCGTACACCTGTTTCCGCAGATCCAGGATCACCGCCTGCTCGAAGGCGTTGTTCAATCGGATCCGAAGACTGCTGAAGACGTCGCGGAAAACATAGGCGCCAAGCAATCCGCCGATGGCCCAACCAAGCCGGTCGGCCCTGCCCTTTCCGAGGACGTCGTCGATCACATATTGCGTCAGCCGCGGATAGGCAAAGGCCGCCAATTGGGCGAGCACGGCGCAGGTCACCGTGGCCACCGCCATCCCCGGGTAGGGACGCAGGTAGCGCACCACGCGACGGCTGACTTCCCAGGTTGTGCGCCGCGTGACCGCAGCTCCTCCTTCGTTCGATCGATGTTTCACAATCAGGTCCTGCCGACAGGGAACGGGCGAGACGTTCCATCATCCTTCCTGACCGACAGGATGCAGCCTGTGGGCCTACGTGCCAACCGTGGCGGTCATAATCCATGCGCTCGAGCCAACGCGTTTCGCCTGAATGCCGGCATCCCGCCGCACCGTCGCAAATCTGCGACCCGGTGGATTCACGCGTTGACCCGGCAGGACTGCCGGGTAGCCTCACGTCATCCACCGGAAAACACTGTTTCAGGAATCCTATGTCCACCCATGATGCATCCTCGGGGACCGTGAACACCACACGGCGCCAATTCCTCAAGCGCTCTACTGCGGCCGCTTCGGTCCTTGCGGCGGCTGGAAGCCTGCGCACGCCCGTCTATGGCCAGAACCAGGCCCCGTCCGTGAATGTCACCGGTGCCAATGAACGCCTGGTGCTCGGGTTCGTTGGTGTCGGCGGCCAGGGCGGCGGTGCCCACGTTGGCCAGAACCTCGAGCACTACCAGGAAAACAACGTGGCACTCGCTGCAGTGTGCGACGTGTCGAAGCACCGCGTTGAGAGCAACATCAAGCGCATCAAGGACAAGACGAACGCGGATGTCCAAGGCTACGAAGACTACCGCAAGCTGATGGAGCGCAAGGATATTGACGTCATTTTCTGCGCAACGGTGGATCATTGGCACACACCGGTCTCCAAGGCGGCCCTCGAGTCCGGGAAGCACGTGTACGTGGAAAAGCCCATGACCCGGTATCTGGGCGAGGCCTTCGAGCTCTACGACACCGTCAAGAAGACCGGAAAGATCCTGAATGTCGGCTCGCAGGGCTGCTCCGACCGCAAGTGGCACAAGGCGGCCGAGTGGATCCGCGCCGGAAAGATCGGCCCCATCACCATGCTCCAGGGCAGCTACATGCGGAACAACCCTTGGGGTGAATGGAACTACAACCTCCAGCCTTGGGCGACCCCCAACGACATCAACTGGGAGCTGTGGCTCGGCAAGCAGATCAAGGCCCGCCGCTCGTTTGATCCCGATCACTACTTCCGATGGCGCAAGTACTACCCGTACTGCTCAGGCCTGCTCGGTGATCTCTTCCCCCATAAGCTCCATCCTTACATGCTGGCGACAGGGAATCCGGAATTCCCCACCCGCGTCGCCGCCGTGGGAAGCAAGGCATTCAAGACCGACCTCCGCAAGGAAGGCCGCAAGCCCGACCAGGAGACGAAGTACGAACGGGATGTCGCCGAGATCATCCAGCTGATCGCGGAATTCCCTTCCGGCTACGTGATGCACATCACCTCTTCGTCGGTCAACGAACAGGGCACCCAGGAGCGCATCCGCGGTCACATGGCCACGCTCGACATGGCCGGGAACAAGGTCCAACTCAATCCGGAGCGCCCGTTCGCCGAGGAGATTGACCCCCAAACCTCCGAAGGATTCCCCGGCGAAAGCGTCGCCGCCCACCACAAGAACTTCTACGAATCGATCCGGGCAAACAAGCAACCCAACGCCGGCATCGATCTCGCGGTGAAGGTCCAGACGGTCATCTCCCTGGCCGAGACCTCCGACCGCCTGGGTGTGATGTGCTACTTCGATCCCAAGACGCGCAAGGTGACGGATGGCATGGGTCGCGCCATCAAGCCCCTGGACTACGGCTGGGACAAGAACTCCTGACCCGCCATTGGGATCCACTCCTTGGATCCGCTCCTTTCAGGCCATCCTCCGTTCCCCGGGGGATGGCCTTTTTCCTTCCACGCTCCGTTGAGATGCGGGCGCGCGGATTCAGCATTCCCCGCGCAGTTCCGGCACGCTAGGGTTCCCCAACGATATGGAACGTATCAGTGACCTGAGGGTCATCACCAATCGCCCGCTGCTGGCACCCCGCGAGCTCAAGCATGCCCTGCCGACGACGGACACCGCGGCAGCCACCGTTGTCCGCGGCCGCGTCGCCGTGCAAAACATCCTGCGTCGGCAGGACCCGCGCCTGCTCGTTGTCGTCGGCCCCTGCTCCATCCACGACCCGCACGCCGCGATGGAATATGCGCGACGGCTCGCCGCGCTCGCGCCCGAAGTATCCGACCAACTCGAACTCGTCATGCGTGTGTATTTCGAGAAGCCGCGCACAACGATCGGGTGGAAGGGTCTCATCAATGATCCCCACATCGATGGGTCCTATGATGTTGAAACCGGCCTTCGGACGGCCCGTAGGCTCCTTCTCGCCATCAACGACCTGGGATTGCCTGCCGCATCGGAATTTCTCGACCCCGTCGTTCCCCAATACATTGCCGACCTGATCAGTTGGGCCGCGATCGGGGCACGCACGACCGAATCCCAGACACACCGGGAGATGGCGAGCGGGTTGTCCATGCCGGTCGGGTTCAAGAATGGAACCGACGGTTCCCTCCAGATCGCGATCGATGCGATGCTTTCCTCCCGGCACCCGCACCACTTCCTTGGAATCGACGAACTCGGGGCGGTCTCGGTCGTCCAGACGACAGGCAACGAAGACGGTCACGTTGTCCTCAGGGGCGGAAGGGCGCGGACCAATTACGACGCCGCGTCAATCCATCAGGCCGCGGCCGACCTGGCCAAGGCCGGCCTGCCACCCGTGCTGATGGTGGATTGCAGCCATGCAAACTCCGGAAAGCAGCATGCGAAGCAGGAGGAAGTCTGGCAAAACCTCATCGCCCAGCGTCTCGAAGGCAACCCGGCCATCATCGGGGTCATGCTCGAAAGCCATCTCCACGAAGGAAGTCAGCCACTCACCGATCCCTCCAACCTCAAGTATGGCGTGAGCATCACCGATGCCTGCCTCGGCTGGGAAGTCACGGAGCGGATGCTGCGCCATGGCGCGGATCTGCTGCGGACACAACAGACGAGCCGGACGAGCGTCCATTCTTGAACTTCCACCGCCGACGTCATGCAGCAGATCGACTGGCGTCTCACCGGGATGCTGGTGCTTGCCATCGTCGCGGGGATTGCGCTGATCGCATTGGCGTGGCAGGCCGCAAAGCTGGTCTTCAAGCTGCTTCTCACACTTCTGATCTTGGTCCTGATCGGTACCGGGATTTGGTACTTTGTCCGAAACTTGGCCTGATCGACGCCGTTTGAATCCAACCATGACTCCTCCCAACATCCAGAATCGGCGCAAGATCGAGGGAATATCCGCGGTCCTCCTGCCTTTCGGACATGACCTGAAGCCCGACCTGACTTCCTATGCAGGTCTCGTGGAGCGCACGTGGAAGGCGGGACTGACCCCGGCCGTGAACATGGATACCGGGTATACGAATCTGCTGACGCCCGGGGAACGCGCGGAAATCCTCGGACTCGTCGGCAGCCTTGCCCGGGGCCGGCGCTTCGTCGCGGGAGCCTTCATCGAAGGATTGGATGGCGATCCCGCCCGGCTGTACCGCAGGGAGTGCGGAGCGATTGCCTGCGCCGGCGGCATTCCAATCCTCTTCCCCTGTTCCGCGATACAGCCGATGTCGGAAGCCGCCCTGGTCAACGTCTTTCGCGCCGTCGCGGAGGAATGCGATGAGTTCCTCGGGTTTGAACTCGGGCAGATGTTTGTGCCGTTTGGCCGCATCTGGGAACTCGAGACCTTCCGGCGCCTGCTGGAGATTCCCCAATTGAAGGGAGCAAAGCACTCTTCGCTTTCCCGTGATCTGGAATGGGAGCGGTTGATGGTACGCGACCGGAGTCGCCCCGATTTCAAGATCTATACCGGTAACGACCTTGCGATCGATATGGTGATGTGGGGCAGCGACTATCTTCTGGGGCTGTCGGCCTTTCATGTGGAAGCCTTCGCCGCGCGCGACCGGATGTGGGAAGCGGGTGATTCCAGATTCCACGAATTGAACGACTGGCTCCAATACCTCGGAATGCTCACCTTTCGGCCGTCCGTGCCCGCCTACAAACACAGTTGCGCCCAGTTCCTGCATCTCCGGGGCCTGATCCCCACCTCCGAACCTCACCCCCACAATCCTCGACGCCCGGACTCCGACCTGCCTCTGCTCGAAAGCATCGCCCACCGGCTTGAATCCCTGGTGGCGGCTGCGAACTGAGTCGGAGAAACGCAACTTCCCGTCAACGCCATCCATGGATCGTCAGGTTTACGGTGGGGTCAATCGAGCGGTTGCGGAATCCGTCCCCGCATTCACCGGATCCATCCTGGACCTGGGGTGCGGCGATGGCTCGTTTGGCGTCTGGTTGAAATCCAAGGGGGTTCGTTCCGTGACGGGCGTCACCATCCACGGCCCGGAGGCCTCCCTCGCCCGTCGCTGCCTCGACCGGGTCATCGAAGCCGATCTCGATCACTGGCAACCCGATCCGGACAACGGTTACGACGGGATCGTTGCCAGTCATGTTCTCGAGCACCTGGCCGATCCTTGGAACCTCCTGAGGAAGCTCCGCCGGGCTGCCAAACCCGGCGCTTGGCTTGTCGTTGCGCTCCCCAATGTCCTCTTCTGGCGACAGCGACTGGCCCTCTTGCGGGGACAGTTCCGCTATACGGATGGAGGAATCATGGATTCCACCCACCTTCGGTTCTTTGACTGGACAACCGCAGGTGCGCTGCTGAAGGACACCGGCTGGGCGGTGGTGGCTCAAACCGCCGACGGCGGATTTCCGGGCAGCCGGTGGACCGGCCCACTCCGCGGAGGGATCGATCGCCTCGCCTGCAAGGCTTGTCCCGGGTTGTTCGGTTTCCAGTTTGTTTTCAAGGCGCGGCTTTGCGCAGAGTTGCCCG
Source organism: Verrucomicrobiales bacterium (assembly GCA_027489875.1). GTDB lineage: Bacteria > Verrucomicrobiota > Verrucomicrobiia > Limisphaerales > UBA9464 > UBA6176. The sequence continues at coordinate 19,450 of JAIXZE010000436.1, forward strand.
GCGTGTCTGACAGCGTTATCCCATGAGTTCACCACGAGCCCTCATCACCGGAGCAGCAGGCTTCATCGGTTCCCATGTTGCCGATGCATGCTCAGCTCTGGGCATGGAGGTTGTCGGCCTCGATAATCTCTCCGGTGGGTTCCGAAGAAACCTTGCAGCCACGATACCGGTCTGCATCGGGGACATCCGGGATCCGTCGTTCCTGGAAAGCGTCTGGAGCGACCATGGCCCGTTCGATTACGTCTACCACTTTGCAGCCTATGCCGCCGAAGGTCTGTCCCATCACCTGCGCTGCTTCAATTACGAGACGAATCTGGTCGGCTCCGCTCGCCTGATCAACGCCTCGATCCATCACCGGGTCCGTCATTTTGTCTTCGCCAGTTCCATCGCCGTCTATGGGGCCGGCCAACTGCCGCTCACCGAGGAAACGACACCCCATCCAGAAGACCCCTATGGTGTGGCAAAGTACGCCGTCGAGCTGGATCTGGCGTCCGCCGCCACGGTTTTTGGACTCCGCCACACCATCTTCAGGCCGCACAATGTCTATGGCGAACGCCAGCACATTGGCGATCGCTACCGCAATGTCGTCGGAATCTTCCTGAATCAATGCCTCCGTGGCGAACCCATGAGCATCCTTGGGGACGGCATGCAAACCCGTTCGTTCACGTACATCGGTGACATCGCCGCTTCCATCGCCCGGGCCCCACTGGTGGAAGGAGCCGTCAACCAGACCTTCAACATCGGGACGGATCAGCCAACACGCATCCTCGACCTCGCAAACCGGATTGCCCATGCGGTCGGAATCGAACCCAGAATCCGTCACTTTCCGGCACGCCCCGAAGTCATCCACGCGGTTGCTGAGCACTCCAAGTTCCACCGGGTCTTCGGCGTCGCCGAGAGCACCCCGCTGGCGACTGGGATCGATCGCATGGCTCGGTGGGCTCGCGAACTGGGGCCCTGCGATCCTTCACACTTTGGGAAACTGGAACTCGCCCAGAACCTCCCCCTGATCTGGAAGTAGTCTGGAATGATCTCCGTCATTGTCTCCAACTTCAACGGCCTGCGTTTCCTCCCACGGCTGCTCGAATCACTCCGGGGACAACAGGACGTCGAGACCGAGATCATTATCGTCGATCGCCAAAGCACCGACGGATCCATCCCGTATCTTCAGGCTCAAACGGACATCGTGCTCCGCACGGAACCCCCTGAGACCGGACTGGTGACCGGATACGCGGCAGGTGCGGCCGCGGCAAAAGGCAAGCTGCTGTTCTTCTGCAACGAGGACATGTGGTTCGATCCGGGATGCCTGCGGAACCTTGCCGCGAGGATCGATCTCACCAACCATATCGGGGCCGTCGACGGCTGGCATTGGACCTACGATGGCAAGGAGTGGCTCCATGGTGCCACACGCTTCAAGAAGTCGGTCTGGCACCTCAATTCGCCCTATCCCTTCCGCGCAGCAGACTTCGCCGTTGACCTTCCAGCTGGCTCCGAAACCCCGTTTCCATGCGCTGGAGCCTTCCTGATCCATCGGGAGATGTACGATGCGATCGGAGGATGGGACACGTCCTTCTTCCTGGATCACGAGGATGTGGATCTCTTTCTCAGGGCATGGCAGAGAGGTTGGCGCTGTGTCATGGCCCCGGATGCGCGGATCTACCACGCAGTCAACGCCTCCAACGGCCACATCCTGTCGACAACGGGACGCCCGGCCGGCCGCCGTCGATACGTCGGCCAACGGGCAAATCTGGTCATCGTTGCCGTCAAGTACTTCCGCTGGTCCTCCATCCTGGCCGCCTGCCTCCAGTGGCCGTTGGGTGCCGTGAACAATCTCCGTGCCGGTCACTGGGATTCGCTGAAGGAAGACCATGCGATACCAGCCGACGTCCTGCGTCGACTTTCGAATGCCTGGGCGTTCCGGCAAGCAAACGCCCCGTATAACACCCGCCGACCAGGCGAAGGCTTCTTTACCGATCCCCGCTTCGCCTTGGCTCCTTCCGATCCTTGAACCGGACAGGGCCAAAACCCTCGGCCATCTGCACCACCCCTGGCTCCTCCGGCCAGTCGTCAGTCTTCCGCCCTTTCACCCGCATCTGCCATTTTCACAATCCGCGGCTCGAACTTCCCCACGATGTCCACGAGTTCCCGCTGGGCAGCCATGACCTGCTCGATGTCCTTGTAAACGCCGGGAACCTCATCGATTCCAGCGGATATCAGGTGGACGCCGCGTTCCCGGAGAAGCCGCCGCACCTTGGTCCATTCAAAGGAGGCCTGTGCCTGCTTTCGGCTCATGATCCGACCAGCACCGTGGGAGGCCGACGCCAAAGCCTCCGCACACCCACGACCTCGGACCAGATATCCGGGTGTGGCCATCGAACCAGGGATGATCCCCAGCACGCCGGCACCGGCAGGGGTCGCCCCCTTTCGATGGACGACCACATCCTGGTCGATGGCACCGATGCGATGTCGCTCCTTCCACGCGAAGTTGTGGTGGTTTTCAACATCCAGCAGCACTTCCGAGCCAAGGTGTGAGGCAATGTGCCGATGGATCAACTCATGGTTCGCCGCCGCATAGCGGCCCATCAGTTCCATCGCCCCCCAGTATTCGATTCCATCTGCCTCGGTCAGGTCCAACCACGCCAGGTGCAGGTGTTCCTTGGGCAATTCGCGATGCTGCGCCATGGCCAAGTCGCTGTAATGCTCACAGACCGCAGCACCACAACCACGGCTCCCGCTATGGCTCAGCAACGCGACATATTCCCCCGGCGGAAGCCCGTTCAATGGTTCCGGAAGCGAGAAGATCCCGAACTCCACGAAATGATTCCCGGACCCACTCGTGCCCAACTGTGCCCAGGCCCGATCGCGGTTCGCCAGCGTCACCGGGCTCACCGCCCAGTCAGCATCCATGACCCCGTGTTGCCGCCGATCGCTGAATGAAGCCCCGATTCCAAAGCGGGTTTCCTCCTCGATTGCGCGTACGAGGCGTTCCCGTTTCCGCTCGATGTCCCGTACCGGCAGGTCCAGCACCGTCAGCTTCATGCGGCAAGCGATGTCGACACCGACCGCATACGGAATCACCGTTCCCCGAGTTGCCAACACCCCACCAATCGGAAGCCCATACCCCAGATGCGCATCCGGCATCAGGGCACCCGCCACAGAGATCGGCAGCTGGCAGGCACGCGCCATCTGGTTCACCGCCTCCGGCTCCAGACCCTCACCCCATTGGCGCCAGGAAGCCGCCGCTGGGATGACCTTGCGCTCCGTCCGGAGAAGGGCCTGAGCGAAGCCCCCGCGAAGCGGATCCTTCACGAACCGCGCAGGATCCGCCATCACCGCGCGCACCTCTGCCTCGAGCAACGATTTCTCCAAGCCCTTCAGGATGTACCTCGAAATGAAATCAACCCCTCGTCGCATGGTGTCACCCGGCGGTACGCCAAGCCGGATCAAGTCCTGCGTGTTCACTGCCCCGAGGTATCAATTGCGAGGATCGGATGCATTAACGGAGTTGCCGAACATTGGTCTACGGACGTAAATCTACACCCTGATCCCGGTGAAAGTGGCCACCAGACTGAGCATGTAGCCATGCTGGAATGTTGGCAGCGACGTATCGCCCGGATTGATCCAACTGCCCTCATGAATGCGCGCAGGCCACTCTTCCCCGGGTTCCCGCGGGCACTCGCGGCATCCGCTCTTCTTGGCTTTGGTGCTCACTCGCTATGGAAGGGCTTGATGGGAACAACACCCACCCTCTGGGAGGGGACGCTTCACCTGGCGATTGCCCCGATGGCGATGCTCTTCGCGGTCGCGCTTTGGTTTTGTGTCGGGGCTGCACGGATCCCCGCCTGCGCCGCCGCCGCGCTGCTTGCCGCTGATGCGGTCTGGCACGCCGCCACCCAACCCGGAGTCCGATGGCAATGGCTGCCAGCGGTGGTCCTTGCCTTGATCATCTGGGACATCTGGCAACTCTTCTCACCCTCACGATTGTCAGCCGAGCGATCCAGGTTCCAAGCCCCCGATCGCCCCCTGATATCCCTTGTTCTACTCCTCCGGCGTCCCAGGCATCTTGATGCCTCCACCCTCGCGCGCTATTGCGAAACGGCATGGGGAGGACGATTCGAGGTGGTGGCCGAGCCACAATCCGACGCCGCAGCACCTGCTTCGGCGGAACCTCCCAAGGATGGCACCGGACAGTTCGTCACTGGCAAGCCTCCCCTGCTCATCGCGGCAGCAGCCCGCCGCCTCCATCTGGTGCATTGTTCGGACCGCCCCTACTTTGAAGATCCAACGGCAATCTCCGACAAGGCAGGGGAAGCGCGGTTGCGAAAGGTGCTCGAGGAGAACCGCGGCTGGCTCGCCGTGGATCTGGTCCAACGGGAGGAAGAAAACGTCCTTCCGGAGGCACATTACCCAAGACTCGCCCGTCTGGTCGCCGAGCTCGCAGGACCTGACTGTCAGGCGATTTACCAGCCCAGCGAATGCCGCTTCAACCATTGGGATGACGCGCTCGAAGCCAAACTCAGGCAGGGTGACGTGAAGGGTGTCTTCACCGATCTGGTGGTCCCCCCTGTCGTGGAGGTCGGCGAGGAAGATCCACGGATGGTGGAAGCATCGAGTCAGGCCAGGGCTCGCTGGAACGAATTCGTCGAGGCCTTCACCTCTGGCAACGCCCAACACTGCGCCGTGAAGGCTCCGGTGACGGTTGGCTCCAGAACCGAGTTCATCTGGATCACTGTCGAATCGATCGAGGAAAGTCTCATCACCGGTCGGCTCGGAAACGAGCCCATCGATCTGGGAGACCTCAAACTGGATTCAAGAGTCACGGTGGATACCGCCGTTGTCGCCGATTGGGTCTTCTTCCAGGATGAACAGCCGACGGGACTTTTCAGCCTGAAGGCCTTGAGCGAGATCCAACAGGAGCGCCAGAGCAAAAACTGATCCGCCCCACATGCCGCCGACACAGCTTCGACTTCTGCCTGCGCCCCAGCCGCTGGTCGAGCGCCTGGGGGTTGAGTGGTTCCGAAGTGTGCCCGATCAACCCGGAGTTTACCGGTTCTTCGACGAGAACGGCACACTCCTCTACGTTGGCAAGGCTCGCTCCCTTCGGCAGCGACTCTCTTCGTACCGACGCACCCAGGGCCAAAACCATCGGATCACCCGCCTTATCCACGCCACCCAGCGTATCGAATGGCAGGCCATGGCGGACGAGTCGTCGGCTTTATTGTTCGAAGCCGAATCCATCCTGCGCGACCAACCCCGATTCAACCGTGCTGGACGCTGGCGACCGCCACCCTTATGGGCCCGATGCTCAAGCCACACGGACCACATCCAGATTCAGTGGATCAGCGAATCCGCCGAGGGCTCGTCTGGCCCGTTTCCCTCTGCCCGCCGGGGGGACGTCCATCGCGTGGGTGCACTGCTCTGGTTGATTGCCCATCCGGAGGCCACCGTTTCCGAACTCCCTCACTCGTTATCCAACCCCCGTTCCAATGAATCCATTGTCCCGCTGCCGTTCGGCCCCGGCTGGCCGGAAATGTTCGAGGATTGGCTCGTCTGCCAGAAGCCTGCACTCCTTTGGGAAATCGCGTTTTCCCTTGATCCCCGGATGCTCGGATTCAATGCAGCGTTCATCCGAGATGCCTGGGAAAGGGTGGCGTTCCGGACCTTGAAGGGGTTCGAGTCCCTGGCCACCGGCTGAAGCAAACAACAGAACCGCTCCGGCGCGCCCCCCAGACCCCTGGACTGCGCCGGAGCGATACAGATCGCTGGGCTTGCCTTGCCTTTCGATCCCCTGTCGAAAGCCCCTGCACCCCGTGTTCCCTCGGCAACCCCTCTCAAACGACCCGTTTACCAAGCCCCGTCGAAAGCACCCTTCGAATCCCCAGGCTTTCCCCTGTTGCGCCGCTCTCCCTTTGGTCCTCCCTGGTTCCCTGAACCTCCCCTGGAGCAGCGCTCTTGGCTCGCATCGTCTGACAACAACCGTGATCGCAGGCGGGATGCCAACTCGGAAATGAGGCAATATCCATCACAAGAAGCTCTGCAAAAGCATTTTACAAAAGATCCAAACTCCACCTCCGCAGCCCATCTCTCGTCCTGCATGGCCTGCATTCCTGCGAATGCAGCGAGCATCGTGCAGGTGCAACATCCTTGCCGCCTCACCCTCCTGACTGGCGGTCTGGACAAGAAACCACTAAAGTTCGGCAACGACTCGGAAGCGATTCCGGTCCTGACGAATACTTTCCTGCCAGTGCGCGCCGTTGCGAAATCTCCTCGGTCTCGATCCCCCCAGGATCGATCGGGCTTCACCCTGATCGAACTGCTGGTGGTGATTGCCATCCTGACGATCCTTGCCGGGCTACTGCTTCCGGCCCTCGCCAAGGCAAAATACAAAGCGGCACAAGCCACAGAGATCTCGTCCGCACGCCAGCTCATGCTCGCCTGGCAGATGTACGCCTCGGACAACAATGACTCCGTCCTGCCCGGGTACCGCCACGGTCTGGAAGCGAGGGACCTTCAGGGGCGCCAGGTTCCCCATCCGATCAACGCACGGTATCCGTGGAGAATTGCCCCCTACCTGGGAAAGAACTTCGGCGTGATGTATGCGAATGAGAACCGAAGGCTCCTCGAGCAATTCCAGCGTATGGAGGACCCCATGCTCGGCATCTATGCCGCCTCGGTCTTTCCCTCGTTGGGGATCAACTCTGTCTTCGTCGGGGGTGACGATGTCGAACTGCCTCCGACAGCCGCAGCCACGGCCAAGTTCGGCCCGTTTTGCGTGCTCAAGCAAACCGAGGTCCTGCGCACCAGCGGCCTGATGGTCTTCACCTCCGCCCGCGGCCCGTTCGAGGGAAAGATCGTCAACGGCTTCTACAACGTGAAGCCCCCCTTCCTCGCTGCCCGGCGGTGGGCCGTCGAATGGAATCCTGCCGACGGCCCTGAGGCCTGGGGTTACGTGCACCCGCGGTACGGCAACCGCGCGGTTTCCGCGTTCGTGGACGGCCATGCGGAGTCCCTGAACCGCCCGGCGCTTCAGGACATGCAGCATTGGGCCAACCCAGCTACGTCGCCGGATTGGACCCTTCGTGCGCTTCATTAAGGCCCCTCAGCTTTCACAAAGTTCGCCGGTAACCATTGGCGCTGTGCCGCTGTAGAAGAGCACAGAAGCCCGGTGTGGAAGTTCAAAGATGGCGGGTCAGCGAGGGCTTCTGTGACCTGCCAGCACTGTTGGTGGCCGGGATCTGCATCCAAAGCCTCCCGTCATCTGCTGCACCTCGCTCGGCGTCGCGCTCAAGTCATCCCTTCCCATAAACGCCTGGGTGCACGGACGGACAGGCGCAGATCCCGGCTTTCTTCTCGCGTCAGCAACAGTCAGGAAACGCCCGAGAGATCCAGGCAGCACCTCCGTTTGCCCGCTCGGCAGAATGCCATCGAGGGCCCTCCTCAACGAAAACGGGGAAGGCAGCGCACGCCACCTTCCCCGCTCGAATCAGAAGCTCACCCGCCTACTTCGCGTTGGGACCGTAGAAACGGAAGTGCATGCCTTGGGCGTCGGTGGCCCCGGTGAACACGGCGATGCCAAAGTACTTCATGACCTTGTCGTATTCAGGCAGTGCCTTGAAGTCCAGGACCTCGGCCCATCCGCCTTCCTCGCCTTCGCCAAGGACGGACTGCAGCCCACCACTGCGGAGGAATTCCCACTGGGAGCGCATGGATTCACGCTGGTTTTCATAGCCAAACATGCCCGTGCCCATGCCACCGACCTTCTGAGCGGCCTCGCTGATGGCCGCGTTTTCCTTGAGGGAGCGGGGAGTGCCATCCACCGAGCGGAGGAACTCCTCGAGGACCGCCGGAGTCGTGCTCATGGCGAGGTAACCCGCACTCGAAGCCAACTCCATCTTGTTGTCCTTCTTGCCGGGGGCCGCCGGCATCCGCAGCGACCGCACCTTCTTGCCGTTGAATTCGCGGTCCTTGGATTCCTCGCCACTCCCGGCACCAAAGGCACCCGCAGCCGCCTTCATCGCAGCCGACAGTCCTTCGCCGTTCGGTGATCCCACCAGCATCAGGGTCGGGGGATTCGAAAGATCCTCCATCGTGCTGCCTTTGGGGGCCTTCGAGTACGTGATGATGTCGTCACCCAGATTCGCGACCAACCCCTTCTTCAGGTCGAAGGAGGGATCCTTGTCCTTGCCAGCCTGGGCCACCATCATCTGGACGAAGCCATTCAACTGGGGCGAAACGGCCGCCAGGGTCTCCTCAAGCGTCGCCCACATCTTCTGTCCATCCAACCGCCACCGCTGGAACTTGATGACGTCGGCCGGAATGAAGGCGGACGGGCCGGAATCCTTGGTCGACGCCGACAGCATCTTGAAGATGCCGGTGCGCTGGGCTTCGGGAATCGCCATGCTGATCGTCGCTCCCGAACCTGCGCCATCGATGTTCCACGCCATCGAGATCGTCTTGAGTCCGCCCAGACCGACCGCCTTGAGGGCTGCCTGCGGATCCACACCCATGGCGTCCGCGCCTTCGTTGGGCGTTTCCCCAAGCTTCTGGCTGGCCAACGTGTACATCGGCGAAACGTGGACCCATCCATAGGCCATGGCCTGCCGGAACCACGCCGACTCGCTGGACTGGAACGCGGTCTCCTCGGAGAGGCTCGAAACCGCACCGCCACTGATTCCGGCCACGACCTTTTCAAGCGTCGCAACGGAATCCGAAACCAACAACGCCGTGTCCACCTGGCCGAACAACAGGCTCATCTTCTTCCCACCGGCCTGAACCTTGGTGGGTGAACTGTCCTTGTCGTCGGCGTCCTCGTCACCGTCGCCGTCCGGAAGGTCGATGCTGAGCGAGGAAAACTCCACGTCCCGGACCTTCTCGGTCTTCACAGGCTTCTTGGACTCACTGAGCTTCTTGCGGACTTCTTCCAACTGCTTCTTCAGCTGGTCTGACTTGTCCTTCGTGTCAATGACGATGAGGAAGCCAGGCAACGTATCTTCCGCGCCCTTCCACGAGTTCTGGATGACGGCGATGGAAAACTGGCCCCGCACCAGATCCATGTAGTCGGCCACCTTGATCCCCAGATCCTTCTCCATTTTGCCGACGACCTTTTCCTGGAGTTTCTTGTCGAAGTTGTCCCGGAAGGCCTTCATCGCAGGGTCGGCCCACAGCTTCCCGCCTGGGCTGGATCCCAGATCCGCGGATGCTTTCGCCCAGTCCGGCACGGTGAACAGGGCCAGCGTGTCCTTCGGGAGCAGTTTGGGTGCGGGGGGAACCGCAGCCTCCGTGGCGATCGTGACCGCCGTCAGGGCCGCAAGGCAGGATAGTGAACGAATCATGGCTGTTAGAACCTTCAAAAGGCCGGCGCGTTTCAGGATTCTCCGCCGAACTCCCGAGGGCACGGCCAAAGGAGCGGACGTTGGGTCGATTGGCAAGCTGGATCCTTGAAGCCCAACCACCCAACTTCGCAACTCCACGCCCAACACAGGAAAGCCAGTCCCGTCCACCCGCTCTTCAGGGGGTGGTCGGTCGCAGGCGACTGGGCGGCTCCAGATACCGGAACGGATTGCTCGGATTGTCGTTGTCGTAGGCGAAGGCGTCCCGGTGATTGAGGAAATACTTCAGCTCATCCCCGGGAATCGCAAAACCAAGGCCTTCGCCAAAGGTCAGTTTCATGTTCGTCACCCCGATGACCTCGCCACGGAGGTTGAAGAGCGGGCCACCGGAATTGCCCGGATTGATCTGCGCCGTGGTCTGCAGGTAGAGAGCCCCACCCATCTGCCGGGTCTTCGTGCTCAGGATGCCCTCCGTGACCGTCCGTTCCAGCCCGAGCGGACTGCCGATGGCGAAGACCCGCTCGCCCACAGAAAGGTTCTCGGGGTCACCCAACAACACCCGCTTGAACTTCGGCGCGTCCTTGTCATCGACCTTCAAGAGCGCGAGGTCCTCGAACTTGTTCATCGCGACGATGCGCACGTCCTTGTAGCTGCGCCGCTCCAACTGCCCATCCTTCTGATGGTAAACTTCCACGGACAACTTGGTCTCACCCTCGATCACATGGAAATTCGTGATCAGGTAACCATCCTCGGTCACAAAGAAACCGGATCCCAACCCGCTCGGTGCCCGCACCTGCACCACGGACTCCCCCAGCATCTGCACCAACTCACGCACCGGCTTCTCCGCGGGTGGCGTCGTTGCCACCGCGTACAGGCCACCCTTGATTTCCTGCACTCCCGGTGCTTTTCCCGGTTTCGCCGTGGAATCCGATTCCTTCACCACCTTGACGATGTCCCCGCGTGGTACCGACAGAACCGTGAATCCCAGATCCACCACCACTTGATCCTTCTTCTCCGCAAGGATCCGCCCCGTCACGGACGCTCCATCGCGCAATTGCACGGTTTCAGCCGACAAAGGTCCGAAGACCAGAATGGAGGCGACCCATCCAAATGCGGTGACTCGGGCTGGTTTCATCTTGGCCGACGGTATCTGCGGTTGCCCGGCGGCTCAAGTGCCAGACTTGTCCCGAGGTGCATCTCCGCCCGTAACGACGCTTGCCCCGACCAGACAACTGCCTAGCCTTGTCCCATGCTGTACACTCCCCCTGACCTCTTCGATCTGTCACAGACAGGCCATGCTGCCCTCTTCGACGGCGTGGAGTACCCGTGGGATGTCCTCAAGCGCATCAAGGCCTACATTGCTGCCAACCTTCACCCGGCCCAGTTCCACAAGACGGACGGCAACGCCTACGTCGGCGTCGATGTCTTCATCGGGGAAGGCACCATCGTCGAACATGGAGCCATGATCGTCGGTCCCGCCATCATCGGGAAGAATTGTCGCGTCCGACACAACGCCTACATCCGAGAACACGTCATCATCGGGGACGATTGCGTGGTCGGAAACTCCAGCGAGGTGAAGCATTCCCTGCTCTTCAACGGAGCGCAGGTTCCCCACTTCAATTACGTGGGCGACTCCGTGCTGGGCCACAAGGCCCACCTCGGCGCCGGGGCCGTTCTGTCCAACCTCAAACTCAATGGCGAGAACGTCTGGGTCGAGATGGACGGCCGATGCATCGACACGGGACTGCGCAAGTTCGGTGCCCTCGTCGGGGACCACGCCGAGGTCGGCTGCAATTCCGTCCTCAACCCCGGATCCATCATCGGGAAGCGTGCCCTCATCTACCCCAACTCCACCTGGCGCGGGATCCTCCCCAACAACATGATCGCCAAGACCCGTGTCACCCAGGAAGTCACCGTTCGCCGTATCCGCGGAGAGATCGTCTGACGCCCGCGCCCGTGCTGGTTGCCTTCCACAAGCCTTACGGCGTCCTCAGCCAGTTCACCTCGGACGGTTCTCCCAACCGTCCGCTCGACGGCTTTGGACTTCCCCCACGGGTGTATGCCTTGGGTCGCCTGGACGCGGACTCGGAAGGCCTCCTGCTGCTCAGCGACGAACCAGGCCTGAACAGCCGACTCCTGGACCCCGAGAACGGGCACCCACGCACCTACTGGGCGCAGGTCGAACGAATCCCCACACCCGATGCTCTCGCCCAGCTCGCTTCCGGAGTCACCATCCAGGGATACCGCACACGTTCCTGCAGGGTCCGGTTGCTCGATCCCCAGCCTTCGGTGCCGCCACGGGATCCCCCCATCCGTTTCCGTAAGAACGTCCCCGACTGCTGGGTGGAACTCGAACTGGTCGAGGGAAAGAACCGTCAGGTCCGCCGGATGACGGCCGCCATCGGCCACCCCACCCTCCGACTCCTGCGCGTCCGGATAGGCACGTTCAAACTCGGAGACCTAGCTGCCGGCCAATGGCGGCCGGTTGCCGCGGATGAGCGCCAACAGATCCTTTCCGGCAACCGTCCCCCGGGCCAGCGCCCCACACACCCACACGCGAGGTCCTAGCCCGCCCAAGTACCGTACAAATCATCCTTCCGGCTGTTCCGCCTTCCCACCACCCCACATCCTTCCTGAACCGGTGCGCATCCTCCTCCTCAACCACCTTGCCCGCCCCATCAACGGCGGCGCGAACCGGGTCGTGGTGGAGACCTGCCGATTCCTGTCCGAACACGGGCACGAAACCCTGCTGGGTTGCTACGTCCCCGGTCCCAGCGAAGTCCCTTGCCGGGTCGAGGTCATCCCTGGCGGCGGCCCTGTGGGTGCCATCCGCGACCTGTGCCGGCAATGGCAGCCCGACGTCGTCCAGATCCACTCGGTGCCTCGGGAGGATGTGCTTGCCGAGGTCGCCGAAGTCGCCCCCTCGACACTCTTCCTGCATGACCAGACATGGTTCTGTTCCGGTGGCGACCGGATGACCCGGAACCTCCAACCCTGCCATCGCCCCCATGGACTTTCCTGCCTGGCATGGCATTTCATCCAGGGCTGCGCCGGCAGGTCTCCCATCGGCAACCTGGCGCTGTGGCGTCGAACCGAGCGTCTCGGTCAGTTCCGCAACCTGCACCGGATCCGCCTTCAGGTGGCTTCCCGCTTCATGCGTCAAGGCCTGCTGGAAAACAGCATCAACCCCGAACGGATAGACCTCGTCCCCCTTTACGCCCACGACCCGGGCACTCCCAAACGCACCGCCGAACCCGGCCTGCTCTTCCTGCCCTCCCGGCTTTTCGCACCAAAGGGCGTCCATGTCGCAATCGACGCCGTCAGCAAACTCCGCAACCTGCCATGGAAACTGGTCATTGCGGGTGAAGGCAGGCAGCGGCCGGCCCTCGAGGCCCAGGTCCGTGCCCTTTCCCTCCAGGACCGGATCCAGTTTGTCGGCGAGATTTCCACGACAGAAACCGGCCAGTGGTACGACCGGTGCCAGATCGTTCTCTTCCCGGTCCTGCGCCATGAACCCTTTGGCCTCGTCGGCGTCGAGGCCCTCGCCCATGGCCGCCCCATTGTCGCCTTTGGCGGCGGAGGCGCCGACGAATGGCTCGCCGATGGCGAATCCGCTGTCCGCGTCGCCGACCGTTCCGCCGGTGCCTTTGCCGAGGCCATCGCCCTGCTTCTGAACGACCCCACGCTGTGCCAGAACCTGGCCGAAGGTGCGCGCCGGAATTACGCCCCGTTCCACCCCGACGCTTACCTGTCGCGGCTCATGGGCAGTTTCAACAAGGCCATCGCCGGCTTCCGCTCCGACTGAGGATTCTGACCTCAGAACTCGGCCGAGAGGCTCACCGAGTAGGTGATCCCGCGCTTGTAGCTTCGGAACACGTAGTTCCCGCCGAAGTCGTTCCGGCTCCCGCCGAAGTCCGAGACAAAAATCGTGCGGATCTCGGGATCAAGCAGGTTCCGGGCACCAAACCGCATCTTCCACCGACGGCCCAACCGCTGCGAAAAGAAGACGTCCAGCGTGTTGATCGGCTGCTCGTAGGCGTTCGGGGCGTTCGGCACATCCAGCGCCAACCGTTCACCCGTCCGGCTGAAGACAAACGAAAAGGAAGTCCCCGTCCGCGGGTTGTCGTATCCAAGGTCTGCGTTCAACACGTATGCCGGCTGGTCGAACAGCGTCCGGTTGTATACCTGCACGTTCACGCCGTCGCCCGAGTACGGGACGTCCACCTGTGAATCGATATAGGAGTAGTTTCCTCCGATCGAAAAGTCGTGCAGGAGCGGATCGACGAAATCGAGCTTCTTGCGGACTTCGAATTCCACGCCCCGAACCACCGCGTTCGGGCGGTTCGTGAAGCTCACGATGTTGTTCTGCGGATCGAGGTAGAACCGCTCGATCGGGTCCTTCAGGTCCTTCTGGAAGATGCCCAAGGACACCAGTTCGCCCGGCCGCGGGAACCATTCCACCCGCGCGTCGTAGTTCTCGATCGTGGTCCGCTTCAGCTCCGGATTGCCGCGGACGACCAGATCCTCCTCGACGTCGATCAGTTCGACCGGTCCGAACTCCCGATACGTCGGGCGTGCCAGCGTACCCGAGTAGTTCAACCGGACGTTCACGTTCGAGGAGACGAGGAAGACTGCACCCGCCGAAGGCAGGACATCGTCCGCATTGAGCGTGATCTGGGGGCGGGTATCGCCAGGGAGACGGGACAACGCAAAGGGCGTGATGCTCAGCCGCGTGGACTCGGCACGGGCTCCACCCACCAGACGCAACTTCGGGTGAACGAAGAAATCGCCCATCAGGTACGCCGCCTGGATCACTTGTCGTCCGTCGTAGCCGTAAGGCCCAATGAAGCTCGTGTCGAAGAGCGGATCGCCAAACTGGAAGCGTCGTCGACCGCCGGGGGCGTTGACCTCCGTGAACCGCGGACCATTGAAGGCCAACACGCTGTTCGCGTAGTCGCTGGGTTCGTCATCAGTTCCGGAAGGAACCAGATAACTGAACCGGTGTTCAGTGAGCTTCCGCGTCGAACCGCTTGTGAAGATGCCGCCCTTCAGCGCGCTCTCCAATCCGTTGCCCGGCGTGAAGGGCATCGTGAGGTCGAGCTTGAAGTTCCCGTTCTCCTCGGAGCTTTCCCGAAACAGGCGCGTGGGAAAATTCACGTTCGGCAGATCCGGGTTGCGAGCCTCGATGATATAGGTCCCATCCGGCTGCGGATCGAGGCGCATCGGGAAGATCCGGAGGTCCGGCGTCTCCTCCGCCGTCGATGCGAGCGAGAGCAACCAGTCAGCCTGGAAATCGTTGATCTCGCCGAAGACATGGTGCCCCTTGGCCTGCACGTTCTCCAGGACGCGCTCCTGCCAGCTGACGACATTCAGTCGGCTGCGCGACGTCTCCACCGGATTGAACTGATCGAACCCGAACACCTTTCCGTTCTGGATCGATCCAATCGCCGTGCCGTTCTGGTTCCGGACGTAGGTCAGCCCCAACTCGTGTCCGGGCATCAACTCGTACGCCAACGTGGCCACCGCGCCCCATTGGTTCTCCTCGATCGAGCGGTCGACGTTGAACTCGGAAAGCCGCTGCAACGGTCCGCCATCGTACGTATCCACTTCCGAGTTATACCGTCCCCGGAAGGCATCCTGTTCGAAGCGCGCCTTCTGCTCGTAGTTCAACGATGCGAACCAGCCTACCCGGTGTCCGAACAACCAACTGGTGTCACCCGATGCCAACGCAAAGTTCCGATTCGGCCCAGGCGCATCGCCCGTCGGCGCGAACGTCGACGTCTTGAAAGAGCGAAGCGCGTTGTCATACGCCGTCGCCTGTTCCAGTCGCCGTGCCCGCAACTCGGGCTGGTTCGGGCGATAGGCCCCGAAGGCCTCGATCCGAAGCGGTTCATACTGGTTCAGGATGTCCGGGGTCCCAGGAGTCGGCCGATCCAGGATCGTCCGCGGAATGAACACCTCCGAAGGCAGCGCCCGCAACCCGTCGTCCATGCCCAACCAGTCCGTGCTGCTTCCCGGCGCCGTCAGGAACTGGTCGTTGCCCGTGGCGATGGAGTTGTACCCCATGCCCACGGTCAGCGTCGTGAAGGCCTTTGCCGGAAAGGACTTCGTCACGATGTTGACCGATCCGCCGGCAAACCCGCCCTGGAGATCCGGGGTGAAGGTCTTGCTAACCACCACGCGATCGATCATCGCGGATGGAATCAGATCCAATTGCGCCGCGCGCCGACGCGGATCCGCCGACGGCAACTCCGCCCCGTTCAACGTCGAAACGTTGTACCGGTCGCTCAGACCGCGGACGACAACCTGCTTGTTGTCCACGGCCACCACACCCGTGACCTTCGTCACGACCTGTGCTGCATCGCCGGAACCCGTACGCGAGATCTGCTCCGAGGAAACCGACTCCTGTGCGGACGCGGCATTCTTCCGATCCTCCAGCACGGACTCGACCGTGGAGGGCTTCGTCCGCGCCTCCGAAAAGGCCGAATTGGCCGCGGCGGGTGCCACCACCGAGTTCCTCGGCGGAGTCGTTCCCGTTCCGGTTCCTCCCGGCGTTCCCGTCCCGGGTTTCGCCTGGATTGGATTCACAGGCTTGGCTCCCTGTGGCCGCGCCTGGGCACTGAAACCGCCGTTGCCACGCGCCGCCGGAGCATCCGGATTTCCCGTCCGCGCCGTCAGCGGAACATCCGCAGGTGGACGCGCGGCTGCATCCGGAGGTGTCTCCACCGTCTCCGTGATCTCTGACTGTTTCGGGGGAGTATCCTCGGGCGGCTTGGGCTTCGGTTTCTCCTTCTTTTCCTCCGGAGCCTTGATGCCCGTGATCTTATAGATCTGCTGAGGCAGCATCCCGGTCCTGTGGGCGAAATAGAAGATGCCTCCGATCGCCGCCACATGGACGACCACAGAGATTGCCAGACTGCTCTTTGTCTGGGCTTTGGCCTTTCGAGGTGCCATGCCGTTTCAGGTAAGAGGGCCAACTACTCCGCTGCTGCTGTGTCCGTGGCCATGCCGATCTTGGTCACGTTCACCCGGGTCAGGACATCCAGCACCGCCACAACCCGCTGGTAGTTCACCTGCTCGTCGCCGCGCACCACCACGCTCAGGTCAGGATTGTTCTTCCGGAACTCTGTCAGCTTCTTCTCCAACTCCTTCAGCGTGATCGGCTCCGCATTGAAGTAGACCTTGCCATCCGACGAGACAGTCACGTTGTTGATGTCCTGCTTCGCCTGATTTGCCGGCGGCTGGGCCGACGCCGATGGCAGGTTGATGTCGATGTCGTTCGTCGTCGGTGCCGTCGTGATGATGAAGATCACCAGCAGCACGAACGCGAGATCCAGCAACGGCGTCACGTTGAGCTCGTTCAACGTGTGGTGATGCGAAGCCGAGAACTTCTTCCGGCCGCGCCGTCCGGCAACGGCTCCACTCATGCGACCTCCGCTTCACGTTCACGATCCGCGGTCTGCATCGCCCGCAGCGCATCCGCGATTTCGTCTGCCAACGCGCGATTATCCACGTACTTGTGTTCCAGGTCGGTGGAGATCTCCGAATTGAAGTTGTCCAGTTCCTGGGTCAACTGACGGATCGCGGTGATCATCAGGTTGTACGCAAACATGGCCGGGATCGCCACGAAGAGGCCAACAACCGTCGCAATCAGCGCACCGGCGACGCCGGGGGCCATTGCCGTCAGACTCGCGCTTGCAGCCATTGCGATGCCCGAGAATGTCTCCATCACACCCCAAACGGTGCCCAGCAGCCCGATGAAGGGTCCTCCGGCGACCGCAGTCGTCAGGATGATCATTCCCTTCTCCAACGAGAGTGCTTCGGACGACACGGCTCGCTCAAAGGCCACCTGGACGTTGGCGAACGCCTCGTGACTGATCCGGTTCTGCCCCTTCAGGAGAATCGGATTGTTCTCCAGATGGTATTTCAGCTCTTCGACACCCGCGGCATACACCTCATAAGCGGGGGCTCCTTCGAACTCGCGCCCCGCCCGATTCACATCCAACGGATCCTTGGTAGCCCTGTATGCCTCAAAGAACTTCTTGGTCATCCGCCTCGCCTTCAGCAATTGAAGGCCTTTGGTGATGATGACCGTCCAACTGACCATGGACACGATCATCAATGCAGAGATTGTGAGCTTTCCCTCGAGCGTCGCCTTCTCGAAAGCAAAGGTCAGGGCGTTGGCAAGCGACGGGAGATACTCGACGTGCATGGCGGTGTTCCTGGTTGTTTGGTGGGTACCCTGTCACTTCATCGCCGGCTCGTTCGTGACAAGCAGGTTTGGTCCGAAATCTGCCTTTTCTCCAAAGGCGAGCACACGGCCGTCGACCACCTTCACCGCGTATTCCTTCATGTCCCCGACTCCCTTGTTGAGCAGGTTGTACGTCAGGAACTCCACGTTGCCCTGCGCGGTCACCGCGTGAGGGCGTCCCAGGGACTGCACCACTTCGTCCCGGGTCATGCCGGGATTGATCCGGTTGAGTCGCGCCGAGGATTTTGCACAACCAACGGAAACCATCGCCACAAGGGCGACCACACCGACTGCCAGCCCGTTTGCACGATGGGCCAGATTCGCCATTCGCATCATGTTCCTACCCTAGGTGGGGCATGATGACGGTCGTCGGACTCCGCCGTGACAATTCGGTCACGAAGCCGGAGATCCCAAGACGATCCAAAGTCACTTCCATGACATTTCACACGCAGGGCAGACCCCATCCATTCCCCGCCATGATACCGCCATCATTCCGTTACTTTCCCAAACTTGCGACCGGAAGGCCGGGAGTGGCGATATTGCGACATGGCAAACGGCAACGAGACTGGCCCCATCGATCCGCGCGACCTGCACCTTGGAAAATTCGCGAAGCCGGATACCGACCCAACCGAAGACGGACAGACCATGGTGATCCGACGGTCCGCGGTGGCGACCGCCGCAAAGGCGGCCACGGATGAAGAGGTGTTTGAACAGGAGTTTGGCCTCCCCTTCGCAGAGATGCTCGGCATTGTCTGCCATTGCTATGCGCGCGGGATTTTCCGTTCGGATGATGTGGCCAACCTCATCCGGAATGAGAAGGCGCTTCGGGATGCCTTCGGGAAGAAGTTGCCGGACGGGCCGGCAGTCCGGCGATTTCGGCGGCGGTTTGCAGACCATCTGGAGGAAACACTCGAGACGGCCTACCGGAAGCAGTCGAAAGACGGTGAAGCGGAGACAGTGTTCCTCCAGAAGCAGGCAGCCGAAACCGTCCATCACGCCGCTTGGACGGACAACAACCGCAGGTGATCCGGGATGGCCACGGCCCCATCGGAACGGCATGCGCGGTATGCCTTCGAGGGTTGCCTCCGCTGATCCCCCCGAAACCTGAGCGTCTTGAGGGCCGGGCTTCCCACGAAGCCCGGCCCTTTGCTTTTCCGGCTTCCGACTCCGTCCATGGGCGGATACCGCTCGCGCTCGACGGATCCCATCCTGACCTCGCCATGAAGCTCGCCTTCGCCATCCTGACGCTGGTCGTCGGCACCGCCGCATTCCTCTTCTTCAGTGTCTTCTGCCTCGCTGGCGGAGCCAATTCCTCCCCACGTCAGCTCCTCATCCTCAAGTCCGCGCTGATCGGCATGCTCGTCACCTGGATCCTCGCCACCGGCGGCGGCATCTGGGCCATGACCGCCGGCCGCCACGGACTCGCCATCGGTCTGGGCGCAATGCCCACCCTCCTCGCCACCACCCTGCTCATTGCCGCCGTTGTCACACGGTTCTAGGCCACCACAGCAACCGCTACCGCCCGCAGTCTGCCAAAGCCATTGATTTGCCGGTGCGGCGACGTCCTCGTCGCCATGTCCCCAAAGCCCCTCTCAACGGCGATGAGGACATCGCCTCTCCATCCCAGGGCCGGGGTGGTGACGTCCAGGTCGCCCAACGCGCCACTTTCTCCGGCTCAACGGTTGCTGGCGTCTCCGCTCTGCGGCACGGTCCCTCCCAAGGAGAGTCATGGCGGGCCGAGTCACACAGTCCATTTCAGCCGCAGCGCGTCGTTTCGGGGCACCGCTCCGGGGGATGCTCTTCCTGATCCTTTTGCTGGGCCAACCGCTGTTCGCCGCCAACTCACCAACCGGTTCCCTCGCGCAAAAGCGTCGCGACTGGTGGTTCCAGGCCCCGGGCGGATCCTACGGTCTCGTCGAGGTCACCCAGATTGACCCACGCACCGAACCGTCCCGCCGCACCAGCACCACTTCCATCCTCATTGGCCCCTGGCGTTGGACCTTCAACGCCACCGCCCCTCAGGTCCTCACGATCATTGGCGTCCCTACATTCGTCGGCCTCTTCACCTACGGCTGGATCCGCACCCGCCAGGCCAATCGCTAGGCCACCCAGACCATTCAGCGCCTGTCCCGCGCGCGAAGTTCAGAAACGGCCCGCGTCATGAGCTGCGTCACTTCGGAAGCCGGGATGGTCACCCCCGCGTTGCGCGGGATCTGTGGTTCCTGGGCCAACGCCGCTTCCACGAACGGCAGAAGCCGGATGCCATTCGTTCCGCGCCACACCGCCGCCCACGCCGCATGACATCGGATCACAGCCGACGGGTCCTTCAGCCCGTCGCGGATGATCTCCTGCGCCAGATCCGGCGGCGCACCCAGCCCCTCCAGAGCCACCCACGCGCGATGCGCTGAACTGGAGAGCGATTGCCTCAACGAAAGCCGCAC
>JAIXZE010000299.1 GCA_027489875.1 Verrucomicrobiales bacterium
TGCTTCATCGGCGGTCCCGGACGCATCTGGACATAAATCTAAGATTATTTTTTCAGGGAGGTCTGTGGAGGGGGAGGGGAAGGCAGGTCCACAGATTGCACAGATTTCACAGATTCTATCTTTTTAACCTATTTATAGGTATTCGCGGAAGCAAAGCGGGGGCGCTGATTGCGGAGTAATCCTCGTTGGTTATATGCTCCCACGTCAGGCGTGAGGGCATCCCGAAGGGATGGGAGCCGATAGCCCCGGGTCGTGCGAAGCACGCACCCGGGGACAACGCGTTCAATCCAGATAGCGCGGATCGTAGTCGACGCCGGCTTTCGCGAGGAAATCCACGAGTTCATCCCGGAACGAAAGGATCCGATGATGTTCCTCCTGATTCGCGATATAGCGCACGACAGGATCCAAGGCCCGAGGACTCACGGTGAACGCGGAGTAACCCGACTGCCATGCGAACCCGGGCCGACGCATCTCCTCATGGATCCAGAGGCTGGAACATCGCTTGATCTCCCGGACGACGTCCGCGAGCGGTCGTGTGGCGCGAAGGCCCGCGAGCACATGGACGTGATCCTCAATTCCCCCGACGATGTGGACATGGCCATCCAGTCCTCGAAGGGTCCCACCGATGTCATCGTGCAATCTCGGGCGCCACGCGGATTCGATCACCCGCTGACGATCCTTGGTGGCGATGTCCTCATCGCCCTGCGAACGGCTTTGGAACGGCGACGAGGACGTCGCCACCCCGTTCCATGCGGGGGCAGTGTCAAGATGCGCCCCCTTCAACCCCTCCGGCGTGAAAGGCATCCCCGCAGGGATGCCAACGATTGAGGAGCCATTATCTCTGCGGCTCCGCGTCTCTGCGCGAGTCAGCGTGTCCGGCTCACACCCGAGACACCGACCGCCGGCGCCAGACGGCGAAGCCGCCCAGCAGCGCTCCTGCCACCATGGCGTACTCGCCCGGTTCCGGCACCGGAGTCAGTTGGAGGTCGAACTCATAGTTGACCACCGCCGCCGCAGTCTGCTGCACCAGGAAGGTGTACGTGCCCGCACCCAACGGACCGCTGAAGCCGATGGCCCCGCCGGCACTCGAGGCGCCCAGGTTGTCGAGGAGATCCTGACCCACCTTGGCCGCTGTCGCGTGCGTCCCGAAATGCGTGTAACCCAGGATCGTGGACCGGGTGAAGTTGCCGCCGGCACCGACGCCATTGTTCCAGATCGAGCCCGACTGGACTGCGATGAATCCACGGAGGTCCGTGCTGGCATAGGAGGTCAATTGGATGGCGGACAATTGGTAGCCCACACCGACGGTGAAGCTGAAGATGTCCGGGTCCCCCGTGACCGTGGAGCCACGAACGAAGTTGCTCCCGATCGAGAACCCGACCGTCGATGGATGATCTCCGAGGATCGTGGGGCTGGCAGGGATGTTGGAGAGATCCCCATCACCGGATTCAGTGAAGAGGAACGAGGCGGCCTGCGCGGTGGACACGAGCCCGAAGGCGAGTCCGGCCAGCAGGAGGGATGGAATATGATTCATGCCATATGGATGCATAGGAACTCAGGGTGCCATTGTTTTGATACCCCCCCAATCGCATGATGATGCTAACCAGAGGTGTACCTAATCGATGCCTTCGCACGATGCGCCAGGCGCGCGTTTCATCCCGCAGGGATCGCGTCCCAGAAGGCCAACCGCACCTCGAGCGCCTCCACGGCAGACACGGCGGCTTCCTCGTGCTTCCGCGGATCCTCGGCACACAGCAACGCGACCATGCGCTCGCCCGCCTGAAAGTGCTGGTCGCCGTCGAGGACGATATGCCGCTCCAGATACTGACGGAAGATCCTGAGGCCGCCCGAAGACTCCGCGTCGAGTCGGGCCACGATCTCCCCGAACAACTCCGGGATCACCCCTTCACGCCCATAGGTGAAGGCGGCCGCCACCTCATGGACCCGACGGGTCCGGATCACCTGGAAGGTGTGTTCCATGAACCGACGTGCACACACTGGAACGCCGGCCTCCAAACCCGCGACCTCCACGGGAACACCTCGGGCGATGCGGTCCAC
Organism: Verrucomicrobiales bacterium; assembly: GCA_027489875.1. Taxonomy (GTDB): domain Bacteria; phylum Verrucomicrobiota; class Verrucomicrobiia; order Limisphaerales; family UBA9464; genus UBA6176. Next base: position 2,059 of record JAIXZE010000299.1, read on the forward strand.
AAACCCACGGATGACCGCGGTATTGGCACCGGCCTCCTCCATGGCCTGCAGGTACAGTTCGAAGTGGCTGACGGGAATCTCCCCGCAGCCGATGTCACTTTCCTCGGCATGCACGATCTCGTTGATCAGGGCTCGGACGCGGGGATCGCCACGGGGCACCCAGGGAACCTCCGTGCAGGTCAGTTGCCGCTGCAGCGACTTGAGGAGGGACATGAAATCCCAGACGGCATAGACGTGGTGTTCGAGGAAGACCCGGAAATCCGAGATGGTTTTCAACCGCGCGTAGAGGCCGTGGCCGAGCAGGCTCGCCCGCACCGGTGCAATCCGTTCAACAATCATTCCTTCCATGGAAATAAAAAAGACGGCGGAACGTGCCATCACGCCCGCCGTCTGCCTAATTCCATCCCAGCCGCGGGACAAACTACCCACGCATTGGGTGGGAATCCTCAGGACCGAAAAGCGGTCCCAAGCACCATTTACCGATACCTGCCTTCGTAATCCTTTTCCCGGTCGCAGTCGTAGCCAGCGCCTTGGCCGCTGTCATTGTGCTCGCCTTCGGAACCCTCGGACAACTTCCGCAGGTGCCCCTGCACCACCTCGATGGCCACCGCGCGACCGGCTTCCAGGCCGTTCACATTGCCGCTCATGAAGTGGATGCCGCCGTAGATCCGGCTCATGCCACTCTCCTCGGCAGCATCCCAGAAACCGGCATAGGGACGTTGGATCCCCGGAGCATCATCCGATTCTCCCACGAAGGGGATGGCGTCGGTGCCCAGCACCATCGCGAGGACGGTTGCGCCGGCTCCACTGAAGGTGGAGTGACCGGAGGTGTACTCCGGGAAGGGCGGCGTGGTGAGGAGGGGCGTCCATCCAGCATCAGCGGTGGTCGCGGCGTTGCCGTCCTGATCGGCCTGGCGGATGGCGGTGATGGGACGCCAGAAGCTGTATTCGTACTTGGCCTTCCAGCAGACGATGGCGGCATCGGCCAACGAGACATTCAGCAGGGCCATCAGGCGGGCTTCCTCGCTGATGCGCAACCCACGTGCGGCGATGATCTGACGTGCGATCTGGTTCCAGTGTCCCGGCGGTGTCGCGGTTCCCGCGCCATTGGCCCAGAAGCGGGCGATCTGCGTCTGGTCCGCCGTACGCACGGGGCTGTTCACGGCGCCGAGCGCGCGGACCTGTTCCCACTCCTCCGCGTAGGCCTGGCTGTCCAGCGCCGGAGGAGGCACCGGCAGGAAGGCCTCGGCCGAAGAGACGCCGAAGGGGGTCACATCGCCCCACTGCGGGAGCAAGGCGGGAGCGAAGGCAGGGGCGGTCGGAACCCAGTATCCCGCGCCGACACCCGGGATGTATTGGACGATCGTCCCGGAACCATCGGCCTGCCGCGCCGCGAGCACGGACTCCGCCACGAACCGACCCCAGCGCATACCCGCCTGCTTGCCATCGCGGCTGCGGACCTCGTTCAACTGCCGGGCCTCTTCCGCATTCCAGGTCGTCACGAGGGTGGGAAAGGTCTGGACCAAGACGTCGTGCGCCGCGGTCGCGATCGCCGCCCGGGCCGACGTGTCGTCATCCACACGGTACGCGGGCACGAGGTACTGTTCGTAGTCCTTGTGGACGCCATTGCAGGCATCATGGATGGCCACATGGAGCATCGCGAGGATGCGCGACGCACGAGGCGGCGGGGTCGCAGTGCTGCGGATGGCGTCGAGGGCCTTCTCGTTCCATTGCGCCACCGGACTGTCGGTCAGGGGAATGGCCGCATTGACGGCGAAGCCTCCAAGACCACAGGCCAGCAGGACGGACCCAAGAAACTTGACCGTCCCGATTTGGTGTCTGCGAACATTCATGCAAGTATAGGTTCGTTACGGCACCGCCATCAGAGCGGAAGCCCGTCCACGACGGATTTCCGTTCCGCATCCCCGCGTTCCGGAACCCCGGAACCCGATGGCAGCGTCGGCAACACGATCAGTGCATCACGAATGCCAACCGCCGCCTATCGCATGAAGATGCGATGGGAGTACCAGTCTTTCATCCCTGAGGAAGGAAAGGTCTAACTATACTTGGTTATTCTGACCTGGGGAGACCGCCCTTCGTGGTCCGGTTCCGGAAGCCGGGATGGTCCCTTCTTGGATCCAGGTAGAGGAAACACGGGCTAGGTATACCGCCACCAGGTCCATGCCTTCCGGATCCAACGCAGCAGTCCGCGGTTGAACCGTTGGTCCCGGCAATAGCGCAAGGCACGCTCCAATGCAGGATCCTTTCCCCGACGCTGGACGTAATCGTGGTTCTCGCGGACCAGATTCAGCGTGTCTTCGTCCTCGATGATGAACCGTGCCACCACCTTGAGGTCGAGCGGCAGCGGAAAGGTCGTGCAACGATCGAGTGCACCCACGGCGCGGAGGCTGACCATCGTCCGGATGCACTTTTCGCAGTGGCCGCAGTTATAGGTTCCCTTGCGGTTCGACCAGCAGACGCGGAGGTGCTTCATCGCGACGGGATGATTCGCCACGTACTCCACCTTCTCGACCCGCGTGAGCGCGGATCCGTGATGCACGAACTCCATCCCTTCCGAACTCCACCACGGATCCGTGAGGGGGTTGGAACCCCATGGAAAGATCTCGCGGTAGTTGTGGGAAGACGCCACGCGGAACCGGTCGAACGATCCGCCGAGCAGGTGTCCCACGGCGGCCAGCACGGAGAAGTGCGAGAAGGACCATCGCACGCCCAGATTCTCGACCACCGAACGCGCATTCGTCTCCACCAGGACCAACTCCCGCCCCATGGACTGGGCCGCCTCGCGGACCCCGCCGAGCGCCGTCTCCAGAAGCACGCGGTTGTCGGCGGCAATGTCGAATCCCGAGATGAACAGCAGGGCCGCGTCGGGTTCCAGGCCGTGGAGGGACGAGTAGAACGAGTCCACCCCGGCCGAGAAGCAGGAGAGGGTCCGTCTCGAGGATCGCTCCGGCCCCTGGGTCCGGCGGGCATGGACCGTCATTTCGCGCGGCAGGTCCAACCAGCAGCCGAACACCTCGGCCAATCGTGGGATGTGATCCAATGTCGTGCCCGAGACCGGTTCCCCGAGGGTGAGGGGGAGACCTGCCGCAAGGGCGGGAAAGAATCCGACCGCAAGCAGCGCCTCGCCCGAAGGCTTGAGGAGGTAGGCCCGTGATTGGAACCACACCGTCCCCCGTTTCACCTCACCGTTGATTTCGATCTCGAAGTCAGACTCCAACCGGTTCCCCTCGCCGTACGGCTTGGAAACCCAGGCGCCGAATCGGACTCCGTTCCCCGAACGAACTTCCGCCACGGCGGAACCCGCATTGGCAGCATGGGTCATCGGCCCGGACCCGGCGTTCTCTGAAAGGATGCTTTGCATCTGATGTCACGTGCTTGACGGTAACCATTTACCTACAAAACAGGTAATCCCACCACTCCGGCAGAAACTGTCCACCCTACCCTGACACGTCAACCGCCTGTGCCACCAGGTCCGGTCTCCGCCTGCCTCACGACAAAAAACCCCCTCGGGCCTCGCCCAATGGGGCATCTTGCCGACCGGATCCAAAGCGAACCGCGAGCCTCAGTTCACGATCTCGGAGTTCAAGATGCGACCGGGACCCGCGCTGATGTCGAAGCCCAGACCGCCATCGAGCAGGGAACCAAGCCCGACAGGACGCGCAGGGACCGGGCGCATCTTGACACTGCCCCCGTTTGGAAAGGATTCGGGGTGGCGATGTCCTCATCGCCTTGGGAATGGCTTTGGAACGGCGACGAGGACGTCGCCACCCCGTTCCATGTGGGGGCAGTGTCAAGATGCGCCCGCAGGGACCCTTCTTGCGGGTTGCATGTGGGTGGATCGCTTCTGACACTGTTCTCAATGTTACCCGTCCTGCGATTCCAACCCTTGGCTGGAGCTGCGCTTGTGGCCTCAGTCTTGTTGGGGGCGAGCCTGATCGCCGTGGGATGCCGCTCCGGCAGCAAGGGCGCACCGCTGGTTTCCGCGGATGCAACGCAGACCCCCTGCACGTTGGAGGGAATCGAGAATGCCTTCCAACTGGGACCGCGGCTGTGGTCCGGGGGTGAACCGCACGGCGATGCCGCCTTCAAGGCGCTGGCCGCGGCCGGCGTGCGGACGGTGGTCTCTGTGGACGGCGCCAAACCCGATCTGGAGGCGGCACGTCGCCACGGGTTGGACTATGTCCATGTGCCCATCGGATACGACGGCCTGTCGACGGATGCCGTCGCCTCGCTCGCATCCCTGACAACGCCCGATCGGGGTGGCGTGTTTGTGCACTGCCATCACGGCAAGCATCGGGGCCCCACCGCGGCCGCCATCCTCGCACGGGCCTCCGGGGCCTGGGATGCAACCCAGGCGGAGGCCTGGCAGAAGCGCGCCGGAACGTCCGCAGACTATCCCGGACTGTATCAGGCGGTCCGGGAGTTCCGGATGCCGGATGCGGCCGCGCTGCGTGCAGCGGCACGGAAGCTCAAGCCGGTGGTCCCACCCGCCGGCCTCGTGGAGTCGATGGTGATCATCGATGGCCAGACGGAGGCGCTGGCCGACATGAAGGCGGCGGGATGGAAGTCGGTACCTGCGGCACCGGATGGGACACCCGCACAAGCCGCGCGATTGCTGCACGAACAGTTCAAGGAAGGAATCCGACTGGGTCTGGGTCCCAAGGATCCGGAGTTCCGGCGAGCGATGGAATCTGCGGAACGATCCGCTGCGGCGTTGCTGGCTTCCTTGAACTCCGGTGACCGGCCGGCCTCGGATGCCGCGTGGAAGCAGGTGAAGGAAAGCTGCACCCAGTGCCACACGACGTGGCGGAACCGACGCTAGGAATGGGTGTCCACAGACCCTTCCTCAGGATTTCCTCCAGGCGGGGTGGTGACGTCCTCGTCGCCCTTCCAAAGCCTTTCCCAAGGCGATGAGGACATCGCCGCCCCGGAACCGCACTCCGAGCAGACCGGGTCCGCAGGTGGCCCGTCCGCAGGCTTCCCGCCGTGGTTCCCGGGGCCTAGGCTCGTCCCATGTTCCCTGCATGCATTCCTGGTTGGTTCCGAAGGTGGATGGGTCTGGCGGTGGTGCTGACAGTGTCCGCAGGCGCGGGTTCGGCCGCCGATCGGGTCCGTCCCAACGTCATCGTCATCTTGGTGGATGACCTTGGATGGGCAGATCTGGGCTGTTACGGCAGCCGGTTTCACCAGACGCCCCACCTCGACCGGATGGCCCGCGAAGGAATGCGTTTCACCGACGCCTACAGCGCCTGCACGGTGTGTTCACCGACGCGCGCGTCGTTGCTGACGGGCAAGTCCCCGGCGCGACTGCACCTGACCGACTGGATCGCCGGACACCCGGCTCCCAAGGCCAAGCTCCTGCCGCCGGATTGGTCGAAGCGGCTGGATCCTTCGGAACCGACCGTGGCGTCGCGCCTGAAGACAGCGGGATACGCGACGGCGAGCATCGGGAAGTGGCATCTGGGGGCAGAGACGACGCCCGAGGCGTACGGGTTTGATGTGAATGTTGCCGGTGATCATCGCGGGCAACCGCCGCGTTATGTGGCTCCTTACGATCTGCCGAAGCTACCGGACGGACCCGCCGGCGAATTCCTGACGGACCGCGAGTGCAGCGAGGCACTGGCGTTCATCGAGAAGAACCGCAGCCAACCCTTCTTCCTGTACCTCCCGCATTACGCCGTCCACACGCCGATCGCGGGCAAGACGAACGTCGTCGCGAAGTACGAGGCGCGGACGCCGGACCACCAACGCAACCCCGTGTACGCCGCGTTGCTGGAATCCGTCGATGACTCCGTGGGACGCATCCGGGCACAACTGGACACACTGGGCCTCGCGACGAACACGGTCATCCTGTTCACCTCGGACAACGGCGGGCTGGTGCTGGGTGGAGACCGCAGGCCGACGAGCAACTTCCCCCTCCGCTCCGGAAAGGGCGACGTCTACGAAGGCGGGGTCCGCGTCCCGTTGCTGGCCGTTTGGCCAGGCGTGACGAAGCCCGGCACGACCACCTCAACCCCCGTCCAATCCGTGGACGTGTATCCCACGGTGCTCGAGATCGCCGGGGTCGAGGACGCGGCCGGTCACGAACGCGACGGCGCGAGTCTTGTGCCGTTGCTGCAAGGAAAGGGCATCGCGGCGCGGTCCCTGTACTGGCATTACCCGCATTACCACCCCGGCGGTGCGACGCCCTATGGCGCGGTCCGTTCCGGGGATTGGAAGATGATCCAGTTCTACGAATCCGGGCACGTCGAACTCTACAACCTCGCGAGCGACCTCGGGGAACAGCAGGACCTCGCGAACGCGATTCCGGAAAAGGCCAACGCGCTCGCGAAGGAGCTGGCCGAATGGCGGACGCGTGTCGGGGCCCAGATGCCGGTGCCGAACCCCAACCACGAACCGGCCGCCCTCCGTCCGCGCGCGGACGGATCCCTCCTGCTGGCGGCCCATCACGTGGTGACGCACGGAAAGAACGTCCAGTACGAACCCCCCGCCCACAAGAACACGGTCGGTTACTGGACCATCGTCGAGGACTGGGTGCATTGGGACCTCGAAGGCGCGAAGCCCGGCCTCTACGAGGTCGAGATCCTGCAAGGCTGTGGAACAGGCAGCGGCGGCAGTGAAGTCGAACTCTCGATCGGCGACTCGAAGCTGCTGTTCACCGTCATGGAGACGGGCGGGTTCCAGAAGTTCATGTCCCGCCGCGTCGGCACGCTGGAGATCCCGTCGACGGGCCGGCACTCCTTCCAGATCCGACCGAAGCGGAAGCCGGGCGGCGCCGTGATGGACGTCCGCCAGGTGATCCTCAGACCAGTCCCCGGACCAGCGACCCCTTCACGTCCGTGAGGCGGTGATCCCGGCCGCCGTAGCGGTAGGTGAGCTTCTCGTGATCGAGTCCGAGAAGGTGCAGCAGCGTGGCGTGGAAGTCGTGGACGTGGACGGGATCCTCGACCGCCTTGTAGCCGTAATCGTCCGTGCTTCCAAAGGAGAGCCCGGGGCGCGCGCCGCCTCCGGCCATCCAGAAGGTGAACCCCTTGGAGTTGTGGTCGCGGCCGTCCTCCCGACGGCTGTCGGGGGTGCGACCGAATTCGCCGCCCCACACCACGAGGGTGTCGTCGAGCAGCCCGCGCGAGTGCAGGTCTGACAGCAGTGCGCCGATGGGCTGGTCGATGGCGCGGCAGTTCCGGCGCATCGCGGTTTCGAGATTCTGGTGTTGATCCCATCCACCGTGGTTGACCTCGATGAAGCGGACGCCGCGTTCGGCAAACCGCCGGGCCAACAGGCATTGCCGCGCGAAGGAATCCGTCGCGGTCTCGCCGACGCCGTAGCGTGCGAGGGTTTCCTTGGATTCGCCCTTGAGATCGAGGAGTTCGGGAACCTCCGCCTGCATCCGGAAGGCGAGCTCGTAGGATTGGATGACGCCCTCGACCTCGGCGTGTCCGTCGGTGGTGCGGAGGAAGTCGCGGTTCATCTCCTGGACGAGGTCGAGCTGCCGCCGTTGCTGGGGATCGGTGAGGAGATGGTTCTCGATGTTGCCGAGGGAGGCGGCGGGATTGTTCTCACGCAGCGAGCCGATGCGCGTGCCCTGGTACACGGCGGGAAGGAAGGCGCTGCCGAAGGTCTGGGCACCGAACTGCAACGGCGGCGAAAGGGTGATGAACCCCGGCAGGTTCTCGTTCTCCGTGCCCAACCCGTAGAGCACCCACGCGCCCATCGACGGTCGGATGAACTGCGACGTCCCGGTGTGCAACTGGACGAAGGCCTGCGGGTGGTTGGGGATGTCGGTGTGCATCGATCGCACCAGGCAAAGGCGGTCGGCGTGCCGGGCCACATGCGGGAACAACTCCGAGATCCACAGCCCGGACTGGCCGTGCTGACGGAACGAGAACGGTGAACCGATGAGCTTCGCACCGCCGCCGCGGGATTGCCCCGGCTTGCCCGCGTCGCGTTGCAGGTTCGGCTTGTAGTCAAAGGTGTCGAGGTGCGACGGCCCGCCCTGCATGCACAGGAAGATCACGCGCTTGGCGCGCGGCTTGAAATGAGGTGCACGCGCACCCAGCGGAGCCGACGAGGCCTCGGCCGCAGGCAGGGTTGCCGTCGGATTTCCCGCTACCGCTGCGGCCACGCCGGAGAAGGCCATCCAGCCGAATCCGGCGGCGACCGATTGCAGCAGTTGGCGCCGGGTCATCGGTCGGGCCTGGACACCGTTGCAGGAGTAGGGAGCGTTCATGGTTGGGGAGCGGTGTGGAGGGGTGAAAGGGATTCAGTGCACAAACCGAAATTCGGCGGAGGCAAACAACGCCTGCGTGAAGGAGGTCCACGCCACTTCACCCGGGCGCATGCTGTCGCGACCGGTGTTCCGTTGGCCGGGACGCCGACGTCGATCCGGCGGCGGGTTGGTTGAGCCTGGGTTGCGCGCCACGTCGCCGATTTCCTCGCGCAGGAATTCGGCAGCCCGCAGGAGTTCGCGTGGCGTCGGGGGCCGACCAAAGGCCAGGCAATACGCGCGGTCAATGCGGTCGCGCGGACTGAGCCCTCCATCCGCCAGCAGGCGTCGGGCGAAGGCACGGGAGATCGCCACGATGTCCTCGTTGTTCATCAGGTACAGCGCCTGCGCGGGGACGTTGGTCGTGTCGCGGTCGGCCACGACGAGGCTGGGTTCGGCGAAGTCGAAGAGTTCCATCGATTCAGGAACGAAGCCGCGGATGACCGGAAGGTAGACACTGCGCTTCCGTGCGAAGTCCCCGGTGCGCAGGGAATCGGCACCACGACGCAGGGGGCCGTCGCCGATCGCGGCCACCGGCGATCCCTCGGGTGGCTTGGTGTCGAGGATGCCAGCCACCGCGAGCATGGCGTCGCGGATAGCCTCGGCGTCCAAACGACGCGGGCTCGAACGCCACAGCAGGGTGTTGTCCGGGTCGAGTTCCAGTCCCTTCGCGGAGGTGTCCGACGAAAGCTGGTAGGTGCGGGAGAGCACGAGTTCGCGGAGCAGCTTCTTCAGCGACCATCCGTTCGAAGCGAACTGCACGGCGAGGTGATCGAGCAGTTCAGGATGCGTCGGCTTCTCACCCAGCGCACCGAAATCGTCCGCCGTGCGGACGATGCCGCGACCGAAGAGGTGGAGCCAGGCGCGGTTGACCTCGACGCGCGCGGTCAGCGGATTCTCGGGTCGGGTCAGCCACTCCGCGAGCTGGCGGCGGCCGGATTCGCGGGAAGGAATGGACGGGGCAGGAACCGTGTTGAGCACCTCGACAAAGCCACGGGGCACCGGGTCCCCGCGCTGGCTGATCTCGCCGCGAACCAGCAGGGCGCAGTTCATTGGACGGCCCTCGCGCACCCCCATGGCGCGCGGGGAACCTTCGGGAGGCATGGGCGGCAAGGGTGCCTCGGGCTCGGATCGGCCGCGGTTCTGGACCGCACGCCGGACGGCCGCCTGCCGTGCCGCCTTGCCACGGGGCCGGTCGGTATCCACGCGGGCGGGTTCGGGCGGTAGCGGTTCCGCCGGCTTGCCCAGCGCAATCAGGCTGGAAGGCTGGCGATTGCCCAGGTTGGTGACGGTGCCATACAGCGTCTGGCTGCTGCGGAAGATCCCGGCCATGGCGTAGTAGTCCTTCTGGCTGATGGGATCGAACTTGTGGTCGTGGCACCGGGCGCACGCCACGGTCACCCCGAGAACGGCGCGCGTCGTGACGTCGATCTGCTCGTCAACGAGTTCCATCAGGAACTGTTCGCGGCGGCGTTCGTTGAGCCCTTTCGGCCCGACGGCCAGGAACCCCGTCGCCACCACGTTGCGGTCGCGCTCCGAGAGATCGTCCGTGGGCATCAGGTCACCCGCCACCTGACGCCGGATGAATTCGTCGTAGGGCATCCCGGCGTTGAGGGCGTCGATGACCCAGTCGCGATATCGCCAGGCTTCGGGGAAGGCGTTGTTGCGTTCCTTGCCCGTGCTTTCGGCATAGCGGGCCACATCCAGCCAATGGCGACCCCAGCGCTCGCCAAAAAAGCGCGACGCCAACAGGTCGTCCACGATCTTGGCGTAGGCTTCCGGCGTGGGGTTCGCGGCGTACTTCTCCACCACCTCGGGAGCCGGAGGCAGACCCACCAGGTCGAAGCTCACGCGACGGATCAGGGTGCGGGGATCGGCGTCCGCGACCGGTTCAATGCCCTTGAGCTCGAGCGTGGCGAGGACGAAGCGATCGATGTCCGAGCGCGGCCAATCCGCATGCGTGACCGCAGGTACCGCCGGAGCCTTGGGCGGCTGGAAGGACCAGAAGGTCTTGCCCGTGGCGAGATCCGGCGCGCGCAACGACACCGGGGCGGCACCCTCCCGAGGATCCGGGGCACCGCGCCGGATCCATTCCTCGAAGTCGGCAACGACCGCCGCCGAAAGCTGTTCCTTCGGCGGCATGCGGCGGTCCTTGTCGACCCAGCGCAGGGCTTCGAGGATCGGACTGGCCTTGGGGTCGCCCGGCGTGAGGATCGCTCCGTGGTCGCCGCCCTGATGGATGGCGTCGCGGGAATCGAGCAGCAGCCCACCCTTCCGCTTCCCCGAGGCCTCGGAGTGGCAGGAGTAGCACTTGTCGACCAGCACGGGCCGGATGCGCTTCTCGAAGAATTCGTGGCCGGCGGGATCCGTCGCGGCGGCATGGCCCACCCGCGATCCGGCAAGGAGCGCGGCGACGGACAACAGGACGGTAAGGAGGCGCGGCTTCATGGTGATCGGGCAGAGCCCGGGTTCTGGAAGCATCGACGCGCGCCAACGCTCAAAGGTTACGGAGTTGGGGTGAGGTTTTGGATTTGAAGGCCGGGTGCCCTCACCCGGCGGGGAAGCTGGACGTGAGAGGGCTGTGATTCCGCCGCGTGAGGGCGCGCGGCCTACACAGGGAGTTGCCAGTCCGCAGTTTCCAGTGGCCAGTTTCATGGGAGCGGGTTCTGTCGCCCCGCTGGGGCTGGGGAACCACAATCCACGTCCACCCACGGCTCACGCCCTGGTTGAAATCCGTCTTCGCCCCTGCCGGGGATACGCATTCAACAAGAATGGCAACGTCATCCCGGGAACCGTGTCTCGAGCTCTGCGGGGGACGACACGGTCAGAACGAGCCGGGCGAGCTGAGAGAGAGAGCTCTCATCCTGTATCGCTTCAATCCGTGCCCGAAACGTTTCTTTGCACGGACCGAAGCGTGCCTGGACCATTTCCAA
>JAIXZE010000325.1 GCA_027489875.1 Verrucomicrobiales bacterium
GAACGATCTCGCTGGCGCGACCTTCTTCCCCCCCTGCAGGGGGGGAAGAAGGTCATCGTCCTCTTTGGTTCAGGGCCACACAAGGACGACGGAAAACATCATAGAAGGGTTGGCCGAGGGACGAGGCCTACCCTGGGTCTACATTCCATCCCCATCCCAACCGCAACGCGGTTGTGGACACCCCGACTTCACACTCATTCCTGAGGTTGGTCCACGTCACCCCATTGGCTTCTCCACGGCTGGTCGAGATCCACTAGACAGCTTGGTGGTTCACCGGGTTCCCCTCAGGCCTTGACGCAGGCGTCGGACGGAAAGGTAAATTCACGTCGTCCTTCGCGGCGATTGGAGGCGTGCGATCAAGTTCCGAGCTGCCGATTACCAGATCGCCGGCGGATTGGGGACGGGAGGCCGGAGGCGGAAGAAGGCCTGATTGGTCCCCCCCGGGATCGTCAGGGTATAGCTGGATTGGTCACCGGTGGTCAGGACGCTCCAGGCATTTGGGCTGAGGGTGCCAGACCATTCCAGCGAGGAGCGGGAGCGGAGCGAATTCCACGACAGATGCGCTGTACCGTTTTGGAGGGTCAGCTCGGGCGCAGCGGAACCGGCTCCAACCAACGCCGGCTGCCCGGAGGTCGAGTGGACGCCGTAGTCGATGAAGTCGAAGTAGGAGGAATAGATGGTCTGGAAGCCGACCACCCCGTGAATCTTCCGATAGGAGTTGAACTGGATCCATCCGTAGCGGGGACCTGTGCCCGTGGCGAACTCGACAGCAACATGACCGTTGGTGCCTTCCGCAATCGGATCCGGCAACCCGCCTTCGCGCCAGAGGAGGACGGGTGCGTTCGTCCACCATGAACCCGCCGCAGCCGTCGGGCCAACCAGCGTGCCCACGCGCGGAGTGCGGAGCGGGACCAGGATCCGGTGATTGCTGAAGGGATGGAGCCAGTGCTGGGCGTTCACGGCTCCCGGAGCAATCGCCTGATACGAAAAGTCCATCCGATGATCTCCGTCCAGATCGATGGCAGCGCTTGCCCACTGGGAGTTCATCGAGGGTTGGCCAACCACGAGCGGACCCTGATTGGTGTGGGAATGACCGACGAAGCGGTTGTCCCCGTTGGCCGCGACTTCGATCCACCAGTGGTCCCCGGTGGCGTTGCCGATGCCGAGCACGACGGCCGAACGCCCGGCGAGAGGACCCGAGGCGCGCACGGACGTGCCGGCGGATTCTACCTGGTCGAGAATGAGCAAGGGAGCAGTTGGCACCATCCAGGAGGCGTCCGAAGGTGAAGTTTCCGAGAGGAGACGCCGATCCTCGAGCGCGACGGGCACCGTGCCAAGGGTGGGATCGGGTCGGACCAGGCATTTCAAATCCTGGGCGACGGACAATTGGAACTTCCGGGTGATGTTGCCGGACGCCGCGTTGGTGGTGACCTGGGCGATGACATTCCCCAGGACGGTGGCAGCCCCGGGGATTCGGATCAGGCTGGTGTTCGTAGTGCCGGCATCCTCGATGATCCGCCCGATCTCCAAGGGGGTATTCACCCTGGGTTCAGCGGCGAAACGCGCTACGGCTGGAGGCATATTCGGGGCGGCGCTCGTGAACTGGATCCAGCCATAATGGAGTCCAGCAGGGGACGAGAAGCGGACGGTGGCATAGCCGTTGGTCGCCGCGGAGAAGGGACCGAAGTAATAGGGCCCGAGCAGGCCATGCCAGTCATTGACAAGCAGTTCTCCCATCACCCCCCAGTTCAAGGGAGCAAGGGGGGACGTTTCAGGCATCGAACCTTCCGGAAGGCTGGCCATCTGCGGATAACAGCCAAGGCCGGACCGGAGTACCTGGTTGCCGTTGAGGGCGATCAGCCCAAAGCCGGTGACGGTGAAACCGGGATTGAATGGAGTGCAGGATGCCCCGACCACCCGACCACCACGGTATTCAAAGTCCGATGTGCCGTTCCGGTCGATGTCGATCCGGGTAATCAACGTGGCGTGGGTCGGGTCTGCCGAAACGACCGGGGACAGGCAGAGCCCGACCAGCAACCAAACGGGCCGCAACCGTTGCAGGAATGATGCTGCGGCACCGTCGGCAGGTCGGGGTTCCAGTGAAGGAAGGTGTTTGGAATTCATGGATGCATGGCAAGGCATAAGCCGGCTGGGTGACCGCCATACCCGGGATAAGCAGGTTTCAGGAGTGGATAGGGTTTGAGTGCATCAGGAATTTCCCTCGGTCAATCCCTTTATAGGCCCCTCCCTGGTTTGAAGCCTGAGTGCCGCGTGGGGCACGCGGACTACAGACCACAGTGCTGTAGGCCGGGTGCCCTCACCCGGAGCATCTCAAGCACCCGGATTCCAGATTCCAGTTCAGTCTGCCTCGTAACCTCGTCAGCTACACTCAATGTCGTCGCGTCAACAACCCCATCGTAGCAGCCGATGTCAGGAGGCTGTGGACGGGGAGTTCCCAGTTTCCAGATTCCAGTTTCCCTGCCTCGTGACCTCGTCAGCCACACTCAATTTCGTGGCATCGACAACCCCATCGTGGCAGCCAACCACGCACCCACGACCCCGCCCCGCATCGTCTGCCGCGACTCGTACTCGTACTCGTCCTCAGCCCGCAGGGCAGAACTCGTACTCGAACCCAACGAACCACAGGAGGGGCTCCACCTTTCAAGGGCTCGAATACGGTTGAGAAGGGGGCGAGGTTCACGCGGCGCCGCGGAGTTCGCGGAGAATGGACCTCTGGGACACACCTCCGGCCAGTCACCGTTTGGTGAATGGCTGCCAAGGTTGAAATCTTCGGGAGCGCCCCTCTCTTTGCGCTCTCCGCGGCTCTGCGTGAGACAACGACCCCATGGATCCAGCTCAGTGCCCCCACCTCGAACGGTATACCTCGAAAGCCCCATGGCGCGACCTGCGCGTGATATGCGAAGAACGGGCATGCCTCTCGTTCAATCCATCCTTCCACGCGCCCTGATCGCGATATCGTGCTGTCTCTTGCGCGCGGCAGCGGGGGATCAGGTCACGACCAGTGAAACCGTCCACCTCGAAGCCGTGCGTTGGTTCGGGGATCCTTCCCAAGCGGTCGGGCATCCCTACGGGCCGGTGGTTGAGACGGGAAATGGTGCGGTCTTCGGTATCGCCGCCTCCGCCCGGGGCGGCGGTTCGCAAGTGATCTACCGACTGGAGCCGGCGACCGGTGCGCTCGCCGTGGTGGCCGAGCTGGCCGGCATCAACGCCGTGGAGTCCGACGGCCAGGGCGGGTTGTACGCGACGGCAGGCGAACGCCTGCTCTCGGTGTCAGCGTCGGGTGGGGTGGGCGTCATTCACACGTTTTCCGGTGTGGAGGGAGAAGGAAAGCACCCGATCCTCGCCGCCCGGCTCGCCCCCAACGGGTGGATCCATGGCGTCACGCGGGCGGGCGGCGAGGGGGCGCGGGGAATTGCCTACCGGGTGCGACCGGATGGTTCGAATTTCCAGGTTCTCGGAACCCTTCCCGCCTTTCCCTACGGCGAGGTTGGGTCGGGGCCGGGAGGGCCGGGCCGATTACGGCTCGACCGGGATGGGGGGGTGTATGGATTGCTGGCGCGCGGCACTGGCGGGTTCGGGCAACAAGGAGACTCCGGGATCTTCCGGATCGACGCCCAAGGCCAGTTGACGGTGATACCGGTAGTCGGACGTGACATCGTGGACGCCATCCAAAGGCCGGACGGAAGCTTTGCGGTGCTGGTGGAGTCCCCGTTTGGGACACCGGAGTATCCGACGATGCTGCTGGCCATGCCGGGGACGGGTGGGACGCCCACAACCAACTCCGTGGTCTCCGGAGGATTCTATCCGCCGGCCTCCTTCCGTTCGGGAATCGTCCTGAGACCGGATGGCACCGTATGGGCGGCGGCGGCGCGCGGAGTGAAAGTGAAGGGCGTGGGGAGTTCGACGGGAGGCATGATTCGGTTCACGCCAGGTTCCTCCGTGAGCCATGTCATGTCGGCCTTCGACGACATTTCCAAACCATGGCTTGCCGAACCGGTCCATGGTCTGTCGTCCGTGGCGGGCGTGGTGTACGGCCCTGCGGCGCCATCCGACAACTCAGGATGCGTCTACCGCGTTACGGACGCTGGCCAAGTGGAGGTGGTACGACGCTTGAGCGGAACGGGAGAGGCGCGGGTGCCGATGCAGGGACCCTTGGTGCAGGCGGACGGACGTGTCCTCTTGCCGACCCGTGAGCGGGAGGTTCCGGACAGCGTGCGGATCCATCGATTCGATCCTGCGACGGGCGGTTGGGAGGAGAACTTTGGAACCGGGCCAGCGGGGCTGGAAGGCATGGCCAAGGGCAATCGCAACGTCATCGTCACGGAGGACCCGGAGGGAAGTCTGTGGATCTCCGAAGACGGTGCCACGGGCGAAACACCTTGGGCTCGAATCCACCGGCTCACCCCAGGCGGCGGACCGCCGCAAGCCGTCGGGACAGTCAACAACGCAAGTCTGCACACGTTCTTCGGTCCCTCTCCGTTGACGCGGGCTTCCGACGGGAACTGGTACGGTTCGGCGTGGTACGGTTTCAATGCGGCAATGGCGGGTTTCGTTTTCCGGGTCGAACCGCTCAACCCGGGGATCGGGATCGTCTGCACCTTCCCCGATGACTATTCGCGGGGCGACGCGCCGTTCGGCGGCGTGGTCGAGGCGGAGCCAGGCTGGCTGTACGGCATGACCCAGCAAGGAAGGGGACGGCAGACCTACTCGGGTGTCTACCGCGTTCGACTGGACGGGACGCGGTTCGAAACGCTCGGAAGCCTGGGAGGCGATGGGTTTGGTGGATTCACACGGGGTCCGGACGGCAATCTATACGCGATCGCCCGCAGGAATTTCACAGGCAGGGGAACCGCCCTGGTCCGTCTGACTGCTTCAACCCGCACGATTCGGGTCGTGGGTTCGTGGCCGTTCGCAGTGCATGGGGACCTCTACCTCACCGGCCCATTGGCGCTTGGAGTCGACGGGCGCTGGTATGTTCCAGGGGCGCGCACGGACCTGAGCAGCGGTGGCCTGATTGCGTCGATTGGTTTCGATGGGAGTGATCCGCGCGTCGACGTATTGATCGGCAAGGGTGAAGGCGGCGTGCTCGCGGGCGGTCTGACCCCGGGCCGCGATGGATGGCTCTACGGTGCCATGACTGTTGGGGGACCCTCCGGCGGTGGTGGCCTCGTGCGATTGCGTCCGAGGCCAACAATCCGGGCCCGCCAGCAGGCGGGTGACCTTTTCCTGGAGGTGCGGGCGATCGCCGGCGCGCGGGTCCGATTGTCCAGCGCAACGGATCCCCGAGGTCCCTGGATGGATGAGCCCGTAGACGTAAGCCTGAATGCTCAGGGCCAGGGGCTCCATCCGGTAGACCGGACGGATGCGGTGCGCTTCTACCGAGCGCACGTCCGGGATTGATCCTCTTCCATCCTCCTCGCCTCGGACGCCTCTTGAGACTGCCCCCCGTCAGGAACGATTCTGCTCGGGGCGGCGATGTCATCAGCGCCATGGGACGGGCTTCGGAACGGCGACGAGGACGTCGCCACCCCGTTCCGTGCGGGGCCGTGTCGAAATGCGGCCTCCCGAGGCGTAGGACAAACTCCCCGCTTCCCTAAACTCCGCCCGCACGCGCAGGATTCCGCCATGCGTCTGCGCTCCCTCGTTGTCTCCCTGTTCGCGCTCCCCGCCATGGTCTGGGCCGCGGACGCGCCCTTTTCCGGACCCCAACCCGGCGAGAAGACCACCGCGTTCAAGGTCGTCGCGATCAATGGGGCCGCGGCCGGACAGGAACGTTCGCCGATCGGCGAGCCCACCGCCCCACCCACGGCGCTCGTCTTCGTCCATGGCGTCGAACGTTCCCTGGTTCCCCTCCTCCGCTCCATCGACACGTATGGTGCATCGAACGTCGCGCGACTCCGGACCGAACTGGTCTTCCTTCATGCCGACCGCCTCGCTGGCGAACCGCGCATCAAGGCGGCCGCCGGTTCCCTGCGCCTCCGGTCGCCCGTGGGCCTTTCGCTCGATGGTGCCGAGGGCCCGGGAAATTACGGCCTCAACAAGGACTGCCTCATGACCGTCCTGGGTGTCCGCAGCAACGTCGTGGTGACCAACTTCGCCCTCGTGCAACCCGGCATCGCCGACGCGCCCCGCATCATCGCTGCCCTCGCCGCGCTGTGCGGCGACACCAACCCACCTTCAGCCGAGGTGCTTCTCGCGGCCGCCAATGCCGGTCGCATGGCCCCCGATCGCAACCGCACCAATGCGCCGGCCGGCAAGGATCCCTTTCCTGGCGCGGTTCCGACGGACGACCGCCTGCAAGGACTCCTGCGCCGGTTCATCCGCCCTACCAACGACAACGCCACGGCCGACGCCATCCTCGCGGAGGTGAAGGAATACATCGCGAACGACCCCGAACTCCGGAAGCAGGCCGCCGACGGCTGGACCCGTGTGCTCCATTTCGGCGACCGTTACGGAACAGAGTATTCCCGGAAGATCGGCACCGAGTTCCTCAAGTCCCTCCAGACCACGCCGTGAACCCGGGCCACACGCAGATTCGGATTTTCCAATCCCGACGACGGCACACTTGCGGCGCCATCGCCGCATGGGTCCTGGGCTGCCTTCTGTTCCCCGTGCTCCGCGCGGCGGGTTCCCCGGATGACTTCCGCCTCCGCATCCTGCCGATCCTCACCCACGCCGGTTGCAACACCGGGGCCTGCCACGGTGCCGCCACCGGCCAGGGCGGATTCAAGCTCAGCCTCCTCGGTTACGCCCCCGAACTCGACCACGCCGCCATCACCCGCGAACTCGGCGGGCGACGCATCGACACATCCCATCCGGAGCAGAGCCTCCTCCTCCGCAAGGCCACGAGTGCGATCGACCACGAAGGCGACCGTCGCTTCCACACCGATTCACCGGAAGCGCTCGAACTCCGTGAATGGATCGCCCGCGGTGCCCCGTTCGGACGCCCCGACATCGCGGTGTCCAACCTCCTTGTCCAACCCACCCTGCTCCGCCCCGAACCCAACGCCGCGGTCCAACCGCTCACGGTGACCGCCCAACTCACCGACGGCACCACGACGACCGTCAC
>JAIXZE010000182.1 GCA_027489875.1 Verrucomicrobiales bacterium
GACCCCGCGATGCAGTTGGCTTACGACGCAGCTCAGCAGAGCTTCAAGTATTTCTGGAGGGAGTTATCGTGGGAACGCCGCCGGATTGTTCCCGGCTTGGACATGGCGATGGTGAAGCTGCCCTTCACGGATGGCCCCCGCAGCGACGGCAACGCAGAGTACGAGCAGATGTGGATCGGTGATGTGGAGTTTGATGGAGAGATGCTCTCCGGCCAGTTGCTCAATGCCCCCAATTGGCTGACGTCGGTGCAGGAGGGCGACACGGTACAGGTGGCATTTTCCAGCCTGAGAGACTGGCTGATTTCCGCGGATGGCCAGGCGTATGGTGCGTTCACGGTGAACCAGATAAGGGCGGCCATGAGCCCCCAGGAGCGGAAGGAGCACGACAATGCGTGGGGGCTTGATTTCGGTGCCCTGGAAACGGTGCGCGTGGAGATCGCCTGGAAAGGGAATTCCAAGGGTGGGTTGCTGTCCGGGTTGTTCGGCGGACGCAAAGGAAACTCCAACCCGCCGGAGGAGTTTAGAGATCATCCGATGTGTGTGAACATGCTGGAGAAGTATGAGGCGCAGTTGCAGGACGACCCGACGATTGCGCAGGATGTACTGGATGAGGAGTCGGGTTTCACGCTGCTGCACTCGGAGGCGCTGGCGGGTAACTTTGGAATGGTGAAGCTGGTGCTGAGGCACGGAGCTGAACCAGGCAGGAGAACCAAATCCGGGCGAACCGCTTCTGAATTGGCCCGCAGCATTGGGTGGCCGCAAATCGCCAACTACCTTGATGCACTGCAGAAGGCCTAACTGCGCCCTCCTGCGAACCCAGCGAGACGTCCTGGTCGCACCAGAAAGATTTCGGGGTCGGGTCGCTGAGCTTCAACGACATGGCGCTCACGGTTTCTAAGGTTTCTGAACTGGTCGAGGCACAGCTTGCTCGTGTTGCAGACCATCAGGCTGCTGCGCTGATTCGGAGCTTACTCGTTACGCCGCGATGTGAGCATCGGCCTTGGGATTACGGCGCGGCCGGCACAGAGTATCCGTGCTGGATAGTGGGTGAGCACACGCCATCGGGGACTGGCTTCGCCTATTGTGAGCAGGGCTTCGGCCCGAGTTTTCCGTGGGGGCTGTTGTGGCTTTCCGGCGAGTATTTGAGTATGGGTATGGAAAGTTGCTGGTATGACTCGCTGGAGGATGCAGTTCGCGAGTCATTTGCCTGGCCAGAGTCGAGTTCGACATGATGTTGTCCAACCTTCCGGTCCAGCGAACGGTAGCCAGCCGCCACGCCGAGTGGCGTTCCGGACGCCACCGGTGGCTGGCTCGCGTTGCTGATCTTCACGTTGGTCCAACTCGCACACCCATGAAGAACGCGAACGTCTTTGTTGATGTCGACCTCACCCTGGTAGACGCCAACGGCAAACTACTTGGCGGCGCTCGAGAGGCGTTGCAGAGACTGCGCGATGAGGGCTGCCACCTGTTTCTGTGGTCGTCTGTCGGCGCTGATTACTGCCGGACGGTTGCGCAGCGATACGACCTCACCGAGTTCTTTGAGGGGTTTACCGCAAAGCCGGACATCATCATCGATGACATGCCCTCGACCTGCGTTACCAATTTCGTTTACGACGTTCAGCAGGAGCAGTCGTGGGGTGCGCTCGTCGAGCGCATCATTGACAGACACGTTGACTGAAATGACACCTGCAGGCCAACCAGTCGGTCCAGCAAACGGACGCCAGCCGGCGCGCCGAGTGGCGTTGCGGGCGTCGCCGGTGGCTGGCTCCCTTCGCTGACCTTCGACGTTGGGCGAAGCGAGCGCATCGTGAAGACGTTTCCCATTATATTTCTTGGAGTTGTGATCCTTGCGATTGTAGTCGTCCTCGCAGGCGCATTTCAGGCGTCGTCTCGTCGCACGATGGCAGGCACCATCAAGCTTGGAGACACCAAGGCTCAGGTAGAACGGCAGCTTGGCAGCGCTACGATGGTAACGCCGTTTTCACCTTTGTGGCGCACGAATGCTGTAGCTGCGTTGGTCTGCGATACGGCGGAGACCTGGGCATATGGCAGTCACTTTGATTTCCGTTCGCAGTTTCCTTGGCTTCGCTTCAGGTTTTTCTCGCCTGACCCCGACGACATCGCGGTTGAGTTCAGCACATCGGGGCGGGTGGTTCGAGTGACCGTGCCACCGAAAAAATCATGACACCGCCCAACATTATCACTGGAGCGAACGGGCGCCCGCCGGCACGCCGAGGGGCGATGCTGACGCCGGCAGTGGCCTGCTTCCGTCGCTGACCTTCCACGTTCGGCAAGGCCGCATGAATCACTGCGCTTACATCTACACCCCGCCACTCTCGGAGGTTGGGATTCGTTTGTTCCTGACCGGATTGCGGGCTGCGGGTGTGTCGCTCACGCACCTTGGGCACAATGATCCGCCTCGAAGGTGGTCCGGTGACGACGCGACGGCGACGTCTCAGATTCTAGGTGCACCTGACCTGAATGGTTGGACCTTCCTGCGGGACAGCAAGATCGGTCTGGGGTTGTCGGTCGAGATGCACCGAGATCCGGGTTGGGGGCACGACACGATTTCGTTATCTGGGGTTCCAGAGCGCCAGATCCAGCAGGTAGCTGAGGCGATTGCCGACAGCACCCCTCATTTTGCTGCTATCCTTGGTGTCACCGGCGGAGGTAAAGACCAGGTGTGGCGAATCCTTCGCATGAGTTCGGAGTGTCCCGATCGCTTGCGTCGTCAGTTCACAAATGCAGAACCATGGCGGTCCAGGGAACGATAGCCAGCCGGCACGCCGAGTGGCGATGTTGGCTCTCCTGACGGCTGGCACCCGTCGCTGACCTTGGCGTTCGGCAGAACAACCATGTTCACTCGCGGCGATATAGTCGAGATTGCGGGGCAGCTCGCGGTTGTGGTTGGGACGCACGGAGACGGCGGTGCGCCTGAGGCGCACATTGCTGTATGGTTCGGCGATCCTCATACCAAGAGGGGCGGCCCAAGCGGCCAGACGCCAGAGGTTTGGACTATTCCCGAAGATCTTTTCCAGAAGGCAAAAGACCCGGAGGTGCTCCATTGAGGACGATACATGACGGCGAGCCGAACCAGCCGGCTCCAGGCAACGCCGGGATCGCGTCTCGGTTGGCAATCGGACACCATTGCCCCGGCGTGACTGAGCCGGAGCGTTAATCGGACAAGATGAGCAAGTTCCAACATACCATCAAGACCCCGCTGGGTATCCTTTCACTTCGTGTTGTTGGACTCGATGACTCAGATTGTCGAGTCGACCTCTTGACGCCCACGGCAGAGTTTCCACCCGGAATGTCAGTGGATGGAATTGTGGCGGCCGTGATTCAGATCACGCCGACCCAGTCGACCTCGGCTGTACGCTGTGAGTGCGTTTGGCATCACGCTCCGGCATCTCCTTATCCCGACACAGGTGAAAGCCTCGATGCGCAGTCATGGGATTCCAACGGCCATCGGGTGACTGTTGGCACCGAAGACTGTGAAGTCCTTTGCAGGCGGCTACCGAACCTTGGATTCACCGAAGCACGGTATCCGGTGATCTACAATGAGGACAGGTTGAGCATTCTGATCCCGGGTGTGACCGAGGGATCTAGCTTCTCATTGCACTTTGTAATCGCTTGGCGATCTTTGCCGGATCCAACTGAATGCTCAACTTGGTTCGCCGTCGATATACCTCATGCAAAACTAAAGGCGGCTAACCAGACGACTGCAGTGAAAGATCGCTGCCCATGACCCGCCGTAATCGAAACATCATCGTAGGTGTCGTCGCGGTCCTGCTCGCTGGGGCGGGTTTCATCGTCTGGATTGGTTACCAGGTATTGCAGGTTCAAAGGAATGCCTACGCCGTCTGGTGGACCGCGGACCTCGTGATCGAGCACATGGAGAAGCACGGCGGTTCCTGGCCGCGCAGTTGGGACGAGCTTCGGCCGACCAGCGATCAAGCAGACAAAGGCACGGTTTCAACCAACCGCGACGGTGCCATGATTGCGGAGTTCCGGCCGCGTGACACCATCGACGAGTTGAAGCAGCGCGTGGAGATTGACTGGAACGCGGATCCGAAGGCGCTTGCGAAAGCGGAGTCTAAGGAGACGGGGCCTCCTTTCCGCGTGATCTGGCTGCGGAATGGCAAGTCCACTCATTATTCAGGCAAAGAGCCGAACGATATGGTCTTGGTGTATTTGAAGTGGAAAGAGAAAAAGACAAAGGCCACTGAACCATGACGGTCCAGCGAACGGGCCCCAGCCGGTACGCCGAGTGGCGATGCGGGCACCGCTGGCGGCTGGCTCCCGTCGCTGACCTTCGACGGGCGGCACACGCATGACCATTCGCAAACGAGATACGATGATTGGGAAGCGCTACCTCCGGAACTTCCTTGTTTTCGGAGTGCCATTCGCTGCCGCTTTTCTGTTTGGGATTCATGCTCATCGGCATGACCGCATAGACTGGTTTCTTGCAGCGTTAGCGGTCTGCTTGGGTGTCGGCTTGGTCGGGCTCATCCGTCAGGAGCGATTATTTCGGCGATACTGTTGCCCTGATTGTGGCGGACGATTGGAGAATCCGTCTCGCCGTCCTGGCGAGGCGATCGAATATGTTTGTCCACGATGTGATGTGATATGGGAGACCGGGTTTTTCGAGTCATCGGATTGACGCAACCCAACAAGCCGGTTGCACTGAACGTCGGCATCACGCCTCAGTGGACAAGCAGACACCATTGGCCCGGCGTCCGTGAGCCGCAGCGCTGGACTGAAGTATGAACGAAGCTGAAATTGATAACGCTATCGTCGCCGCGGCAAGCGACCATTGTCAGAAAGTCGCCAAAGTTATAGCGCGGGCTGTCGAGAAGCTGGATGGTGCTCAGGTCGACGCCAACGATTTGTGGCGCGCTGTTGGGGCAAGGGTCATTGCCTTGGTTGATTCAGGAAAACTGGCTGCTGCCGGCTTCGTTGAGTTTTGGAGGCTGAGTGAGGTGCGCTCATGACCAAGCGGTTCCTCCTCTTTGTTCTGGTTGCGGCCTTGCTCCTTCCTCTCGGCTACGTGGGCGCGCAGATGGGTTGGCAAGTTTTCCATCATCGCTACGAGAGTCCGGAGACAGGACTTTATCACGGATTCGTCTCCGTCTATTGCCATAGTTGGGACGAGCTATTCTATTCGCTTCACTTCAAGGCGAAGACTTCCCCGCGTTGGTATTGGAAGCAGCCCACGAATTTCACCTACTCGACCCTTGAGGTGGTGTGCCATGGCGATTCATCAGAGCGACATGCGACAGTGAGTCTTCCCGATTTCACTTACAGCTCAGGTGGTGTGAGCGCCCCGTTCACCCGGGATGTGCTTGCTGGCTGGCTGCTCGATGCGGAGACGAATCAGGCGGCTGCCAGGCTGCACGCTGACGCCCTCTTTGGCTTTTTTCAGGCAGCCGCAGACGGCTCGTTGCCGCCCCCTCGCCATCACAGCTATCGGTTTGAGCAGCCGACACATGTCCGCATCCAGCATTTCCAGCTTGGTTACGGTGTGGGCAGCACCGTTTACATCTGGGTGATCGTCTGGCTGTTCTGTGTCGTGATTTTCGGCCGAAAAATCCTGCAGAGGACTCCTGAGCTTCTGGCCCACCAGAAACCAGGATGCAGGACAGGAACCTCACGCTTCAAATGAGACAGGATGACAGGATGACAGGATGACGGATCACCACGTACCGCGAGGAAGCCCAAAGCCATTCTGTCCGTCCTCCTATCCTGCCGAGAACAGACTTGTGACATGTCTCGTTGGCACTCTTGAGCATCGGGAACCACTCCAGGGACAGCTGAGGAGAAGTTTTCGAGATTTCGGCACGGTGCCGGCGCAGACCATCCCGCCGCCGAGACGGAAGCACGGTCCTCAATGCATGTGCCGGGTGAGGGCACCCGGCCTACAGATCCGTGGCTCGGACTCAACGAACCGGTCTTCAGTTCATTGGTAGCAAAGAA
>JAIXZE010000206.1 GCA_027489875.1 Verrucomicrobiales bacterium
AGCGTGGTCTTCAGTCCGCCCTTCGGCGGCGGGTTCTTGCGCCAGTGGGTGATGGCTTCGTTCAGCGCCGGTTCGGCAATCGCGCACGACTCGATGTCGCAGACGAGACCGCAGTCCTGTCGCATGAACCCGAGGTCGAGCTTCAGCGCCGGACGGTTCCACTGCGATCGGACCAGGATCCGGTTGCGGTAGCCGTAGGGCTCGGGGCAGGGGGCGACGGGCAGGACCAGCGCGGGATCGAAACCTCCGACGCGCTGGAACAGGTCGCCGATCTGCTTGTGCTTCCAGCGGAGTTGGGCGGCGTACTCGATGTGTTGGTATTGGCAGCCGCCGCATTCGCCGTAGTACGTGCACCTGGGTTCGACACGTTCCGGCGCGCGCGTCTGGATGCGGATGATGACCGCGCGGGCAAAGCGTTTGTGGATCTCGGTGATCTTCACCTCGAGCACGTCGCCCGGACAGGCGTACGGGACGAAGACCACGAACTCGCCGACGCGACCCACACCTTCGCCTCCAAAGGCCAGATCATGGATGGTGAGCGTGACGCGATCGCCCTGCGTGAAGGGGGCGACGGGCAGGGGAGGGTACTCCGGAGTGGATGTCATCGGAAAATCAGGTCGGGCGGAGCGTGGTCAGCGTTTCACACTGGGCTTGCGCTGGGCGAGGGCGTGCGGCCCGACCCAGCGGGTGTTGTACTCGGCGTGCAGCTTGTCCGAGGCAAACGGCGGGCGCGCCTGGACGCCGTGCTTCTGATCGTCCATGCCGGTCCACGGGAGCGGTTCGATGGTGGTTCCGGCAGCGACGTGGTAATCGGCGTCCTTGTCCCAACCCACCGACCAGAAGAAGAACGTCCGGGTGGTGCCGGCGGGCGCGGCGGGCTGGGCAGCGGCATCGAACTCGAGCGTGAGTTCGTCGCCGGCCGCCACGATGGCGAGGCCTTGGTCGCGTTCCGCGATCAGTTCGCGGATGTCGCCGGTGCGGGTCGCCCAACCGGAAGGCGTGTAGCGCCAGTTCGGTTGCGGCAGGAGTTGTTCGTAGAGCGGCGTCAGCGGTTCGGTCCAGGGAAGGTCAGCGAACACCGAATACCCGCGCGGGTGCAGGTCGGCGCGGACGGGCAATTGTCGGAACTCGCGGATCGAGGATGGATCGGCCGGACGCAACAGCGCAATGCGGTCCCAGTGGATCTCGAAGGATTGCGTGAGACGGAGGCGTCGGACCCCGGCCGGGAGGATGCCGGTGAGGTCGGCCAGGATCGTCTTCGTCTTGCCGGCGGGCGCACCGACGGTGACGTCGAGCTTCTGCCAGGAACCATCGGCGACCTCGGCTTCGAGGACGGGGAACGGAAAGCCGAAATCCGAACGGTGCGACGCCGCGATGTTGGCCATGCCACCGCCGAAGCGGAGCCAGCCGTCGAGGAGCAGGACGAGCGGTTCGTGGATCGGGATGGTGCCGAAGTCGAGGATCACGCCGTGGGGTTCGGCGAGGCCGCGGTAGGATTCACCGTGAGGCTTCGGCGGAGAAACACGCAGTCGGTCCGTGGCTTGGAGGAGCGGGGTCACATCCGAACCTTCGAGGGTGGACGCGGCGCGCAGCGGGATCGGTTGGTGGAGTGCGACGAGCCGATGCTCGGGGAAGGGACGACCCGGCATCAGCTTGCTGGTCGGGTGCACCTCCACGCCAGGCGGATGATCCACGACCACCAGACGCGCGGCGTCCAGGTAGAGGATCTCGCGGAGTTCCTCGGTCACCTGCAACACGTGACGGCCATCGCGCGCCGGGAATTGGGCGGCGGTTCCGATGCGGACGAGTTCCTCGGGATCGGCCTCGATGTAGCGTCCGGGGGCGACCGGCAATCCGACGGGCGCCGCGCCCAGAAGGTCCGTGAGGAACCGGAAGCGCGTGCCGTCCCAGGCGTACAGGTACGGACAGGATCCGCCCGGCACGGTGAGTTCAATGAGGTTCAGCACGACCTTGGGTTCGACGGCCACGTCGATGGAGGGCAGTTGTGTGTCGAACCAGCGGACCGTGACGGAGTCGAGTTGGGTGCGCTTGCCGACGCCGATCTCGATGGGGAGCTGCTGGACCGTGCGCAAGGTGCGCCACGAACCGCCGTTCACCTCGATCTTGGTTCCGAGGCCGCTGGAGTTGGAACGGTTGCCGAGCAACCGGACCTTGATGGCGTTGTTGGCGTTGCCGCCGTCGTTGCGGAGGAACTTGAGTCCGCCGCCGGTCAACGCGACGACGAAGTCGGTGTCGCCGTCCTGATCGAAGTCCGCGGGCAGGACCTGTCGCACGTCGCGGAGCGTGGTGAGACCGAGGGTCTCGCTGACATCCTGGAAACCGAGGCGGCCGCGATTGCGCCACACGCGGAGACCCTTGCTGCCCCAGCCGAGGAGATCCTGCCAACCGTCGTTGTCGTAATCGATGAACCGCAGGTGCGCGAGTTGGTTGTCCTTGGCGGCGAGCCGACGGGGTTCGCGCAGGCCGCCGAGGAACAGGTCGATGGTCTTGTCGGTCGCGATGGCGATGTCGGTGCGGAGATCGTTGTTGAGGTCGGCGGTGGCGAGGGCCAGCGCGACGGGCCATCCGGTGGGTTGGTTGCTGGCGTTGAGACCGCCGCCGCGCTGGTTGAAGAGGACCAGCGGGGGTTGGGCCGTGCGGGTGAGGATGAGGTCGGGAAGGTCGTCGTTGTTCCAGTCGTCGATGGTGATCGCCGTGGCTCCCGTGACCTGGACGGGAACCGCGGAGGTCGGCGGGATCTCGCGGAAGGCGAGGTTGCCGAAACCGCGGAAGAGTCGCAGCCCACCCTTCGGATGGAGCGCGGCGAGGCCCAGCTTTCCGGTGAAGTCGGGGTCGATCAGGGCACCCGCGATCCCCGGGACGGTGCCGAGATTGGAGATGCGCGTGGCATCGGAGAGGACGCCGTTGGTCGCGGCGCGGAGGACCGCCATGCCGTTGTCGCCGGTGATCACGAGGTCTTCGTAGCGGTCGTTGTTGAGATCGCCGGCGGCGATCGATCGGGGCGTGCCGACCGTTGGGAGCGGCAAGGGATCCGCCTTGGGGGAGAAGACACCGTTCGAATTCCAGAGCAGGCGCAGGCTGCCGCCGTCGATCACGAGGAGGTCGTTCCACGCACGACGGTTGATGTCGACCGTGGCCAACGGACCGGCGAAGCGCGCGGCGGCATCGCCAAACGCGGCGGCCGTCTGATCCGAGAAGGTGACGCGGACGCCGGAGGTGTCGGGTTGTTCCAGCGTGGCCTGGCCGCGGGCTGCGGTGTAGACGCAGCGTTCGTAGAGGGACGGGTTGTCCGCCGATTGCATCTTCCCGGCGTTCACCTGCTGGTGTGTCGCCAGCGCGGCCGACGCAGCTTCCCTCTGGCCGAGGCGCAGGTGCATCTGGGCGAGTTGGTACCAGGCGGAGGGATGGTTGGTCTCGAATTGCGTGACCTCGGCGAACTGGTCGGCGGCATCCTGGAACTTGCCCCAGCCCGCATAGGCCCGTCCGAGCTGGAAGCTGACGGCGTTGATGGTGCGGTCGGTGTCCTTGGCGACCTGCAGGGATTGGACGGCGTTGGAGTATTGGTTCTGCCGCAGCAGGGCGCAGCCGAGCAGGTAATGGCCGGCCCCGGCCGTTGGCTCCAGATGCGCCGCCTCACCCGCGTGCAGCGCGGCCTGCGAGGCCTGGCCGGCGGCAAGGTAGGCGATGGCCAGGTTGACGTGGACATCCGGGTTCGCCGGATTCATTGCACGCGCCTGCTGGTAGACTTCGACGGCGCGATTGGCGTCCCCGGCCTCGAGGTAGGTCCGGCCGGAATTCATCAGACCGCCGAAGCGCTGCTCCGAGTCCGGATCCGTCCGGTGCGTCCACCATGCCCCGACGGCGATCAGTCCGATCCCGGCAACGATGCCAAGGACCAGCAGCGCGCCCCAGGGAGCCTGTGTCTTCTGCGGTTGAGCCATGGGGACAGCATACCGACGCCCCCGCCGCGCAGGAAGTCCGGAGACGGATGGGGGAAGGGGGCCTTCGAGCACGTGCGGTCCAAGCCGGTGTCGAGGTGCGGAGCACCGGCAGAAGGTAGCCCAGCGCGTGAGCGCTGGGTTTCGGCGCTTTGAGGCATGAGTCCTGGAGGGGCGACAGAATCCCTTCTCGGCCGTGCTTGGCGGTGCCTCATCCAGCCCCAACGGGGCGTTCCACGGCAGCCCGGGGCATCGCCCCGGGAACACGGTCCCGAAATGAACACGAGCCCTGAAAGGGCACAGGGGACAGGGTGCATGTGGTCACCGTTC
>JAIXZE010000345.1 GCA_027489875.1 Verrucomicrobiales bacterium
CTGGGGCTCGATGCTCTTCGCCTACGAGGACCTCTTCATCCTCCAGTTCCGGCATCTGAAACGGGAAACGATCCCGTTCGTGGATGGCCACGTTGAGTCGATGAAATCGAACGTGCTGATGGCTCCGAAACTGCCGTCCGGCCGACACAGCTTCGAGAAGTTCTACCGCGAGCGGTCCCAGGTGCCGCGGAATTGAAGCGGCGCCGAAGGCGCGCATCTTTCACTGCCGCCACATGGAACGGGGTGGCGACGTCCTCGTCGCCGTTCCAGAGCCATTCCCATGGCGATGAGGACATCGCCGCCCCGCATCCTTTCCAACAGTCGACAGGGGCGACGTCCCTCACCGGTCCGATCGTGCCGGCGATCGGTGCTTCAGGAGGTTGGCGAGGAATCGGGCGGAATCAGCCGTGCGAGCCTGTTCCTCCAACGGCCATGCCGCCCACAGCGTGAGTCCGACGCCCACGACCTCGCCCTTCCCAAGCGGACGGATCGCCGCCAAGGCCGCGTTGGTCTGGCCGGTCAGTTTCACCAGGGCGACCGCATTGGTTCCCGAGATCTGGATCGGTGATGGACGCACGGCATGCACGGAACGGACCCCTTCTGTCAGTGGATGGGAGCGCACGTCGGACCCTTCGCAGTGAAACGTCCAACGCTCCATCGGCGGGGTGTCGGGACCAATGGTCCGGGTGGGTTCGATGTCCCGCCAACGCAACCCGGTTGTGGCCGTGAGCCGGTTGGCCGCCTGGACGCTCCCGACGAAGAAGCGGTTGGCGAACACCAACAGCCGTCCGCCGTCCCGGGCAAAGGCGAGGAGTTGGTCGATCTCCGCCGTTGAAAGCGAACTCAGGCTGTCTCCGGAGACGAGGACCGTGTCATGGCGGGCGAGCGGCGGCAGCGGCTCGTAGTTTCCCGTTTCACGGAGCCATCGGTAATCCACGGTCGCCCCGGATTGCCGCACCACGTCCAACCAGGGCCGGATCAGGGATCCATCATCGAATCCGACCGGTGTCCATGGTGTGTCGAGGATCAGGACCCGCGGTTTCGAAGGATCCTCGGTGACCACCGTGGCCTCCACCGGGATCTCGGAAACAACCAGTCCAGAGCGGAAGCGGATGGGCCCCCGGAAGGTCCCGGTGCGCGAGGTGTCGAGGGCGAACCGGACCGTGAACCGGACGCCTTGATCCTCCGCCTCGCCGGTCTGCCGGATCAGGCGGAGAAACGGCGGGAGGACGATCGACGGAGTCTGAAGCTTCACGACCGCGTCCGGTGCCGTGAAGCCAACCCCGGCTTCCACGGTGGATTGCTGCTGGATTTCGCCAAGGAGGACCGCGTCAGGCATCCGGCGGATGTCACCCACATTGGTGGAGTCCTCCGCAACAAGCCGGATCGCTTGCAGCAGGACAACGAGGAGGAGCAGACGTTGCATGTGCCCGATTCGACGATCGTTGTTCGAGTGTGTCACGCGGGACGGCATCCGACTTTGGGCGGAGGAGGCGCTCCAAAGCTCCCGTCCGGCCGACACAGCTTCGAGAAGTTCTATCGCGAGCGGTCCCAGGTGCCGCGGAATTGAAGTGGTGCCGAAGGCGCGCATCTTGCACTGCCCCCACATGGAACTGGGTGGCGACGTCCTCGTCGCCGTTCCAGAGCCGTTCCCATGGCGATGAGGACATCGCCGCCCCACATCCTTTCCAACAGGGGGCAGTGTCCAGATGCGCCCGCGCTGAAGGCGTGCCCCGTTGGGCTGGTTCACTTCCAGGTGAGAATCCGGAGTCCCTTCACACGCTTGAATTGGCTGTCGTTCGCAGTGACCAAGGTGGCTCCCAGACTCCGGGCCTGCGCGGCGATCAGGAGATCCATTGTAGATACATCCTGTATCCACGCGACGTGCAGCGGCAAGCTGCCGCAGTTCTTCGGGATGGTTGCCGGGGGGGAGCCTCTGGTTTCATGCGCGGAACAACGGACGAAACTATGGCGCGACGAGCTGTGATCGATGTGGGTACGAATTCGGTGAAGGTCCTGGTGGCGGACGTGGATGCCGGCGTGGTGATGCCCGTCTGGGAGACGAGCGAGCAGACGCGCCTGGGCCGGGGCTTCTACGAAACGCACCGGTTGCAGGCGGAGCCCATCGCGCTGACGGCGGCTGCCGTTGCCCGTTATGCCGCAGCAGCGAGGGAACACGGCGCGATCTCTGTCCGCGTGGTGGCCACGAGTGCCGCGCGGGACGCCGACAACCGCGACGAATTGCTGGGAGCGATCCAGGAGGCATCAGGACTCGTCACCGAAGTGATCTCCGGGGAGGTGGAGGCGGAGTTGGGATTCCGCGGCGTGATGACGGATCCGGGATACGCGGGGCGTCCGGTGTTGATCATCGACGTCGGCGGAGGCAGCACGGAGTTCATCCTGGGTGTCGGGGGACGGTTGGTGTTCCGGGAGAGCTTCAAGTTGGGATCGGTCCGGATGCACGAGCGGTTTCCGCCCTCTGATCCGCCGGGACCGGATGCGTTGCCGAAACTGCGGGCCTGGCTCGACGGGTTCCTCACCGAGGCCGTGCTTCCCGGATTGGGGAAGGCAATGCAGGAAACGTCGCGTCCGGAGATCGTTGTCGGGGTCGGGGGCACAACGGCGATCCTCGCCTTGATGGAGGCGGGCACCGGCACCTTTGATCGCGCGTTGGTGGAGTCGGCGGAGTTCGGCCGCGACCGGCTCTCGGTGGTGCTGGAAGCGTTGTGGTCCGAACCATTGGCAGTGCGGCGGACGCGGCCTGGACTGCCGCCCGAACGTGCGGATGTGATCCTCTTCGGCGTGGCGATCTACGAGGCGGTGCTGCGGGTGTTCGGGTTCGGCTCCCTGGGGGTCAGCACGCGGGGCCTGCGATTCGCGGCGATGCTCGGGGAGGGTTCCGATGCCTGAAGGGGTGCCGTCGGGACTCGCCGTGGGCGTCGAGGCGTTGATGACAGAGTACGAGACGGAACCCGTCCACGTCCTGCACGTGCGCGACCTGGCCGTTTCGCTGTTCGATGACCTCCAGTTCCTGCATCGGTGTGGGCCATTGGATCGCGCCATCCTGGACGCAGCGTCGTGCCTGCACGACATCGGGTGGACCGTGACGCAGCCGGACGGGAAGGGGCATCACAAGGAGTCGGCGCGATTGATCCGCGAACACGCCTGGACGGAGGTTCCACCGGCGGTCGTTGCGATGGTTTCGCTGGTGGCGCGATACCATCGGAAGTCGATTCCATCGGAGGCGGATCACGAAGCGTTCGCGGAACGTTCGGCAGACGAGCGACGACGCATCCGTTGGTTGGCGGGATTACTGCGGATCGCGGACGGGCTCGACCGGCGTCACATCCAGGCGACGCAGCACGTTCGAGCTGCATGCATCGAAGGGACGGTGCGGATCGTGGCTTCGGGCGTGGACGGACTGGAGGCCGAAGTCCTCGGGGCGCGCAAGAAGGCGGATCTCCTCGCGGTGGCGACCGGGCTGAAGATCGAGGTCGAAGCGGAAGGATGAGGGCCGCCACCGGTTCCCTGGTTTCAGGGTTGGATGACAACCGGAGCGAGGCTGAGCCAACCGGGGGCGTGGGCGTCCTGGGTGGCGTTGGCGAAGCGGAGGGGTTTTCCGTTGGGCAATGGGTTGGGAACGCGGAGGGCGAGGGTATAGGTACCGGGTGGGACACCCCGCAGATCCAGGGTCTGGGTCCAGCGGTTCGGTCTGTCGCCGGGCAGGATGCCGGTGAGGAGGTGGGTGTTTGTGGTCGACCAGACGGCCTTGTTGTCCTTCAGCAGGCCGAACTCGGATTTCCATCCCGCGTAGAACGGCGCCACGCCCCGGTTCTCGATGTCGATGGAGACCGGCAGACGTTGGTCCGTGATCTGGCCCAGCGTGACCGTCGGACAATGGAACTCGTAGCCCATGCGTCGGACGTGGTTCTCGGCGCGACGGATCCGCTCTGGATCCTGCTGTTTGCGGAACATCCCGCTGTCCATGAGCCAGCTCGCATGGGTGGTTTCAACGCATCGGGCGAAATCCTGGATCTGCGGGTTGCCGGGGTTCTCATCGAAGACCTGGCCCCAGGCTTCGGGTCGGATCTCGCCTCCGATGGGGTGTGTCTTCCAGCGCGATTCAGCCGCGGGGCCGGCGGCCAGCAACGCGGGCATGTAGAACCAGCTGTCCTGCTTGCGTCCGGTGGCGAGTGTGGCCCAGGCGAAGGAGTCGTCGTGGTAACCGAAGTTCCGATCGGCGTTCGGTGCCTTTCGGGAATCGCCCTTGCCCGCGGGGTACCGCAGGAGCACCGGCGTGGCCTTGAAGGCGGCTTCATAGGCATCCATCACCTCGGTCTGGACCGCCTTCGACGCGAAAAGGTCGTTCCTCGGATGCGTATGCCATTCGCCCCAGGTGCCCAGTAGTCCGGCGGTGATGAACCCGATGCGCGCATCGCCGTCGTACTTGCGCCCGAGCGCCGCGATGAAGGACTTCAGGGAGCGGCGGAGGTTCGGATCTTCGTAGTCGGGCGTTTCAACGGGAGCCTCGGGCAGGGGTTGGGTGTTGGTGTTGATGTAGGTGTGGATCTTCAGTCCGTCGCGGATCAGGAAGTCCGGGATCGTCCCCTTCTTGTTGGGATATTCGAGGTAGATGCGGAAGACAGCCTGATGTCCGCGCGAGGCAATGTCGTCGAGCATCCGTTCCAGCGGGGTCCAGTCGAACGTGTCGTACCCCTTCACCAGGGAGGCGTAGGCGATGTAATTGAACTCGAGGGAATGCGGGAAACGGGAGCGGACGTCGGCCTGATACGGCACGAGACCCTTGAGCGGGTTGTCGACCGGGGCCGGTGCGTAGGCGAGGGTGTGCGTGGAATCCGCGAGCAGGGGAAAGCTGTGGAAGACCGCCGCAGCGAGGGCGCAGGCGAGGACGGTGCGTCGTGTCATGGGGGAAAGTTTGAAGTTTCAGGATTCAAGTTTGAAGCCATTCCCAGAGGTAGACGACGTGAGGACGAATCTGGAATCTGGAATCTGGGAACTCCCTCCAAGTGTAGGCCGCGTGCCCCCACGCGGCGGATCATGAAGGACACCACGTGAGGCCCCCCACCCCTCCAGCCTTGTGGGTTGTCTGGCTCCGATGAAGCGGACAGGATCGCGACATGGATCAGGGTTTGCGAACGGCGGATGGAGTGGTGGCTTGGGAAGCACCGGCCACGGACGTTGCGGCGACCCATGAACCACAGCCCGGGGAATGGCGCTGGGTGCCAACCGTGACGGTCTTCGGCGCGGCCTGCATCGTCTATGGGGTGATCTGGGACATCTCGTGGCATTCGACGATCGGGCGCGACACCTTCTGGACACCCGCCCACCTGCTGATCCACCTCGGCGGGCTCATTGGCGGATTGCTGGGTGGATGGATGATCCTCGCATCGACGTTCTGGCGTCGGGACGAATGGCGGGATCGCACCGTGGGAATCCTGGGCTTCCGTGGCCCTCTGGGTTCGTGGGTGGCGGTGTGGGGTGCGGTGGCGATGCTGACCAGCGCGCCCTTCGATGATTGGTGGCACAACGCGTACGGCCTGGACGTGAAGATCCTGTCGCCACCGCATGCGCTGCTGGCGATCGGCATGTACGCGGTCGTGGCCGGTGCGGGACTGCTGACCGTGTCCGCCCGCAACCGGACGGGTGGTCGCGGAGGGACGCTGCTGATGCTCCTCGCCGGCGGAATCCAGTTGGCGCTGTCCTCGATCCTGCTGACCGAACTGAGCTATCCGAACCTGCACCGCACGGCGACGTTCTATCTGGTGTCGGCGGCGATGTATCCGGCGTTCCTGGTGGCCTTCGTTCGGGTGGAAGGGGTGCGCTTCGGCGCGACAGCCATGACGGCGGTCTATGCGCTGGTGTCGATGAGCATGATCTGGTTGCTGCCCCTGTTTCCGGCCGAACCGAAGCTCGCGCCAATCTTCAATCCGGTGACGCACATGGTGCCGCCGCCGTTCCCGTTGCTGTTGGTGGTGCCGGCGTTGGTGCTGGATCTGTACGGACTGTGTTTCCGCCGCTGGCGGAGTTGGTGGGCGGACGGCTTGCTGGCGTTGGGAGCAGCGGTGCTGTTCCTCGCGGTGTTCGTGCCCGTGCAATGGGGGTTCAGTGAGTTCCTGATCGGTCCCTCCGGGGACAACGCCTTCTTCGCGGGCAACCGCTTCTTCAGTTACGCGAGCCGTCCCGAGTGGCGCGGCGAGTACTGGGGACTGAAGCGGGATCCAGTAACGGTGGCGAAGCTGGGTTGGGCGCTCCTGGTGGCGGTGGGTTCCGCCGGGGTCGGCGTTGTCACGGGCCGGTTCCATTCCTCCGTCCTCCGATGAAGTCTTTCTACTGGATGGGCCTGGTGCCGGTGCTGTGGGTGTTGCTGACGCTGCGGGTGTCGGCGCATCTCGGCATGCCCTATGTGGTCCTCGAGGGCCGCGCCGGAAAGTTCCCGGTACGCGTCGTGGTCCAGGAACCGGACGTGGTGCCGGGACTGGCGCAGATCGGGGTGCGCATCCTCGAAGGCGAGGCGAAGGGCGTCACGGTGCTGCCGTTGCACTGGGATACCGATCGCTCGGGAGCCCCGCGGCCGGATCCGGCGCGTCCGGTGGCCGGTGAACCGGGGCTGTTCGAGGGGGAACTGTGGTTCATGGGAGCCGGTGCCTACGGCGTCGTGGTGGAGGTCGAAGGGGAAGGCGGCGGCACCCTCGTGGTTCCGGCAAATTCCCTCGCGACAGCACGCACGCCGATGCCCCGCTGGATGGAGATCCTGCTGGCGGTACTTGGCGCGTTGCTGGTGTTTGGCTGGGTCTGCATTGGATACGTGACCTTCCGGGAAAGCACGGTGGCGGGCGAACCGCGGGGTCGTTGGTGGCGCGGACTGCTGGGCGCGGGCTTGGCAACCGTCGTCGCCATGGCGGCCGTCTGGGGCGGACGACGCTGGTGGAATGCAGAGGACAGCAACCACGACGCAAGGGTGCGGGATCAACGCGTGATCCTGACGGTGACGTCGGATCGCACGGGATTGGAGTTCGGCTTCGATGAACCCGCGTGGCGCGGACGCAGCGGCGTGTGGGACCTGGTGCCGGACCACGGTCGGTTGCTCCATGCGTTCGTGGTGGGTTCAGGGCCCGCGCCGATGTTCCT
This sequence comes from Verrucomicrobiales bacterium, assembly GCA_027489875.1. Taxonomy (GTDB): domain Bacteria; phylum Verrucomicrobiota; class Verrucomicrobiia; order Limisphaerales; family UBA9464; genus UBA6176. The sequence continues at coordinate 7,150 of JAIXZE010000345.1, forward strand.
GCACCTGCATCCGGAAGCGACGCCCGAAGGAGTAAAGCGCTCGACCGTGGGTGACCTGCCGCGGGGGGACTACCACGTCTTCCTGGACGTCACGCACGCGATGGGATCGACGCAGACGTTGACCAACCGTTTGGTGGTGACGGAACCCATCCTGGGAGGTGGCTTCACGGACCCGGACGATTCGCGGCACGAGGGACGTTCGTCTCCGCTTGGAGAGTCGCACCCGCTCGGGGACGGACGCGTCGTCCGTCTCGATGTGGACGGGCGGTTGCGGCCGCGGGAAGCGGTGCGGTTGGTGGCCCGCTTCCGCGAGGCGGACAATCGCCCGTCACTCTTGCAACCTTACCTGCGCATGCCGGGGCACGCGGTGGTGGCGTCCGAGGATGGAACGGTGTTCAGCCACCTGCATCCGGCGGGCAACCTTTCGATGGCGGCGGCGCGTCGGTTTGCGCTGCGCGCAGGCGGCGATGCCGCGGCGAAGAATGCGGATGTCGTGTGCGGGGATCTGGGGGCCCTTCCGGCCGATGTGGTGGGCCGGCTGCTGGCCAGTGGCGAGGTGACCTTCCCGATGGTGTTTCCGAAGGCGGGATCCTACTGGATCTGGGTCCAGGCGCGCATCGAGGGCCAGATCCGCACCGGTTTCTTCCGGTTGGATGTTCCCGAAGGGTGAACCCCGCAATTCACGCCGCCGCCGAACAGGTCGCGGCGATGCTCGCCAGCCGGGCTTCCACCGCCTCGATGGTTTCGTCCGGGGTGGAAGTGCCGGCGGTCAAGCCAACGTGGTCCTCCGGATGAAACCATCCGGCATCCACCTCGGCGGCGGATTCGACGTGGTGGACCCGGGAACAGAAGCGGGAGCAGGTGGCGACCAGCTGGCGCGTGTTGTTGCTGTGCCGTCCGCCCACGACGACCACCACCGTGCAGGCGGCAGCGAGATCTTCTGCCGCCTTCTGCCGGTCCTTCGTCGGCTGGCAGACGGTGTCGCGAAAGCGCACCTCGGATCCGGGGAAACGGGTCTTGAGGTACTCCACCAGTTGCCGGACACGTGCGATCGGTTGGGTGGTCTGGCTGACCACCCCGAAACGCGGGCGGGCTTCCAACCCGTCGATGTCCGCTTCGGACAGCACGACATCGCAGCCCGGATGATCCTCGGACAGCCCACGGACCTCGACGTGGTTGCGCTGGCCGATGATGACCGGGTGGCACCCTTGCCGCACCAGGCCGTCGAGGGCGGCGTGGGCCTTGTGGACGAGGGGACAGGTCGTCTCGGTCACGGTCAACCCAAGGTCCCGCAACGCCTGCATCCGGACACGCGACGCCCCATGGGCGGTGATGAGGACGTTCTGGGTGGTGACCTCGGCCGGGTCGTGTCGGGTCAGCACCCCGTGGTTGTGAAGGTCATCGACCACGGCGGGGTTGTGGACGAGATCTCCGAGGATGGTGACAGGTCCGTTGGCGGCGGCGGACTTGGCGTCGCGGACGGCGTCACGGACGCCGAAGCACCAACCGAGGTGGGATGCGCGTTGCAGCTTCATTTTGGCTTTGCAGTACAAAGTTGACCGACACGACTCAATACTGACTGTTCAAAGAAAACCGGATTGCAGAAATTTCAACTGATCGACCGCGCCTGCCGGACGATCTCCTCAAGGCGGTTGAGGTAATCGGCGAAGGCCTTGCGGCCCGCAGGGGTGAGGGAGCAGGTGGTGAGCGGACGGGAATCCTGGTAGGCCTTGGTGACGGCGAGGTAACCGGACTCCTGCAGGGTGCGTAGATGGGAGGTCAGGTTGCCGTCCGTGAGTTGCAATGTTTGCCGGAGTTCCGTGAAGGAGAGGTCCGGACTCGCCGCGAGCATCGACACGATGGCGAGGCGCGCCTTCTCGTGGATGACCCGGTCAAGTTGGAGGAACGGCTCCGGATTCACGGCTTGACGGACTTCTCGGTGAAATGGAGGTACACGCCGTAGGCGAGGTGCCCGATCCCAAACCCAAGGCCCATCGCGACGTGCGCATCGCCCACGGGCGGAAACTGGTTGAGTGGACAGGTCCACCACAGGAGCAGGCCTGATCCGCCAAGGATGTAGGCCCAGCCAAAAAGTCGGATGCCGCGGCGCATGAAGAACCCGGCGGCGTGCAACGCACATCCGTAGAGGATCATCCACAGGGCAGGCAGCAGCCACACGACACGTTTGGCCCAGTCCTCACCGAGGATGAACGGCACCGCGAGCAGCGCTCCCGCCGTGAGCGGTGGCAGGACGGCTTCCGCCACGCGACGGGTCGGTGGCGACCAGAACGGCTCGGCCGCACCCACGGCCTGCTTGCGGGCGATGGTGAAGGCGATGAGCAGGCCGGCGGCAGCGGTGCCGAGCCACCAGAGGGCGTAGGAGGTGGAGCCCTGGATGGGCAGGAGGTACGCGGCGGCGGCCGCGGCAGCCCCCAGGAACCCGATGGCGAGGCAGATGGGGCCGAGCGCGCGCCGGTAGAGGGCGGAGCGCTCCATCAGGAGGCGGATGGTCTCCAGTTGGTCCAGGGCGTCTCGCGGATCCATTTCGATGCCATCTTTGTATGGCAAAGTGACAAAAGGCAAGCGTGGGATGTGGACAAGACTGCCTTCCAACGGGGAACCGGCCGGGGCAGTCTGTGTCCCCGAGGCGGTTTGGCTCCCTGCACAGACGTCCTCAATGAAATCCTCACCATGGAACTGCGGCATCCGGCCCTCATCGAACTCCTCCAGCGTGCCTACTCTGCCGAACGCGCGGCAGCCCTCGCGTATGTGGGACACGCCCGATCCCTTCGCGACCCGGTGGTCATCGCGGCCGTCCAACGGATCGAGCAGGACGAATGGGATCACCGAAGGAACGTTCTGGTGCTGATGCAACGTTACGGGGTCCCGATCTCGGGCTTCTACGAGTTCAAGTTCCGGGTGATCGGCACGCTCATCGGCCTCGCCTGCCATGTCATCGGGCGCTTCATGCCGTTCTTCTTTGCCGGACGGCTCGAGAGCGGGAACGTCTGCGAATACTTCGTCATGATGCGTCATTTCCACTCGCTCGGGATCCACGATCACGACGCCGTCCTCTACGAGATGGGTCTGAAGGAAAAGGAGCACGAGATCTATTTCCTCGACCAGGTCCGGGACAGCCGCTGGCTGCCCTTCTTCGAGTGGTTGTTCTCTTGGGGTGCACAAGCCTCGGCAAACGATGTCAACCTCCAGAGCCCCCGACTCCTGGGCGAGTCCCACCAGTACTGCAAGGCCCGGACGGAGGGTGATCAGAACATCCGCAGGGATTGAGTTGCGGGGGACGAGTTCGAGTTTGGGATCAGGTTCGAACCGCATGCTCCACTTCATTTTCGATTCCGATGGCGATACCGATCCCGATCCCGACGCGTGCGGCAAGGGCAGCGGTCCCGGTTCCTCGTCATTCCTCATCGAGTTGGGCTCATCCGGACCCCGCCCCCGCATGGAACGGGGTGGCGACGTCCTCGTCGCCTGGGCGATTTGCGTGTCCCACGATGCCCGACCTGCTCCCACGCCTCCGGCGTGAAGGCATCCCGGAGGGATGGGAGCCGATAGCCCCGGGTCGTGCGAAGCACGCACCCGGGGAAAGGGGCGTCGTGATGGAATCCGCACCCCGGCGGGGTGCGAAGGCCGCGGATGCTTCAACCCCTGCAGGGTTGTTTCCGTTCTCCATGTGAACCCGGGGTGCGCTTCGCGACCCCGTATTGGCTATCCGCTCGAATTCCTCATGTAAGGAGGCGGTGCAACGGTCGTATCGGGCTGTGCCACTCGAAAGTTGGCCGTGGCACGGTCCCGGCTAAGTTCGGAGGCATTCCGGAGTGCTTTCATGAAGTCCTTTATGAGTTCGAGGTTGTTCAGGCGTGTAACAAGGGTGTTTGCAGGAGTCTGGCTGGGCTGCGGTGTAGCCTTGGCGGGTCCGGAGCGGACGCAGGTGGATCCGGTCCTGCCGCTGGTGCTTTCGTGGAGTGCCGGCGAATGGAATGCGGTAGGGGCTGCCGAAGGCTGGACTGGCATGGGCCTGACGGACGTGCGGTTGGACGGCCAGACGTGGACGGCCCGGATAGGAACAGGGGCCGCGCTTCAACGGACCGCGATTGCGGGTGGGGCTGATCTGGACCTTGGATTTCACGATCTCCTGGAGTTCCGCCTCCGGTTGCCGGCGACCTACCGGGGGCCGATTGCCGTCCAGTTCGGGGTGGCAGACGCAGGGCTCAACGCGCAGGGCGGGTTCGCAACGAGCCGCCGCGTGGAAGTACCGGCCGAAAGCGTCGCCCAGGATGGAGCCTTCCATACCTACCGGATGGACCTCGGTCGCGTTCCGCTGTGGCGGGGACGCCTGACGGATCTCCGACTGGAGTTTCCGGGGGCCGCCAGTTCACTGGGCTCGGATCTCAGTCTGGATTGGATCCGGACGGGGGATGTGGAAGGCGACGTGTATGTGCCGCGGTACAGTACGAGCAATCCCGCACCCGGGGCCACCAACGACCAGGGCCGGGTGACGCTCGACATGCAATCGAAGCATTTCCGGTTCCTGTGGGATCCGGTGGTGGCAACGCAGTCCGCCTGGCGGACCAACATGGCGCGGGGGACATTGCGGAACCTGGAAGAATCGTGGCAGGTCTTCGTGAACGAGCTGGGTTACCGGGAACCGGCTGAATCCTGGACGGCCTCCCGGCGTGATGGCCGGAAATACAAGGTCAACATCACGACGTGGTACGGCGGCTATTGGGCGGGCGGGGATTCGGGGGATTTCGGACGGCTCAACATCACGCCGGACGGACTGCGGGTGGATCCTCCGGGATGGGTGGTCCCCCACGAACTGATGCATGTGCTGCAGATGCACCAGGGCGGGGGATATACCGACAATCCGCCGATGGGTCCGTGGTGGGAAGCACACGCGAACTACGGTCGGGAGCGCTGGCTCTACGCGATGAACTCGGCGTTCGATCCGGCACCCGCCTCCGGATCCGCGCCCGGCAATGCCTTCCCCCGCACCGGTCACCTCTTCCACGGCCATGGCGTCCACTATTATGATCACTGGCCGATCTTCCTCTATCTGGACGAGAACCCGGACGGTCTCGCGTCGCTCCGGGTCGGCGCGGATGGCCGGTCCTTCGTGGCGCGCGTCTGGCAGGAGTCGCGTCCGCGGGAACTGATCTATGAAACCCTTCAACGGCTTGCCCCGGATCCGGGCGTCAAGGACCTCATGGGATTGTACGCCCGTCGCAACATCACCTGGGACTATAGCCGGCAGAGTCAGATGCGCGCCGCGCTCGGGACGCAGGATGGCACCCTGACGGACCGACTCCAATACAGCGTGCTGCAGCAGCGTCCCGACGCGCCGGATTGGTGGGAACCACCGGCCGAATGTGCCCCGATGCAATATGCGTTCGCCTATCACGAATTGCTGGTGGAGCCCGCCGGCACGCAACGCAGTGTCACGGTGCGATTCCGTGGGCGTCCAGATGCGGCGCGGGGTGCGGACTGGCGTTGGTCGCTGGTGGCGGTCACCGGGGCTGGCCAGACCCGATACAGTTCCCTCCAACGCGAAGGCACGTTGACCTACGAGTTGGGCCCGGATGTTACCCGGCTGTTCCTCTGCGTGGCCGCCACACCCGACCAGATCCTTCCGAGCCTGCATCTGGATCGGGACCAGCCTTATGCCAGCCACCCAGCGCGCGCCCGGTTTCCCTATGAGGTCCAGCTCACGGGATGTCGGTCGGGCATCGCCGACCGCAGCACGGCTGGGCTCGTGCGCCATTCCAACGGCGGCGGATGGCGGGCTTCCTCGGCGGTCGTTGATCCGACCGCATTCGTCGGTCCCAACGCCCGGGTGCTGGGCACCGCGCAGGTCCGGGGGCGGGCTCGCGTCGAGGACCATGCGGTGGTGCGGGACACGGCGCAGGTGCGGGATGATGCCGTGGTGAGCGGCAATGCCCTCGTGCGGGGCAATGCGCGCGTCACGGGGAACGCCGTCGTGCGGGACACCGCCACGCTCTCCGAGAGCGCCCGGGTGGGCGGGATGGCGCGGGTGGCCGGCCACGCCACCCTGATTGGCAGCGCGAATGTCGGAGACCGCGCCACGGTGCGTGGTTATACGACGCTGTGGTCCAGCAGTGGGGCGGTCATCGGTGGCGATGCCGTGCTCGATGGCGATTGTGTGAACGGGAACGCGGCGACCAACGGGTTCCACTTTGGCTGGGAATGGGGCGGTCTCTCGACCTCGACGATCGCGTCGAAGACCGCTCCTCGGGGATTGTTCGTCGGGTATGAATTTGCGGGTCCGGAAGCGGTGCTGGCCCGGGATCTCCATGGCGCGACGCACGGCGTGTTGCGCGGGAGCCCCGTCTGGGAAACGCAGTGGGAGGGACGTCGCGGCGTGCTGCGCCTGGACGGCGCATCGCACGTCATGCTCGATCGGGATGTCGCCGACCTTGCCGAGATCAGCGTGGCCTGTTGGGTCCGATGGGACGGGGGAGCGCCGGACCAACGTTTGCTGGAGTTCGCTGGCGGTCAGGATCGCCGGCTGTGGTTCAGTCCGGCAGATGCCAACGGAACCCTCCGACTGCATGCGCTCGTAGGCGGACAGTCCGCGACGCTCGGTGGCGGGATCCTCCAGACGGGACGCTGGCATCATGTGGCGTTCACGATCGCATCCGGAACCGCCATCCTTTATCGCGATGGTGCCGAGGTGGCACGTGGGCCGTTTGCCCTCAACCCGCGAGCGGTGCTGGCACCGAATGTTCCGGCTGCCGCGCAGTTCAATGCGCTGGGCCGCGGTTTGGATGGCCATGGGTTCCGCGGGAGACTGGATTCGGTGCGGGTGCACGTCCTGGAACTGACTCCAGCGGAGATCGCGAAGCTCGCGGAACCGCCACCCGACGATCCCGACCTCGTGGCGTGGTATCGGATGGACGAGACCGTCGGCACGCGGATCGCCGACGCCAGTGGCAACCAGCGGGACGCCTCGCTGGTGGGAACGCCCGGCCAATTGGACGGAGCCATGGCCTTTGACGGGACTTCCACCCATATCGTCACCCCGGTCCAGAACGCTGGTGAACTGACGCTGTCGGCATGGATCCGGCCGCGGAGTTCGGACGATGTCGCGTTCATCGAGAGCGTGTTCGACTGCGATGTCCCGGGTCAGCATGGCACCGGATGGGGGCTGGATGCCGGACGCTTCCGGGTGATCCTTGACGACCGGTTCTGGGAAACGGGCGTGCCGGTGCGCATAGGGACATGGCAGCATGTGGCGTTGACGTTCAACGACCGTGCCGCGCGCTTCTATACGAACGGCATCCTTGCCGCGTCCCTGGCTTATACCCGCGGCTCGGTCTCGGCGGCCAACTTCCTGATCGGGAAGAGTCGCGCGAATGCCCTCTTCTTCGATGGGGCCATCGCCGACGCGCGGATCCATTCGCGGGCACTCGCGGCACCCGAGGTGAGCGCTGTCTTCCTGAAGGGCGAGCGTGCCCGCTTTGAGGTCGGGGTTACCGCGGTCGATCCCGCCCTGCCCGAGGGGTGGTTGGCGCGTGGAAGCCTGCTCCTGACCAACGTGCCTTCCGCGGACGTGCGCCTGGCCTACGGCCCGCTGGATGCCGGAACGGAACTCGCGGCGTGGCCGGCGTCGGCCCTGCTGCCCAATCGGCCCAACGGAACCTTCGAACTGCGGCTTCCGGCCGCGGTGCCGGGTAGCGACCTGTGGGTCCGGGCCTTTGCCTCGAACCGGTTGGGCACGGTTGTTTCGGCGCAGGCCGTCCAGGTGCGTGTCCCCGCGCTGGAGGCTCCTTCCCTGCTGCGGACACCGACGGGCCTGCGATTGTCCTGGCCAGGCGATGTCACACGCGTCGTGCTGGAGTCCACGGAGAGCATCGTTTCCCCGCAGTGGACCCAATGGTCGGGCGGACCCCGCCAGGAGGGCGGGCGATGGGTGGTGGATGTGCCAGCGGATGCTGGAGAGGTCCGGTTCTTCCGGTTGCGCTGGGGGCTGTAGGCGGCGTGGGAGTCATTCCGTTGCGTTTTCCGCATCCCAACGGCCAGAAGCTAACGCCTATCCGCAAAGCGGCGGTTCCAAGGGTGCGGGCATGCCGCTGGAACGCCTCGCCAGCAGCCAATCGCGGAAGTGCCGAACAAGCCGATTCTCATGGGTCGGCTTTGCCTGGGCTCATCCGGACCCCGCCCCCGCATGGAACGGGGTGGCGCCGTCCTCGTCGCTCCGGGTGATCGCCTTGTCCCACGATGCCCGACCCGCTCCCACGCCTCCGGCGTGAAGGCATC
>JAIXZE010000295.1 GCA_027489875.1 Verrucomicrobiales bacterium
CCGGGTTTTCACACCCTTCTTTGCTACCAACGAACTGAGGACACGTTCGTTGAGTCCGAGCCACGAATCTGTAGGCCGGGTGCCCTCACCCGGCGGGATTGGGGATGCGCCGCGTGGGGTCACGCGGCCTTCAATGGGTCGAGGCTGAAGGCCGGGTGCCCTCACCCGGCGCATGCATTGAAGACCGCCCGTTCATTGCTGCAAAACTCCCTTTCCGTAGAGGGTCGGTTCTTCGCGTGAGACCCTTTGCCCTCATCACCCCACCGACCGCACCCGCACTTCATGGACCACGGTGCCGTCGAGTTTGCGCACGGTCAGGGTCAACGCGTTGACGTTGGCGGGTCCTTCTCCGATTCAGGACGATCAAGCCGGTCCCTGGAGAAGAGCCAACCAGCGCAAGGAAGGCCTGCCGGTTGCAGGTGATCAGAATCAACTTTTCCCGGCAGGCGTAGTCCCAGACGTCGACGTCATCTCTTTGCAGTCGAAAACTCGCGCAGAGGGGCAGGAACGCCGAGGCGAAAGGACTCTCCGGGCGGGGACATCGGCTGCTCCGTCCGGCCAAACTGTGGTTGATTATCATCCAATGTTTGGTTGATTAACCACCATGATTCGCCGCCACCTCACCGGGCAACTCCTCCAGGCGTTGGAGGACACACCCGCCGTCCTGATCAATGGCGCGCGGCAAACCGGCAAGAGCACTCTGGTCCGATTGCCTGAACTTGAAGAGCAAGGTCGCCAATACCTGACCTTTGACGATCCTGGCGTTCTGGAGGCGGCGAAGCGGGACCCAAATGGATTCATTGCCGGCTTGAGCGCGCCAGTGACGCTGGATGAAGTCCAGCACGTCCCGGAGCTCTTCACAGCCATCAAGATGGCGATTGACCGCAAGCGTGAGCCGGGACGTTTTCTGCTCACCGGCTCGGCGAATGTGTTGCTCCTGCCGAAGTTGTCCGAGTCGTTGGCTGGTCGCATGGAGTTGTTGACCCTCTGGCCGTTCTCGCAGGGCGAAGTCCATGGCATCAAAGAAGGCTTCGTGGATGCACTGTTTTCCAGCCAACCAGTCTGGACATCCGGAGAAAACCAGCGCCTGCAGCGTGATGACCTGTTTGAAACGGTGCTGAAAGGGGGGTATCCGCTGGCGATTGGCCGCAAGACCACGGCTCGTCGCAAGGCGTGGTTTCAGTCGTACCTGACGACCATCCTTCAGCGCGACATTCGCGACCTGACCCATGTCGCCGACGTGACGGCCGTGCCGCGCCTGCTGTCGGTGGTGGCTACTCGCGCCGGCAACCTTCTGAATTTCGCGGATCTGTCGCGCTCACTGGCGCTCCCCCAAACCACGCTGAAGCGATACTTCGCCCTGCTCGAAGCGACGTTCCTGGTTCAGCTGCTGCGGCCGTGGTCGAGCAACCTTGGCCAGCGGATCATCCAGACGCCCAAGGTGTATCTGCAGGACACCGGCCTGCTGGCACATCTCTTGGGACTGACCCTGGAGAGATTGAAAGTGGATGGCGCTCTGGCCGGTGGCGTCCTGGAAAACTTCGTGCTGATGGAATTGCGCAAGCAATCGGCCTGGAGCGAAACCCAGCCGGAGTTCTATTTCTGGCGCACCGCATCGGGACAGGAAGTGGACATTGTCCTGGAAGACAGCTCGGGGCGATTGGTCGGCATCGAGGTCAAGGCGGGCGCGACGTTGGGCGGCTCGGATGTCCGGGGATTGCAGGCGATGGCGAATGCGGCGGGCCAGCGTTGGGTTCGCGGCGTGGTGCTTTACACCGGCAGTGAGGTCATTCCCTTCGCGGCGAACCTGCACGGACTGCCGATTTCGCACCTGTGGTCACCCCGTCCTCGGTAGGCAGGGAACGATGGGAGGGGAACAACGGCGTCAGTCCCATACGTTGTACCTTTCCCTCAGCTTTTCCAAACCCACCTGTCTGCTGGTCTCGTTCAACGGCCATCGGCCACGGCCCTCATCCCCCCACCGGCCGCATCCGCACTTCATGGACCTCGCTGCCGTCGAGTTTGCGCAGCGTCAGGGTCAGAACGAACCTACGTCGATCCATGACCGGGGCCCCTACTCCGTAGGACTCGAAAGGACATCCCCCATGGGATGAACGGGAAAGTGTGAAGTCTCACGATGGAAGGTTGCATCCCTTGGAAGGGAATTCGGGGAGCACACAATTCTTTGCAAAAATGCGATGGCATCGCATTTTATCACAATGTGGATCACCCGTACCATCGAGGCCGAGGTCCTTGCACTCGCCGCCAAGCGACCCGTGGTGGTCCTCTCCGGCGCCCGCCAGACCGGCAAGACCTCGCTGCTCCGTCGCTGCTTTCCAAAGCACTCCTACGTTTCACTCGACCTCCCCAGCGAAGCCGAGCAGGCAGAACAGGATCCGGACTCCTTCCTCTCCCGGCATCCCTGCCCGGTCATCATCGATGAGGTGCAATACGCCCCAAAGCTCTTCCGGCACATCAAGGGGGTTGTGGATCAACGGCGGAAGCAGTCCGGCCAATTCCTGCTCACGGGATCCCAGCAGTTCCGCCTCATGAAGGAGGTGTCCGATTCCCTCGCCGGGCGGGCGGCCCTGCTGACACTCGAAGGCCTTTCGGAAACGGAAATCCTGGCAGCCCACCCGGATGCCCCATTGACCGAACGCTTGTGGCGCGGGGGATGGCCCGAGCTTTGGGAGGACCGGTCACTGGATCCGGTTTCCTTCCTGAACTCCTACATCGCAACCTATCTGGAACGGGACGTTCGATCCTTCGCCCAGGTGGGAAGCCTTCGGGATTTCGAGCGGTTCCTGCGCGCGTGTGCCCTGCGCTCGGCCAATCTGCTCAACAAGGCCGATCTCGCACGCGATGTCGGAGTCGCTCCCTCCACCATCAACCAGTGGATCTCGATCGTCGAGGCAGCCGGCCAGATCCTCCTCCTCGAGCCCTGGTTCAACAATCAAGGCAAGCGTCTGATCAAGAGCCCCAAACTCTACCTGGCCGACACCGGGCTCCTGTGCGCACTTCTGAATCTCCGATCCCCGGACGCGATCAGCCAGTGTGCCTTCGTGGGTGCCATCTGGGAGACTTACGTCGCGGCCCAACTCCGGCATCGGGAGCGCCGATCGGCACCCACCACACGAAACCTCTACTTCTGGCGCGACGGGACCCGCGAAGTGGACTTCGTCACGGAGTCGGATGGGGAACTCTCCCTGTGGGAGGCCAAGTGGAAGGAGCATCCGACGGCGGATGATGCCGTCAACCTCCACCACGCCCTGCACACCCTCGGTCCATCGCGTGTCGCCCGGGCGTCCATCATTGGCCGGCCCCCGAACCGATATCCCATTGCGCCCGGGATCGAGGCCGTCTCGACCCGGGATCTCTGATCAGAGGGCAATGAGGGGCACCACCTGAGGATCGAAATCGGAGGCGCATTCTGACACTGGCCCCGATTGAGAAGTTGAACGGGGCGATGGCAATGGGGTCAATCCAGCACTCCATATAATTCCCCCGCCTTTCCCCACCCACCCGGCCGCTGTTCCCGTTCAACAACCATCTACCACGTCCCTCATCCCCCCACCGGTCGGACCCGCACTTCATGGACCACCGTGCCGTCGAGTTTGCGCAGCGTCAGGGTCAACGCGTTGGCATCAGCGTTTCCTTCCAGCCAGGTCGCTGACGCGGGCTGCGGGCCGCCGCCCACCAATTGGCCGTACGGATGGCTCCGGTCCGCCGGGATCCACGCCGTGCGATGCGTGTGACCCGACACGATCACCTGCACCTTCCAGCGCGTCAGCGCGCCGTGCCAGGCATCCCGACTCCGACGGCTATGGCGGTCGAATCCACCCTTCGCATAGTCCTGCGCGGACTCGTCGATCCACCGCAGTGGGATGTGACAGAACACCACCCGGTAACGCGCCTTCTGCATCTCGGGCGTGCGGATGACCTCCTGCAACCACGCGGCCTGCTCCTGTCGCAGGGTGTCGAACGCCACGCGCCCCCGGAAGGACGGGTGATCGTCGGGCTTGTCCTCCCCGGTGTGCAGGCAGAGGACACCGACCGGGCCAGACCGGAAGGCATGGAAGGGTCGACCCGTGGGCGTGGCCACCAGTTCCGGCATGCGGAACGCCCACGCGCCGCGCACGTCGTGGTTGCCCCAGACAAGGTGCATCGGACGCCCCCGGGTGATGTCGCGACCGCCGGGATTGAGGAGCGTGGGGATCAGGTCCTCCTCGCGATGCCAGTCATTGCACGTGTCGCCGTTCCAGATGTGGAAGTCCGATGCGGGTGTGACCTCGTCGAGCCGCTGGATCGTCTCCTGGTTCACGTGGGTGTCGTTCCAGACCGTGAATCGTGTCTGGCGAGCCCCTGGATCCAGCGTGCGGAACCGTTTCCACTCGCTGAACTCTTCCCGGGCGGAGCCTTCCACGGCGGACGTGACCGATCTCAACTCAAGAACGGTGCCCGGCTTGAACCCGGACAACCGGATCCGCAGGAACCGCGTCCCCTGCGGGTTGAATCCGAAGGCATCCGACCGCACCCCGCCGCTCGTGCCGTCGGCGGACCGCCATTCAATCCGCCCGAGGCATCGCTCCCGGACACCCCACAGCGCCTCGACGCCATCCGCCCGGGGCGCCTGAAGGACCAACGGTGTGGTGGCCAGCCGGCCGGTGTCCCCCGCGGGGACTGCCGGGCTGGAGACCGCCTCCGCTGCCCTGCCGCCAGAGGTCACCGATCCCGCGGCACCCACCGCCAGGGCCTGAACGAATCCACGTCGATCCATGACTGCGGACCCTACGCCGAAGAGCTCCAAAGGACAGCCACCAGGCTGGGGAGGAAGCGGATGACGGCGGAAGTGCGGGCGCGGGGCAAAGAATACAACAGTTCTGTCTTGCAACGGATGTGTCGCAGAAATCCAACGAGGCAGCTTGCTCGATGGAATGAGGCGGGAGACCCCGTAACTTCCAGGCCTGCCACAACGAGAAGGTTGCCGGCTGAGAACGAACACCCCAACTTGGTGCGCACTGCAGCCATCCCCCATGAAATCGGACTCCAGCCGCCTCATCCGTACCTACAGCCTGGCAGCATTGGCGGCCGCCGTTGGTTCGGCTGCGGCCCAACTGATCCTTGGCTGGCTGAG
>JAIXZE010000231.1 GCA_027489875.1 Verrucomicrobiales bacterium
AAGGAGATGCCCCAGAAAAGTGAGGTGTTCCTGCCCCAATCATACAAGGGATGCATCATTCCGGAATCGATCTATAAGCACCGAAAGCACCCCGATGTACGAATCGCTCGGAGGGCGACAACAATAGCAAATCTGGCACGGGTGATCAGCGAAAGGGATGTCTCCGCTGGATTGCGTCGAACGCTTGTCCTCCAGGCTCAGCGACTCGAGCGGCTCGCACGACAAAGGATTTCCGAACTCGGGATCAACATCGACTTGAAGCAGCACTAGCCTCGCAAGACACCCAGACGAAGGCGAACACTCGCGATGCAGCCCTTCCGGCATGCTCAGCCGTATCCATGCAGCAGAAATTTCGCGCAGAGGCGCAGAGCCGCTGAGGGATACGGGGAAAGGGAAGTTTGGGCACCGCTGGGTGACTCTATGACAGTGACTGAAAGGCCCCACCTCTCCGCGCCCCTGCCCCTCTGCGCGAGATCTCAACGGCCATGGTTCCGGCTCACCGTCGATGCTGCGCGCGATACTGGCTCGGGGGGAGGCCGATCTCCTTCTTGAACACGACGCTCAGGTATTCGACGTGTTCAAACCCCGCCTTCTCCGCGATCTGCGCGAGGGAAAGGTCAGTCTCGGTCAGCAACATCTTCACCCGGTTCAATTGCACCCGGATGATCTCGTCGTGCGGGGTGCGGCCCAGCAACCGGCGAAACCGGTTTTCAAGCCGACGGCGTGATTGCGGGACCGCCTTCAGGACGTCCTGCACGTTGATGCCCCGGCAGGCGTGTTCCCGGATGTACCGGACGGTTCGTGCGATCACCGCGTCGTTGATGGCCAGCACGTCCGTGCTTTGCCGGGTGGCAATGCCCACCGGCGGGATCAGGTGGGTTTCCCCGCCCACCTTGCGGCCGTCCATCATCGCGTTCAGCAGGGCCGCCGCATCGTAGCCCGTGCGATGGGCGTTGGGCACGACGGACGACAGGGGCGGGTGCGACAGCTCGCAGAGGAGTTCGTCGTTGTCGACGCCGATGACCGCCACCTCGTCGGGCACCGCAACCCCGCTCATGCGGCAGGCATCGAGGATCTGCTGCCCGCGAAAGTCATAGCAGGCCATGATGCCGATCGGACGGGGAAGCAGCCCGAGCCAACGTTGGAGATCGGCCACCTGCCCTGTGTGGTCCCGCGGCAGCTTGAGGCCAGGTTGGTAGTGGAAGCATTCCACGCCCGCAGCACGCGCCGCGTGCTCGAAGTGTTCGCCCCGCCACTTGGACCAGTTGAAGCGTGGGTCCCCGCAGTACGCGAGCTTCTTGAACCCCCGCTCCAGCAGATGCTCGACCGACAGCTGCGCGATGGCGGCATCATCCGTCTCGAACCAGGGAATCGACGGCAGTTGTCGCGCCGCCGAAAGGTCAACAATCGGGCTCTTGAGCTTCCGCAGGATCTTCCCCATCGCCGCGTTCTCGACCCGGGCCAGGATTCCGTCTCCCTCCCATTCGGCCAGCCACGTGGGCGGCCGATCGCCCCGGCCGTGCTCGGCGAGGTAGATGGACCACGTGGGATGCTCGCGGATATAGGCGATCACCCCCCGCAGCAATCCGCGCGCGTAGGCATTCGAGGTCTCGATGAGGAGGGCGACCTTGCGCATGGCTTGAGGGGCGTCGGATTGAAAACAGTTGGGCAGTCCGTGGACGCCGGCTCCCGGAGACCGCGCGACCAGGGATGTCCTGATCGCGCGGCAGGCCCGTCGTGCGGGCCGGGACCTCAGAGTGTGAAGCTGGGCAGCTTCACGATCTTGCCGCCCTGGAGGGCGGACTCATGCGAGCAAAGCCCGACGCAGGTCCAGTTGGCGGACTCACGCGCATTGGGGAACGGTTCGCGATTGGTGGCCAACGCCGTGGCGAACTCGTGGGCCAGATGCGGATGCGACCCGCCGTGGCCGGCACCTTGCGTGAAGCTCAGGTGCGTCTTCTTGCCGATGTCGTAGACGCCCTTGGTCGTGAACGGACGGATCGAACGGGGCAACAGCTTCGCATAGTCCGGAGCCTTCACGAGCTTCGGAATCTTCGGCTCGGGAAGCTTGGCGCGGTGCAGGACCATCGGCTCGTGCTCGATCAACGGCCATTCCACGGAAGCCTTGGAACCGTAGACGTCGATGCTCTCGCGGTACTGGCGCGCGGTGTCGAACAACGACCGGTAGATGCGCGCGCTCAGGTCCGAATCCTTGAACTTGATGTGCGTGGTCTCCACTGCGAACGGGGAGTTGTACTTCTCGACCAGTTCCGGACGGATCGTCCCGGAACCAAAGCAGGAGACGTACTCCGCGGTGAGCTTGAGCAGGCCGGCGACGGGACCAACGCAATGCGTCGCGTACCACATCGGCGGAAGACCGGGCCAGTAATTGGGCCAGCCGTCCATGTCCTGCTGATGGGATGCCTGGAGGAACTGGACCTTGCCCAAGGCCCCCTTCTCGTAGAGCTCCTTGATGTAGAGGAACTCACGCGCATACACGACCGTCTCCATCATCATGTACCGCAGCCCCGTCTTCTTCACGAGATCGACGATCTTCTTGCAGTCCTCCACCGACGTCGCCATGGGAACCGTGCAGGCCACGTGCTTGCCGGCCTTCAGGGCGGCGATGGACATCCAGCCGTGATCCGGGATCGGCGA
>JAIXZE010000248.1 GCA_027489875.1 Verrucomicrobiales bacterium
GCCGTTTCCGAGTTCGTTGGGACTTCGATCCGATCCTGGTCAAACGTGCCTGCGGAGAGAATCGTCAAACGACGGGCGTCAATCAGCAGATCTCCCGCCTCTGCCCGAACGTTGGAATCGCGACCGAACACCACGTCATCAGCTCGAATCGACAGGGTGGCTGCCAAAAACAGGCCGTTGTTGATGAATGACGTCAGCGGAGCCGGGCGATCGGATCCGAGCACCACGGAATTGGAAACGGCGAGAATGCCGTTGTTGGTGAGATTCTTCAGGATCGGCAGGTTGGCCGCGCCAAGACCCGTATCACCGAAGTCACCGTAGTCACCCTGGATGATCAGACGCCCATTCACGGTGAGGTTCTCGGCCGCGATCGTGGCGAACCGACTCACTTGAAGATTGTCACCGATGTTGACGTTCGTGGAGCGCAATGAGAGGTCCAAGAATGGAGTCGGGAAGGACGGAGTCAGATCCGCATCCACGATCATGACGTGGAAGATGGCTTCCAACCCCACGATGGTCGGTTCACCCGGCTCGGCCTCCGGGTCTTCCGGAGGCGGAGCAGGAACTTCCACCTCCGAGAGATTGGTGAACGTCGCGGAGTAAATCTGGATGGCACCCGAAAGACGCTGCACCGAGGCTTGGAACAAGCCGTTCAAGTTGAGCGTGCCGGAACGACTACCCAGATCTGCCTGAACGAACGGCGCATCAATGGAAGCCAACCGGGTCGAGGTGACATTGGGAGACTTGAGGATCACGGGACCCTGACCACGGATGCGGGTCAACTCGAGGTTGAGGTTCTCCGCCTCGATATGAAGACGGCCCACACTGTTCGTCGGCGAAATGTTGGGAACCGACAGGGGTACAGGCAATGCACCAGGAACAATCCCGAACTCGACGCGATAGGCCATGTAGGGCGTGCTGGTGTTCACGAGGTTCGTGAACGCCAGATTCGTAGCCCCGGGCCCGATCCAGGTGGTGAAAAGATCCGGGCGCAGGAGGGTCGTCCCATTGGGGGCCTCCCCGTTGCCTCCATCAAACTCGTTGATGTTGTAGGTCGGATTCGGAAGCGATTCCAACTCTGTGAGGAGATTCGCCACCGCGTTGCTGAAAGCGGCCGGAGTTGCCGTGTTCGCTGCTGTAAACGGACTCGAAACACCTCGGGTCGTCCGTCGCGAGATCGAAAGGTTGGTCGGACGGGAGGCCAATCCGGTGTTCAGGTTGGTCAGATACAGACGGAAGGGATCCGAACCAAAGGTGTTGTCGATGATATAGCTGACGGCATCATCCTTGCCCGTGATGTTGTTCGTCGCCACGCCGGTGAGACGGAGACGAACTGTTGGATGCGACCACTGCGACCCAAGCTGCGGAGGAAGGAAGGACGCATCGACAATCAGGTTGGTCGAGGCACGTCGCACGAGAACGATGGTGAAAACCTGATTGGTGGCCGGATTGGTTGCACTGGCGCTCGCCGCATCCGGGGTCGTGGAATTCCAGATCAACGGAACCACGTCCTCGTTCAGGACCAACTGAGTGGCATCAGAATCTGGAAGCCGCAACCTCTCCAGTATGCCGGAAGTCGCCGCATCCGTCGAATTGTCCACACCGATCGGACGGGAGGGTGTCCCCACCCGATAATTGAGTTCGATGGTTACGTTTGTCTTGGTGACGGTCTCACCGTCAACATCTTGGTCGAACTCCTGAAAACGAATGCTGCGCAAGCTGCTGAAGACGCTATCCCCATATCCCCAGTGAACTTCGCTACTCGCAGGAATTGGCTCGAAAGTGCCCTCCTCGGTGGGTTCGGCAATCTGGTCCGAAGGAGGATTGATCCCCAGGATGGATCGGGAAAGATCCACATCGCGACCACGCATCCAGAACTCACCGCCGGCGGCACCAAAGATGGCACCGCGATTGACGATGGTATCAGCCCAGATGCTCAGGTAGCTGTCAGGACCATTCCGGTATGGATTGAAGACCCGACTGCTCAATGCACTGACCTGATCGGTGGTCAACATGCCGGTTGGCACGCCGTCAAGGACCAAGGCCAACGCTTCGCGGGCCGAATCCTGACTATCCTTGGATTCGATTCGTGCATTGGGCGCGTTCGAGAAGGATTGGGAGGCCCGACGCGTTCCGTCGGCACCGATATATCCAAATCGGATTCCGGGCTCGGCGACGATCAAACCAGAGTTCCGATAGATTTCGGTTCCCTGGGTGTCGAACACCGTTGTCATCGGGGTCAAGAACATGACACCGCGATTGTCCACCACACGGGCGTCAATGGTGACGTCATCGGCCACCAAGCCCCGGTTCAGGTAAAGCTCCGAAGTCTGGGCCTGTACCAAGGTCCCAACCGCCGTCAACGCAGCCAGCGAACTGAGTAAATGCTTCATGGTTCGTGATTAGTTCCGATTGCGGACGATGGATTCGACCATACGCAGGTTCACCCTGCCAACGGGATAGACGATGGGAGCATTGGTGCTGCCATCAAACGAGCCCCACATGTAGCTGGTGAAGCCTTGTTCTTCGGTCAGGTTGTCTTCAGACGAGGAGTTCAACTCGGTCAGGCCCACACGAGCCAACGCAATGACAGTCGTCGCAGAGTCCTTGATTCCGGGCCCCAATGCACCGACCGAACCGGCACCGCCCTGATTGGAATTGAGTGGCCCCAGGTTCTGGTAGGCCACGGTCCTCGCAAGAAAGACAGGTACTGGGAATCCAGCACCCGTCCCGAGGTCCTCCGCAGTGAACAGGATGTCAGGGGCCGTCATAGTGCGCTCCACGTTCTGGGTTCGGAAGGTACCACCCACACCATTGGTGCTGACGGAATCGGAATACCGAACCACAACCGGACGGCGGAATGTGCCCAAGACCTGGTTGCCAACATCACCGCGGACGAAGGTCACCTTGTCCACACCGCGTCGGACACCGATGTCAACGACACCGGTGGTGTTGGTGGCCCCACCGGTTCCACCGGTGACCAAACCCACTCCATAGACCGGAGTCCAGGCACTTTGCCCGCCACCGCCGCCGCTGGTGATCTGATCCACGGAACTGGACGTCCGGAGGGTCGTTCCGGCGGGGAGCTGTTCAACCGCAACCGTGCCGGGATGGTACAGGTAGCGAAGTCCACCCACATCATCCTGGGTCAGGCCGCTGAAAAACAGTCCACGGGAATTGTAGATACGCTGCGCACGTGGATCGATGCGTCCCACACCGGAGTCGGTTTCGCCCCCGAGGAACCCAACCACAGAAACGTTGGGCTCCGCAGGATCCACAGAGATCTCTACGGCCTCCCAGACATCGGGAGCCGTCTGCTGGATCTGGAAGGTATAGAGTGTCCCGTTGATGAAGGAACTGGGAAGCACCGTGAAGGGGTCGTAATTCCGGCGCAACGTAAGGAAGTTGCGGGTGAACTCGTTGGGCCGTTCAACCTGACGCAAGGTCCAGACGTAGCGCTCAGGAGCCACCAACCCCATGTTTTCGACCAGAGCCGAGAGCACACTCGTCTTAAGGTCGAAAAGCCGAAGGCGTCGTGCCGATTGGTTCACGCGGGCGGTGGACGTCGGGTAGTTCGCCGGATCAAGGGCTGAAGCAGCCGGGAGATCGTTGAGGATCTTGATGGCCGATTCGACCGCCGCAACACCCTCGGCACCGAAGAACTCAACAAAGGATTGGTCAAATCCGTAGACGAGGACCGGGCTGTTGTAGCGATACCCTTCACCGGGGGTCATCGGTCCGAAGGCGGGATCGTAATTCATGTCCGCCGTCATCCAGGATGCTGGCGGACCGGCCAGACTGAACGCGTGCGCCGATCCACCAACCGCCACAGAAGCGGCGACACCGTAGAGGAGCTTGATAAGATTCTTCATGGGATCAGCGGATGCGGTTCACGCGGAAATAGCTGTTGGCAGGCAAACCGGGGGTCACCGTGGTATCGATGGTTCCAGTCGCGAAACGATAACTTCCGACATCGTTCCATGTTTCAAGATCGGAGGAGCTCTGCAGGAGATAGATGCCACCTGCCTTGGTCTTCCAACTCAGCACCGGCCCTTGCTCGCTGGACTGAATCTGGACAGCCAGATTGTCGCTCGCATCCTTTGGATCGGTTCCACCGAGAAACTCGTTGCGGTCCGAGACCCCATCGCCATCGGTATCAACCGAGGGCTTGGGCCAGGCGATCGCATTGACGCCGAAGAAGGAGGACTGCCAGTCGTCCGGCAACCCATCGGCATTGTTGTCCTTGCCCCAGGAACGGCCCTCAGCCACGGCGGAGAGCGGACTCTTGCGACCGTCGGGGAGAACGTACCCAACGCGAACGGAATGCAGGCTTCCCGGAAGAACGTCGGGTGACTCCCAGAAGGGGTTTGGAGTCGTAAACGTGCTCGAACCGTCGAACTCAACCAAATAATGGGAGATGGTGGTTCCTTGGACGGGAGCCCATGCAGCCTTTACCTGCCATGAAGAGTGGCCGGAGACCACGGGCGCGGGCAAGGCCACCAGCGGCTGTGCGGCAGGAACGAAACGTTGGACCGCGATCTCCATGCCGTCATCGAGTCCGCGCCAATCCGACCATGCCACAAGGAATCGTCCACCCGTGGCAGCCGCCACCGTGGGTTGAAGCTGTTCGTCAGCACTGATCGTGTTGACCACGAAGGCGCTGCCTTCAGGTTGGCCCGAGAGGTTCATGAAACGGGCTGCAACGCCCAACGAAGAACCATCGAACTGGTCCGAAGACCAGACGGCCATGACCCGATCTCCCGACTCCGCAAAGAGGGGCTGGGTCTGGTTGCCCTTGATCTGATCCGAGAGCCTCGACTCACCACCAACGGGAACCAAGGCCGGAGTGAACCTACGGAACTGAAGAACCCAGCGAGCTTGGTCCTTCACCGTCATGAGGAGGGGGGCAACGTCCGGACGCTGGATTCGCGACCAAGCAGCCCAGATTTGGCCATTCACGACGGAAACAGCAGGCGACGACGCCGGTTCCACGTTGGAGTTGGCGCGCACCGAAGGCCCCATGGCCTCACCAGCACCCGTGAATCGTCGCAGATAGATGTCTGAACGATTATTGCCGTTCTGCAGTTCGGAAACCCACGCCACCACGAAGCCATCCTCAATGGCAGCGATGGAAGGATTGCGCTGGTTGTAGGCCGAGTAGTCATTCGCCTGAATGATATCTCCGACCTTCGCGCCTTGCGCGGAGATCCTCTGGAGGGCTACTCCCGCCATGTCACCGTCGAGGTGGGAGTCTGTCCATGCGATGACGGCTGAACCATCCCGCAACACGGTCGCAACGGGGTTGCGGGCGTCCTTGGATCCCGCTGCCCCCAGCGACATCTCAGGTGTCCTGAATACCCCGTCCGCACCCAGGATGCGGTAACGGATCTGTTGGGTTCCCTTGGTTCCACTCTGCCAGACGAACAGGCTCGCACCGTCGGAGAACAGCGCCACGCTGGCGTTCTCCTGGTCGCCCACAGCCGTCTCATTCACTCGGAAGCGTTCACCCCGTGCGACCCCAGCACTGGTCAGGAGGCGGGCGGA